>JAYTUU010000045.1:0-31176 GCA_043744375.1 Rhodospirillales bacterium | reverse complement strand
GACTGCCGCCCTACGCGCCTGAACTCAACCCGATGGAGATCGTCTGGGCCTACCTGCGCAGCAACAAGCTCGCAAGCCTCGTGTGGGACACATACGACGACATCCTGGCCGCATGCGACGAAGCCTGGAGGTTCCTCATACAGGACCCAGACCGTAGCCGATCCATCGGATACCGCATCTGGGCATCGGTCAGTCCATAAAGGGGTTGGTATTAGGCTGATCGGCCGGTGCATAGAGAGATTGCGACCGCTCTCCGCGAGTAGCAGAACTCAATCGATATGATTTCGGTATCAACTCTGTGGACGAAACGCCCACGCCGATCAAATGGACAAGTGTTGACCGCGCAAGTTCGAATCAGCCAACAAGGAGGCCATTGCCCCCTCCCACACGATCCGCCCTTTTTCGATCACTGCGGCACGATCGGCCACCCCGGCGGCAAAATGCAAATTCTGCTCGGCTAGCAAGACCGTCACTCCGTCGCGCTTCATTTCTCCGATCACGGCTGCCATCTGCTCGACAATCAGCGGCGCGAGCCCCTCGCTGGGTTCGTCGAGCAGGATCAGATCGGGATTGCCCATCAAGCTGCGAGCGATCGTCAGCATCTGCTGCTCTCCTCCACTCATCCGCCCGCCGAGGCGATCGCGCATCGCGCCGAGATTGGGGAACAGCTCGAACAGGCGACCCACCGTCCATGCCGCGCGCCCGCTCCGCGCTTTCCGGCGGCCAACTTCGAGGTTTTCCAGGACGGTCAACTCGGAGAAGATCCGGCGTTCCTCCGGGACATACCCGAGGCCAAGGCGGGCAATCCGATACGATGCCATCCCCACGATATCAGTGCCTGCGAAGGCGATCCGTCCGCCACTCGGCGGCACTAGGCCAATGATCGCTTTGAGCGTTGTGCTCTTACCGGCACCGTTGCGGCCAAGTAACACGAGAACATCGCCACGATCTATAGTGAACGAAACCGACTGTAGGATATGTGCCCGTCCGTAATGCGCGTGCAACCCGTCCACCACGAGCATCAATGGCCGCCCGTCGTGCTACCCGACCCCAGATACACCGCCCGCACCCGCGCGTCTGCCCGGATCGTCGCACCATCGCCTTGCGCGATCACCTCGCCCCGGCTCAACACGATGATCCGATCGGCCACCCCGAACACCACATCCATGTCGTGCTCGGTGAAGAGCACGGCCATTCCCCGCGCCTGCGACAAATCCCGCGCGAGGCGCATCAGTGCCACCCGCTCCGCCGGCGCCATCCCCGCTGTCGGTTCATCCATCAACAGCAGCGCGGGCGTGTTCGCCAACGCCATGGCCAACTCGAGACGCTTGAGGTCCCCATACGCCAACACCCCCGCCGCTCTCCCCGCCTGATCGGACATCCCCACTTGCGCCAGCAGCGCGTCCGCCGCATCACTGAAATGGCCCGATGCCGGGCGCAGGAAACTCCATATCCGTCGGTGATGCGAGGTCAGCGCCATCTGCACATTCTCCCGCACCGTCATACTCGCGAAGGTCGCGGTAATCTGGAATGTCCGCCCGACGCCGAGCCGCCAGATTGCCCGCGGCCTCAGCCCAGCCACATCCCTTCCAAGTAATTCGATGCGGCCTCTGTCCGGCTTCAGTTGCCCGTTGAGCATGTTAAAGCAGGTCGATTTGCCCGCCCCATTCGGTCCGATCATCGCCAGCATCTCGCCGGCTTCAACGTTGAAGTTCACATCACTGACCGCCCGGACACCACCGAAATGCCGTGTCAGGCCGCTCACGGCAAGAACGCTCATGCCTCGCGCCCGCGCAGCCAAACCCGGTGGATAGTCCCGGCAATCCCTTGTGGAAAGACCAGCACTAACGCAATTATTGCGAGTCCGAGGACCAACCGCCACAAGTCAGTTGCCCGAAGTAACAAATCGAATAGTCCGGTATAAACAAGTGCGCCGATGACAGGCCCGGCGATGCTCTGCACGCCGCCGAGCAGTACCATTAGCAAGGCGTCTACCGAATGTGAAATCGAAACGTACGTCGGAAATACGCTGCCTTTCGAGAATGCCGTCAACCCGCCTGCCAAACCCGCCGCCGCTCCAGCCACGGAAAATGCTGCCAGGCGCAAGCGCATCGCATCGAGCCCGATCGCTTCAGCACGAAGCGGCGAGTCCCGCGCCGCCCGCAGCGCGAACCCGAACGGTGCATACAGCATACGGCGCAACAACACCGTGCCGCCAACGCAAAGCCCCAGCACCAGCCAATAGAAATTCCGCGTATCCGCGGCCCACCCGGCCGGCCAGATGCCGAGAATGCCGTTATCCCCGCCCGTCAACTCGACAGCCTGGAACATCACCGCCCACACGATTTGCGCGAACGCCAATGTGAGCATGGCGAGATAGACGCCGGCGAGCCGCACCACGAACCAGCCAAGCATTGCCGCCGCTACCCCGGCCACAAGTGGCGCCAGGACCAGTGCCGCCGCCATCGGCGCCAGCAACCCCTTCACTGCCCATGCCGCCGCATAGGCCCCTAACCCGAACCAAGCCGCATGCCCGAAACTTGCCATCCCGCCTGGGCCCATCATGAAATGCAACGACGCCGCGAACAACATCGCGATCAGCATTTCCGTCAACACTGACAACAGAAAGGGCCCGGCAAAAAATGGAATCAGCGCTGCCAGCACAACCCCCGCCAACCCGGCCCAACGCAAAGCCGGTACCGCTGGACGCACCAACGCCAACGCCTGCGTCTCCCCCCGGCCCGCTCCCATCGGCCGGCCCAGCAGTCCGTTCGGGCGCAACACCAGCACGACCGCCATGATTGCGAACACCAGCACCAACGTGATCTTCGGAACCAGTACGATGCCGAACGCCTGCAGCACCCCGATCAGCAGACTTGCCAGATATGCGCCCGCCAGGCTGCCGAGCCCACCGACCACAACCACCACAAACGCATCCGTAATGACCGCCAGATCCATCTGCAAATTCGCGGATCCCGACGGCAGCGACAGCACCCCGCCCAAACCTGCCAACCCGGCCCCAAGCGCGAACACCGTGGTAAAAAGCATCCGTTGATCAACTCCGAGTGCGGCCACCATGTCACGATCTTCGGTCGCGGCGCGCACCAGAACGCCCCAACGGGTCAGCGCGAACACCAGCCACAATGCCACCAGAACGATCGGCCCGACGCCGATCAGGATCAGATCATAAAGTGGCACCCGCTCACCCGCGACGGTGATGAACCCGCGCAGCCATGGCGCCCGTGGCAACGGTAGATCGTTTGGTCCCCAGATCATCAACGCGACATCCTGCACTACCAACACCACGCCGAAGGTGAACAGCAATTGTAGCAATTCGGGCGCACGATAAATACGTTGCAACAGCACCCGCTCGAGCGCCGCTCCAATCCCCGCCGTCGCGAGGGCCGTCAGCAGTACCCCAAGCACGAAATACTCCGGCGCCCGCGGCAGCCGCGTCTGGATACTCCAACCAATGAACGCGCCCAACATATACAGGCTGCCATGCGAGAAGTTCACCACCCGGGTGACGCCGAAAATCACGGTCAATCCGCTGGCCACCAGGAACAAAGACGACGCACCCGACAGCCCGGTCAGCAGTTGGACGATCAGCGCGGACATACGGCTCCTCTCAGCCCGGCCGCAGCTTGCGCACCTCCTCATCGGACGGCAGCGCCGCACTGCCATCGACATAGCGCCAGTTTACCATCCTGCCTTTGCCGCCCTGCAACGCCGTGCGCCCGACATACGTCCCGAGCGTTCCCTGATGATCCTGCCCACGCCATGACGCTTTGCCGAACGGTGTGTCGAAGGACGCTCCTGCAAAGCCATCCGCCATCGCCTCCGTCTCGACCGACCCGGTCTTGGCAATGCCGGCAACGATCGAACTGATCAATGCGTGCCCGACCACCGACCCCATCTTTGGCATCTCGTTGAATCGAGCCTTGTACGCCTCGATGAATGCCTTGTTGGCGGGATCGGTCACGCTATCCACCGGATACCCCGTCACGATCCACCCCTCCGGCGTTTCGTCGCCGAGCGGGTCGAGATATTCCGGCTCACCCGTCAGTACCGATACAACCCCGCGCCCCTCGAACAGCCCGCGCGTATTGCCCTGGCGGACGAAATTAGTCAGGTCTGGCCCGAACGTCGCATTCAGGATCGCGTCGGGCTTCAACTGCGCCAACGCCGCAACTGTCGCTCCCGCATCGATCTTGCCCAATGCCGGCCACTGCTCGCCGACAAACTCTACCCCCGGCTGCTTACGCTCAAGCAACAGCTTGAACCACTTCACCACGGATTGCCCATACTCATAGTTCGGCGACACGGAAACCCAACGCTTCGCATTCAGCTTGGCGGCGTCGTCTACCAGCATGGCCGCCTGCATGTATGTCGAGGGCCGCAGCCGATACGTGTAGCGATGCCCTTGCTGCCACACCAGCGCGTCAGTCAGCGGTTCCCCGCCCACGAAAAGCCGTTTGCGCTGCTTCGCGACATCGCTCAGAGCCAGACCGATATTTGACAGGAAGGATCCCGACAGGAGATCGACCTTCTGGTCGTCGAACAACTCGCCAGCCAGTCGGATTGCGTCCGGCGGCCGCCCGGCATCATCGCGGCTGATGACCTCGATCTTCCGTCCGAGCACCCCTCCCGCGGCATTTACCTGTTCCATGGCAAGCTGCCATCCGTTGCGATAGGGCAGTGTAAACGCTGGCGCGGCGGTGTAGGAGTTGATCTCGCCAATACGGATCGGCACTGAGCCTTGCGCGCGCACCACGGCCGGCGCGCCAAGCAATCCCGCGGCAGCCCCGAGGGCAGAGCGGCGAGTGAGTTTCATCATCGAACTCCCAACTGGTTTCAACGCAGTCCGTCCTTGCCTTCGATCTCGGATGTGGCGAGCCCGCCGATCCGCGGCAAGGGCCGGCCGGAATCAGTCACCACAACTGCCACCACGATTTCATCGCGTCTCGGCGCATCATGCACGCGGATTTCCATGGCATCGAAATGGCTCCGCACGAACGCCGCGTCCTTGTGGCCCAACGGCACGTCGATCGCCGTTCCCATGCCACCGCGCTTCTTCGCACTCGGGACCAGCGCCGCCCCGCTTTCAACAGCTTTGCGCAACGGTGCGCCGAGTTTCGGATGAAGGATGGCCGCGGCATGCTCCAACTCGCCATCCTCGCCCACGATTGCCGCCTTGCCATAGCTCTCGACCGCTCCCGGGGCGATACCAAGCGCCTGCACGGCACGTGCGCCTAGCAATGCACCGAGCGTCTCTCCCACACCGATGAGCGAGTCGAGATCAACCACGTCGCGCCCGGCAAACGGATTGACGATCACTGCGATCGCCGCCGCCTTCCGAGTCGGCGGATCGATGCCGTGATCGCCCTCGCGATGCGTCTCCTCGACATGTATCAAAATCTTGCGGATCATGCCCGTTCCAATGCCGGCAATTCGAGACCACACCCGACGAAACACCCGCCGAGCAGCAAAATGGCGCCGTCGATCAGCCCCGCCGACAGCAGAGCATCGGCCACAACCCGTCCCGCGTCCAGTGCCGCCAGGACTTCACCAGATGACAGGCCGATGACATCCCATGTCACCAGTCGATCGCCAAGATCACTGTCTGGATCGATATCGGATGCCTGGCGCCGGATCACGCCGGGATGCCCCGGCAGATCAACAGCATTGCCGATGACCGTGGCCGCGGCATCCGCCGACGCCGCGTCGCGCGCCAGCACACTCACCGCGTCCGCGATCCCTAGCGAGAAACTCCGCCCGCCCCGCCCCTTGCAGGCACGGCCGGACGTGGCCAGTCCGCGCGCGCTGCGACCATGTTCCAGCACGATCACCCCAGCCAGCGCCGGCGCCGCGAGGTCGCCCACCACCCCGGCCCGAAGCGAGGCGCCAGGCGCCAGATGAAACGCAATATCCCCGCCATTATTGACGAACGCCCGCTGCAACGTCCGGCCCGCCATCATCAGTGCCAAGACTCTATCCGCCACTGCGCCTGCGACGGCCGCCATCGGCGTAATGAACCCGCCTGCGAACGGCGAGCATGCTGCCACCATCGCCGCCGCGACCGGCCCGGCAGGTCGCTCGTACCCCATCGGACGACGCAAGAATGGGAGTTCAGAGCACAGACCGGGCAGGATTTGGTCGAATCCCGCCACCGCCTGCGCGTAGGCCGCTGCTACTTCCTCGCCCGCCCCCCAGCCCCGGCAGAGGCAGTCGATCGGCCCATGCTGCAGATGCAACCGCCCATCCGGCAGCAGGGCGGCCATCGCGCTCATGGCACCGGGAACGCAGTGCCACCCGGCAACGTCACCCCGCGCGGCTGCATTGTCGCCAGCACCTCCCGCAGTTCCCGTATCCGCCCGGCGAAGCCGCCGAGCCGCAGGTAATTCGCCCGAGTCATGGTGAATTCGATCGGCGCGACGAGTGCCGGTGTCGGCACATACCCGAAGGCGTTCGCCGGCATCGCCGCGACGTCCGCCATATAGGTAATCCCACCACCTGGCCAGACGAAAACCGGAGCGCCGCCGCTTGTCACCTTCGTCAGCGCGTTCTGCACCGATCGTGTCAACAACACCGGATTCTCCGTCACCCCCGCCCGCAGACTGCCCCCTGCACCGGCCATGAACAGCACGCTGCAAAGGGCCGCCTCGCAGTTTTCCCCGATCCTCGCTACCGCATCCGCAATCGGCCCCGGCATCGCCGCCGACACTGGCCGCAGCGCGTCATCCAGCACGAACCACGCCGCGTGCTCCCCTGTCGTCGAAACCATCAGTAGCCGCAACCCCGGCCACGCCAGCTTCGCATCGATCCGCTCGATGATCGCCAGCGGGTCCTGGATATCCGTGCCGCCCCACCCCATTCCGGGGTTGGCGACCTGGAAATAGCGCCCGGGCGTGGAGCGCCGTCCGCGCACCCGAATGCCCGCCGGCGGCATATCGAGGAACCGCCCCGCCTGGTGCTCGCTCAGTACGCCGGTGATATGGTCGTCCACCACGATCACCTCATCCGCGTGCCCGAGCCATTGATTGGCGAATATCCCGATCGTCGCCGAACCGCATCCCACGCGCATCCGACGTTCCGTCACCCCATCGACCACCGGGGCCGCGCCAGCCTGCACCACAATGGCCGCCCCGCCGTCGATCGCCAACTCGACAGCCCCTCCATTCGCCAGCGCCAAGAGCGTCTCGCACGTCACCACCCCCTCGCGCTTGCTCCCCCCCGTCAGGTGGCGCACTCCGCCAAGGCTGAGCATCTGGCTGCCATATTCGGCCGTCGTCACATGCCCGACCTGCTCGCCACGTGCGCGTACCGCCGCCGTCTCCGGTCCGAGATGCCGATCCGTATCGATCTTCACCTTCAGCCCGCAATATGAAAACACCCCCTCTGAAACCACCGTGACCATATCGACGCCGTCGATTTCCGAGCCGACAATGAACGGCGCCGGCTTGTAGTCGGGATAGGTCGTCCCCGCCCCGATCGCACTGACAAAAATGTCGCGTGTCGCGACCGGATTGCCGGACCAGTCGGCGCCGGCGACCCGCACCATCTCGCCGCTGCGCGCGATGACCGTCAGCGGGTCCATCCGCGTCAGCACGCCTCCGATATTGCCATAGCGATCGCATGCCCCAGTCTTGTCCCTCCGGATGCGGCAAAGCACCGGGCAGGCATCACACGTAATGATATCCGCCATTATCCGCGCTTCCGCAACGCCGCGAGCACCCGCGCCGGCGTGGCTGGCACCGTGGTAATCCGCACCCCAGTCGCATCGGCGATAGCGTTCAATATCGCCGGAGCCGTCGCCACCAGCGCCGGTTCGCCGATACCCTTCGCGCCATACGGCCCCAGCGCGTCGGCGCGCTCGATCAGCAGAGTGGTGATCGGGGGAATGTCGCCGATCGTCGGGATCAAGTAGTCATGGAGATTATCCGTCCGCCCCGGCACATATTCCTCCATCAGCGCGAACCCCAACCCTTGCGCAATCCCACCATGGATCTGGCCTTCCACAAGCGTCGGGTTGATCGCACGGCCAACGTCATGCGCGGCCACAATATGCAGGACCCGCACGGTACCCAGCGCCGTATCCACCTCCACCATAGCCGCCTGAGCGGCAAACGCGTAGCTCGCATAGGGCGACCCCTGTCCCTGCGCGTCGAGCTCCGTCGTCGGCGGATCGAACGCGCCGACCGCCGATAGCACCAATCCATCAGGCCCCACCGTAAGCCCAGAGAGATCGAGGACCACCTCCTCCGCCCCGTCTCGCACGATGATCCGGCCGGGCTCCAACGTGATCGCCGCGTCTTGCCCGACGTTCGCACGCCGCACTATCTCCGCCCGCAGCGCCGCCCCTGCCCGCATGGCGGCATTGCCGCTCACGAATGTCTGCCGCGACGCGCTTGTCTTGCCCGCGTCGCGCGTCACATCCGTATCCCCTGCCACGAGGTCCACCGCCGTCATGGCCATCCCCAACGCCTCTGCTGCGATCTGCACCATCACGGTGTTCGACCCCTGGCCGATGTCCACCGCTCCGGACAGCAGCACAACACGCCCCAAGGGGGTAATGCCCATCATCATTTCCGACGGATTGGACAGGCTCGTATTGCCAATGCCGTACCACATGCACGCCACCCCAGCACCTCGCCTCAGATTTCCATCAGAGCCCGCATTGAACTGCGCGACATCCGCACGCATCGTCGCCCAATGCGCCTCCAACTCCGCCAGACACTCCGGCAAAGCTGCCCCGGCACCAAGAACTTGGCCGGTCGCCGTCACCCCGCCAACGCCCAGGGCATTGCGGGCACGGAACGCCAACGGGTCGATGCCGAGCTGCCCGGCGAGCATGTCCATCAAGGCCTCGCCCGCGATCGCCGCCTGTGGCACGCCAAATCCACGAAACGCTCCCGAAGGCGGACCGTTGCTGTGCAACGCCGCCGTCGTGGATCGCACATGCGCCACGGCATACGGGCCGCTTGCATGCACCGGCACCCGATTGGCGACTGTCGGCCCCCAACTCGCATAGGCGCCTGTATCGAAATCGCCATGAAACCGGAAGGCCGTCAGCAGCCCATCCGCATCCGCCGCCGCTGCCGCCACAATCCGCGCCGGATGCCGCTTCGTGGTCGCCGCCATGCTCTCGCCACGCGCATAGACCATCCGTACCGGTCGCCCCGTCAGCCAGGCAGCGATGGCGATCAGAGGCTGCACGGACAAATCCAATTTGCCCCCGAACCCACCACCGACCGCGGTCGGAACGATCCGTATATCCTGCGGTGCGATGCCCAGGATCGACGCGAGCTCGTCACGATCCATGTATGGCGTCTGCGTGCACGCAACAATCTCGATGCGCCCGTCTACCCGCCGCGCATACCCCGCCTCCGGTTCGATATAGGCGTGCTCGACGAACCCTGTGTGCACGGCGATCTCAGCTCGCACCGCCCCGGTTGCCAGTGCCGTCTCCACATCGCCGCGCGCTACCACCCCGCGGCACAACACATTGCCGGGCGCGTGCGCATGCAGCGTCGGCGCGGCACTGCCGAATTTGACCTCTGGAAGCACCTCCCAGACAATCGGCAAGTCCGTATCCGCGATGGAAAACACCGTGTCAGCATCACCCACTAGCGCGCACACAGGCTCCCCGCGATGCCGCGCCAACCCTTCCGCCAGCACCGGCTGATCCTTCCCTGTCGGATAGATGCCGTACAGGTTTCGTCCTGGTACATCGACTGCCGTCAGCACCCGCACCAATCCAGGGTGCGCCGCCAGCAACGCGGAAAAATCGCCCAGCGCAAACCGCGCATGCGCGTGTGGACTGCGCACCGCCCGCACCGTCAGATACCCCTCCGCCGGCAACGCATCCGCGCCAAACCGCTCGGTGCCCGAAACCTTCGCCATCCCATCGACACGCGCGACCCGGGCGCCGACGTTACCGATTTCACCCAATCCACCCTCTGCGACGTCCAGCACGGCCTCGATGATCTTGCGATACCCCGTGCACCGGCACAGCACCCCACCCAGCGCGTCCATCACCGCCGCTTCATCGGGCACTGCCACACGCGCCAGCAAATCATGTGCGGCCATCAGCATCCCCGGTGTGCAGATCCCGCACTGCGCGGCCCCGTGCCGCAGAAACGCCCGCTGTAGATCATCGAGCCCGCCGCCACCCAGGCCCTCCACCGTCGTCACCCGCACGCCGCCCATCCGCGCCATCGGCACCAGGCACGCACACGCCTGCCGCCCATCCAGCAACACCGTGCAGGCTCCGCAATCGCCCGCGTTGCATCCGATCTTCGTCCCCGTCAGCCCCAACGTCTCGCGCAACACGTCGGCCAGCCGATCGAGCGGCGCCGACCGCACCCGAATCGCTCGCGTATTCACAATGAAATCGACGGCGATCATCCCACCGCCCCTATCGCCCGCCGCACCAGTTCCAGCGCCGCCACGCGCCGATAGTCTGCATCTCCGCGGATGTCATCGATCGGCGTCAACCCCGCCAGATGCACAGCCTGCACCACTCGGGGATCGACCGCATTGCCGAGCATCGCCGCCTCCAAATCCGGTAGCCGCGTCGCCATCGGGCCGCATGCTCCCACCGCGACTCGCGCCGCCGTCACGAGTCCGCCTGCCACCTCGACGGCAACCGCAACCATGGCAATGGAGATCACTAGGTAGCGCCGCGCACCGAGCTTGACGAACGCCGTCCGCGACGAATCCACGGCGCGCACCCGCAGTCCCGTCACCAACTCATTCGCCCGTCGCCCCGTTCGCCGCGGCCCCAGCACGAACTTGCCAACTTCGACCACACGAACCCCCGCCAAGCTCGCCAACTCTACCTCGGCACCCATCGCCAACAGGCACGGCACGCCATCCGCCGCGGGGCTCGCATTGCACAGATTGCCGACCACCGTCCCGGCATTCTGCACCTGCACGCCGCCCACCTGCGCTGCCGCCTGCTTCAACCCGTCGAACAAAGGCGGTAGCGGCGCCGCGATCACATCCGTCCACGTCGTCCCGCACGGCACGAACCAGTGATCCCCGCGCCAGGCGATCTGCCGCAACCCCACGATCCCCGTGATGTCCAGAACGTCCTCGTCGCGCGTGGCACCGCCCGACGGATAGAAATCCGTCGCGCCCGCCAACACAGTCCAGCACCCCGTGGTTAGCGGCTCAAGAGCCCCCTCCAACGTTGCCGGCCGAAGATAGCGCCCCATGGGTTCATCCAGATCATTTGTATACGAATGATCGCCATCACAGGCCGATACTGTCAAGCGGCAGGCCCGCGCAAGCATCTGGACAACACCCGATGCACTGGACAACACCCGATGCAACAGTCTCTACTGCGCGTCATCATGACTGCCACACCCCTCATCGAGATCTGCGTCGAAGGCGTCGACGGCGCCATCGCGGCGGCTGCTGGCGGTGCCGATCGCATCGAGCTCTGCGCCAGCCTCATCGAAGGCGGCATCACCCCCAGCCTCGGCACGCTGCGCGAAACCCTCCGTGCGATCAGCCTTCCAGTCCATGTCATGCTGCGCCCGCGCGGCGGCGACTTTCTCTACTCCGACCGCGAATTCGCTTCCATGCTCGATGACGCCACAACCTTCCGGGACGCGGGTGCCGCTGGGCTCGTGTTCGGCTGCCTCTCCCCTGACGGCACCGTCGATGCCGAACGAACCACCCGCCTCGTCCGCGCCGCCCAGCCTGCCAGCACCACCTTCCACCGCGCCTTCGACATGGCGGCCAATCCCGTCGCCGCGCTGGAAACCCTCGTCACCTGCGGCATTCACAGAGTTCTCACCAGCGGCCAAGCCCCTACCGCGCTCGCCGGCCTCCAAACGCTGGCCAGCCTCGTCAACCAGGCGGCCCATCGCATCATTATCCTCGGCTGCGGTGCCCTTCGCCCCGACACCATCGCCGAAGTCCGCAGCAAAACCGGCCTGACCGAACTGCACTTCTCAGCCCCTATCGACCGACCCAGCCCGATGGAATTCCGCAACACCTCCCTTGCCATGGGCGCCACACCGAATCCCCGCGAATACACCCGGACCGAGACCAACCCCGCTCTCATCCGTTCCACAATCGCGGCGGCGCGCGGGGGGTAGGCAAAGGGGGCTTTGCGCCCCTCATCATAAAGCATTGGATTCCAAAGGCTCCGCCTTTGGCGGAGGCGAGGCAAAGCCTCGCCGTGTCCTCCGACGCGCCGCTTGCGCGGCGACGGCAGGGTCCTGGCCTTGCTTCCCTGCCTACCTGCCGCGCATCCCCGCGATTTCGGCGAGGAATGCGGCGGTGGTGCGTTGGCGGCAGTAGCCTTTGATGGCGTTGAGGGAGTTGGCGTGTCGTTCGGCGCTATAGGTTGCGCAGGCGTCGGTCACCAGTGTCACGAGGTATCCGAGATCGCACCCGTCGCGCACCGCCCCTTCGACGCACTGGTCGGTTACGATGCCCGAGATCACCAGGTACTTCGTTCCGAGATTGCGCAACACGTAGTCGATATTGGTCGAGACGAATACGTTCGAGGATGTTTTAGGAATAACGATTTCGTCCGGCAACGGCTTGAGGGCATCAATCACTTCGCCGTCCCGGCTTCCTGGCGGCACCGAGAAGCCGGTGATCTTGTAGTCCAGGCTGCGATCGCGCCCGTCTTGCGTGAGGTTGCGGATCAAAGTGTACATCACCTCGATCCCTGCGGCTCGGCAGCCCGCCTGCAACTTCTGCATATTTGCAACGACATGGCCTTCCATCTGCCCGAAGAACCAGCCGAGGCGGGCTTCGAACTCTTCTGGCGTCATGTCCTTGAACTCCGCACCCTCGCGCACAGCACAGTAGTTCTGCACATCGATGAAGAGCAGCGTTGTGTGCGGCGGCTCGACCGGCAGGTCGCGCGTGGTGGGATGGCTCATGAATCTGCTCCTGTAAAATGTCTCCACGCCTCGGGCAGCAGCCGGCCCAGCCGCTCCGCCCATTCCTGTTCGCCCGCTGCGGTGGCAATGAGGTCCTGGCGAATTTCCAGTTCGAGATACGGCAACCCGCGCCGCTCTGCATGAACGGGTGCGGAATAGTCCGACATGTCGGACACCGAGTAAGGCTCGTTCTCGCCCACCACCAGCCCGGGTTCCGCGCGCAGCAGATCGAGCATGATCCGGGAAATCCCTAGATCCTGGTTGAACAGAACCCCGGCATGCCAGGGCCGCGCGACGCCTTTGTAGACATCGGTGAAACTATGCATCGCCACGAACAGCAATTCCCCGCCACTGCGCGCCGCGATCTCCCGTTCGATCCGATCATGATATGGCTGGAAAACCTTGCCCACCCGCTGCGCCCGCGCCTCCACCGACAACTCCATATTCCCAGGAATAGGTGTGCTCTCGCTGATCGCTGGAATCAACGTCGGGTTCTCGGGCGGGCGGTTGCAGTCGATCACCAGACGTGAATATGGCTGCCCGATCAGGAACGCATCGAGCGCCCGCGCGATCCGCACCGAGGTCCCCCAGATGCCGATATCCCACGCGATGTGGCGCTGCAATTCGCTCTCCGCCACACCAAGACGCCCGAGTGACGCGGGGATCCGCCGCCCCGCGTGATCGCACGCCAGGAAAAACGGACCGGCCCCGCCGAAATGTCCGATCGAGACCGGATCAGGCTCATCAGCACCCAACAGCCGCGGTGTCACCATTGTGCCCTTCAATACGTCGCCGCGTAGCGCGTACATTGCGCTGCTTCGTCTAATCCCGCCAGCCCCGCCAACTCGCCCCGCTTATGCATCAGGTATGCGGCCAAATACGTCTCGCCGAACCACTCTCGCGCCTCGCTCGTAGCTTCGAGCGCGTCCAACGCGGTTCCCAAGTTCGCCGGCAATGGGGCGCCATCTCCGGCCGGCAGTGCCCGCTTGCGTCGAATGCCATCCAGTCCCGCCCACACGATCGCCCCTAGTGTGAGGTACGGGCTCGCTGCCGCGTCCGCGCAACGATACTCCACATTGAACTGCCTGCTCACATCCACGCCAGGCAAGGCCAATACCGGACAAACGCGCAGGCTCGCCCCCCGATCCTGGTTCGCCAGCGTCGCGTGGGTCGGCGCCCATCGGTTCGGCCGCATGCGGATATACGACACCGCCGAGGGCGCGGTCACCGCACATAACGCCGGCAGGTGGTGCATCACGCCGGCCACGAACCGTGCCGCCACATCCGATAACCCATAGTCTCCATCTGCATCATGCATTACTGCCCGGCCGTCGCGGTCACGAAAACTGAAATGTACATGCACCCCGTTCCCCACGCCCGCTGGATCAAGGATCGGCGAAAAGATCGCCCGATGCCCCAGCCGCAGCGCCGCCGCCCGCGTCATCTCCCGCAGCACTACCGCCCGATCTGCCGCGGCCATGCCCAGGGCTGGATCGCAAACAATCTCGAACTGTCGCGCGCCATACTCCGCCATGAAGCTGTCCGGCTCCACCCCAGCCGCCCGCAACGCCGCGACCAGAACCTCGCCGAACACCCCCTGCCGTCGGTAGGCGTCGAGCGAATAGGGCGCGCCCGCCGCATCCTCCACCCCCGTATAGACAAACTCATGCTCGAACGCGCCGAACAGCTCCAGCCCTGTCTCCGTCCGCAAAGCGTCCAGGCCTCGCCTAAGAAAATCACGCGGACAGCATTCCCAGGGGCTTCCGTCGAGATGGCGGATATCGCCGAGAAAGAAGTGTTCCTCAGCACTCCCATCTCCGAAATCAACCTCCACTTCCGTCGCTGGGTCGGGAACCAGGATCAAATCACCCCCGGTCCCGAAAGGCGTCGCAGGAATGCCACCGAAACAATTGATCATCGTGTTCGTTGGTACCCAGCCCACGCCCTTGACCATCCGCGACGCCAGTTCCCGCGCCGGAAATCCCTTTCCCCGCACCCGCCCCGCAATCTCGCAGGTGCAGACCATGACGAGCTTCTCACGAATCATAGAGTGACTCCGGAATGAAAATCAGCGTTTGCGATCGGGATAGCTCGCTGCCATCCCATCACGCACGTCCTGTTGAATGCCATATTGCGGGAACGGATAGCGCAGCCCGTTCTTCCCAAGCGCATGCATCCCCGCGATGGCGGCGGCCAGGAACGAAGGTGGCGTCGCCATCAGCATCTCGTCGTCGAGTACCCCGCCATAGCGCCGCTCGGCAAAACACGGAATCGATAGCGAGGGCGTTTTTGTTGTCAGTGCTCGCCCCCAGCTATCCGCGCAGGAGCTTTCCCCCACCACTGACCAGTCGAACCGCTTATATCCTGCCCATTGTAACCCATTAATGAAATACATCATCGCTCCAGGTGTGGCATAGAACAACACAATGTCAGGATCTTCGATCCTTTGCGCAGTGATCGGCGAAACAGCAAGCGCCTGATATTTCCCATCCGGCACACAATTCATCGCAGCTTGATGCGCACCGGCGTCTTCCGGTGTCGAGAACCACACATTCACCATGTGCTTCCCACTCTGCCACTGCTCCGTCTTCGCATTGCCGAGCCCAACCACGGCCCGGCATTGGGCGCCAACCAGGTCATCGGCCGTAATGCCGACCGTCCAGCCCAACCGCGCCGCCTGCGCCACCACCTGGTCCAGCGTATGCACGTTCTTCGGCCGCCGGATACGCGGGATCGCCTCCATATCCTCGGCCCGCTCGAACATCTTCATGCCAAATGGATTATTCCGTAACTTCAGCAACGAATTCAGCTGCTCGCCCTGAACCGCCAGGTTTGCACTCGTGTTTTCCACACTTGTCGCAGCCGTACTCATGATGTCCGCCCTAACCGAGATCAACCAGTTGCTTGCCAAGATTGGCGCCGCCGAGCATGCCGATGAACGCCGCCGGCGCCGCATCGATCCCTTTTGCCACCGTCCGGTGCCAGCGCAACGCGCCCGACCCCACACGCTCCGCGAGACCCACCAAGGCGGCCGGAAATACATCAAAGTGATCCGAAAGAATAAATCCTTTCAGCATCACTCGCTGCGTTAACAATACCGTTGCATCCGCAATCGGCAACGGCGTCGCGTCATACCCGCCGGACACCAGTCCGCACAGCGCAATCCGCGCGAACACGTTGACCCGCCGCAACGCCGCGTCCAACACGGCGCCGCCGACATTCTCGAAAATCCCGTCAATCCCGTCGGGCGTCGCCTTCGCCAGTTGCGCGTCGAGATCGCTGCGATAGTCCACGCACGCATCGAACCCGAGCACTTCGACTGCATGCCGGCACTTCTCCGGCCCCCCTGCCACGCCGACGGCGCGCGCGCCGATGGATTTCACCAGTTGCCCGACTACACTGCCGACCGCCCCCGCCGCGGCGGAAACCAACACCGTCTCGCCGGGTTTCGGCGCGATGATATTGAAGACCCCGTGCCAAGCCGTCACGCCAGGCATCCCCGCCGGCCCAAGATACGCCTCCATCGGCAACGAACGATCGACCTTGCGCAATCCGCGCCCGTCCGACAGGAAAAACTCCTGCCATCCACCGCCGCCGACCACGACATCGCCCGACGCAAACCGCGGACTGCGGCTCGCCACCACCTCGCCGACAATTCCGCCGACCATCACCGCATCGAGCACCTGCGGCGGCACATAGGATTTCACGTCGTTCATGCGCATCCGCATGTACGGATCGAGCGACAGAAACCGCGCCCGCACCAGCACCTCCCCGTCCCCCGGCGTCACTACAGGCACTGATTCCACCCGGAAATTCGCCAGCGAAATTCGCCCCTGCGGGCGCGATGCCAACACGACGCGGCGATTCATCTCGGTCATCAGTAGGTTGCCCTTCCACCAGAAATATCGAACACCGCGGCCGTCGAAAAACTGGCCTCCGCGCTCGCCAGCCAACAAATCAACGCCGCTACTTCATCCACCGTGCCGAACCGCCCGATCGGGATCTTCGACAGCATGAAATCAATATGCTCCTGCGTCATCTGATCGAAAATCGGCGTCCGTACCGCCGCGGGGGTCACGCAATTCGCCCGTATCCCTGTCTTCGCCAACTCCTTGCCCAGCGACTTCGTCAACCCTATCACCGCCGCCTTGGACGTCGAATAGGCCGAAGCATTCGGGTTGCCCTCCTTGCCAGCGACCGAGGCAATATTGACAATGCGCCCGTAATTATTGGTGAGCATATGCGGAACCACGGCGCGATTGCTGTAGTACACGCCGTTCACATTCACATCGATCACCCGCTTCCACGCATCCACCGGATACTCCCACGCCGGCCCAACCGGCCCGGTGATCCCCGCCGACGCCACCAGAATATCAATCCGCCCCAACGCCGCCACCGTGGCGTCCGCCGCCGCCTGGACTGCGCCCGCATCCGTCAAATCCAGCGCCACGGTGTGAACCTGGGTCCCCAACCGCGCCGATGCATCGGCCAACGCCGCCGCATTCACATCCCAAACTGCCAGCCGAGCCCCCTCGGCAACCAGACGCTGCGAGACCGCAAACCCGATCCCCGAAACCCCGCCCGTGACCACCGCCACTTGGCCTGCAAAACGCTGCGACTGCGTCATTGTTGAACCTCCCTTGAACCCTTCCTCCGGCTTAGCGCGAGACGGCGTGGCAGGGAAGGTGCCAGGGTACAAGCAAGGCTCCGCCGGCCATCAGTATCGGGATCAAAGGGCCGGCGGCCCTTTGCCGCCGGAGGCGCGCCTGCCCATATTTTCGCTTAATAGTTATGTAATATAATAAATATACATTTCGATGTCGTCGGGCATAGATACGCTATAATGCATAGTTAGTAGTTTTGGATGCACTATGACGCTTTAACATGTCCAGAAGCGTTACGAATCCCCGCCGTCGTCGAACGGATTTTTTGTCCCGCGGAACTGGAGTCGGACCGGTGTTCCGGGCATCGTGAACGACTCGCGCAACGAGTTCACGAGGTAGCGCTGATAGTCTTCGGGGGTTTGTTCGGCGCGGGTGCCGAAGACGATGAAGGTGGGTGGGCGGGCTTTCGCCTGGGTGATGTAGCGCAGTTTCAACCGGCGGCCGGAGACCAGGGGGGCTTGATGTTTTTCCAGGGCGTGTTCGAACCAGCGGTTGAGTGCGCCGGTGGCCACGCGCATGTTCCACACTGCGTGCGCGCGCTTGACGGCGGGCAGAAGCTTCTCCACGCCGTGCCCGGTCAGGGCAGAAAGGGTAACGACTTCAATGCCCTTCATCTGTGCGAGGCTGGTCTCCAGGCGGTCGGACACGGCCTTGCGCGCGGCGTTGCGATCGGGTGCGGCGTCCCATTTGTTGAGCGCGATCACGCAGGATCGCCCTTCCCGCTCGACCAGGCGGGCAAGCTGGAGGTCCTGGTCGTGGATGCCTTCGACCGCATCGACGGCGAGGACGACCACTTCGGCCATTTTCAGGGCCTCGATGGACGCGCTGACTGACATTTTCTCCAGTTCGAGCTCGATCCGCGAGCGGCGGCGTAGCCCGGCGGTATCCACCACCTCGTAGCGCGCGCCGTCCTCGTCGGTGATCCGCACCGCCACCGCGTCGCGCGTCAGGCCAGGTTCGGGGCCGGTGATCATCCGCTCTTCGCCCAACAGCCTGTTGATAAGTGTGGACTTTCCCGCATTGGGCCGACCGATGATGGCGATCTTGACGGGCCGCTCGCCCTCGTCCGCGTCGACCGCTTCGGGGGGCAGCGCGTCGGCGATATGCCCCATCAGATCAGCCAATCCGTCGCCATGCTCGGCCGACACCGCGACCGGCGTGCCGAGACCTAGCGCGTAGGCCTCCAGCGCCGCATTCGCCCCCAGCCGCCCTTCAGCCTTGTTAACTACAAGGATCACCGGCTTGCCAAGCCGCCGCAGCCACTGTGAGAAATGCTCATCCGAAGGCGTCAGGCCCGCGCGACCGTCGATCACGAACAGCACCAGATCGGCCTGCCCGATCGCCGTTTCCGAGGACGCCCGCATGCGGCCAAACAGCGTTTCCGGGGCCGACTCTTCTAACCCCGCGGTGTCGATCAGCCGCACCATCCGGCCGCGCAGCTGTGCGGTGGCTTCCTTGAAATCGCGGGTGACGCCGGGAGTGTCCGAGACGAGGGCGTAGCGCCGCCCCGCCAGCTTGTTGAAAAGTGTGCTTTTTCCGACGTTCGGGCGGCCGGCGATGACGACTGTTGGCGGCATCGTCTTACCTGTATGCAGTCAGGGCCGCGTCATCCGTCACGACATAAACAGTGCCGCCGGCGACCACGGGCGCCAGGGCGGCACGGCCGGACAGCTTCTCGGTACCGAGGATCTGCCCGGTATAGGGCGACAGCGCGAACGCCACCCCGTTGGTCCCCGCTACCACGAGCCGATCGCCGGCAAGCACCGGACCGAGCCACCGGATCGGGTCCTTTTTCTTCTCCATGTTCTCAAAGGTGTCGAGCTGCGTCACCCATGCCACCTGCCCATCGAGCAGGGAAATGGCGGCAATCTGTCCGGCAGTGCTGGAGATGAACAGCCAATCCCCGGCCACCCACGGCGTTTCGGCCGAGGAGACCTCGCGCTCCCACAACCGCCGGCCGCTGCGCAGATCGAATGCCGCCAACTGCTGTCCGAGGCTCACCGCATAGACCCGTCCGGCCTTGATCACAACGCGCCCGCGGATGGTCGAAAGATCGGCCAGGCTGTTGCGCCCACGGCTCGCAGCGAGGCTTTCCGCCCACACCACGGCGCCGCTCACCGGGTTCAGCGCCACTAGATCGCCAGAGCCGAAACCGGCCAGCAGCAACCCATCGGCAAACGCTGGCGAGGGCAGCCCGAGCACGATCGGCTCGATCGTACTGGCTTGATATGACCAGGATTTCGCGCCGTCAGCGGCGGCATAAGCGACCAGTTGGCTATCGATCAAAGGAACGAACAGTTTTCCGGCAGCCACCGTCGGCGCCGCGCGCGCCCCGGCCGGCAGCCGCACGCGCCATTTCACCACGCCGGTCGCCGCATCAAGCGCCAGCAGATCGGCACGCCCGGACGCCGCATAGACCACCCCGCCGTCGGAGGCGATGCCACCGCCGACATTGGTGCTGCGATCGTCACTCTCCTGCGTCGATAGGCTCCAGGATTGGCTGCCAGACGCGGCATCGAAGGCGGCGACAACCGCGTCGCTGTCCATGGTGAACACGCGTCCGCCAGCGATGATCGGCTGGGCGGTGATCTTGCGCCGATAGCCGCCACCTGCGCCGATGCCGCTGCCCCAAACCCGGTTCAACCCGTCCTTCGCAGCGGGGTGTTCCATGTTGTGCGACGGAACACCGCCGGATTGCGGCCATTCCGCATTCACTACTGGCGCCGGCAGGGTGACCTTCGGCACGGCGGTCTTGGTGATTTCGAGCCCAGCGGTCGGTGCGAGAATGGCGATGCGGGTGCCGGGCAGCGGCACTTTCGGAGTGCCGAACCAGTCGTCCCAAAGGCTACAGCCGCCCAGGAGGAGCGGTAGCACCAGGGCGGCGCGGAGGAGGGGGTGTTTGCTATGCAACATCATTATTCCGACCCATACTATTCCTGCCCGCCGAGCCGGCTCAGCAGACCGCCGGCGCGGCCGCGCACGCCGTCCGGCGCAGTGGTATCTTGCGACAGGCGCTTGAGGATGTCGCGGGCAGCGTCCCGGCGGCCCTCGCGCAGGTCGAGCAGCGCCTGCGCTTCCTCGGCGAGGGGGCGCCAGCCGTTGCCCGGTATGGTGAGTTTAGCGAGCCGTGCCGCCAGCATGGCGGCGTTGCCGGTGTCGATCTGGTGCCAGACGAATTGTAGCGCGGCGAGATCGCGCAGAAGTGGATCGGCACCGGCGTCGGCGGACACCTGGTCCCACAGCGCCAGCGCCGCGTCGCGGTCGCCCTTGTCGAAGCGGATGGCGGCGGCGCGCAGGCGGGCAAGGGCGCGATAGCCAGCGCCGCCTTCGCGGGCGACTTGGTCGAGCCCGGTCAGCGCCTGGTCGCGCTCGGCCGCACCCGCGGTCTCGGCGCCGCGCATGGCGGTGAGGAAGATCTCGGCGACCCGCGCGGTTTCCCGCTTCTCGTAGTAGCGGAAGGCCTGCCAGGCGCCGACGCAGGCGACCACGAGCACGGCCGCCGCGATCAGCAGCACGCCGTATTTCTGCAGCAGCTTCTTCGCGCGTTCGGCGCGCAGGTCTTCATCGACTTCAGCGAAGATGTCCGACACGTATGTTCCTCTGGGTGCCACGCGGGCGCGGAACATAGCCGTGGTGCCCCCGGCGAGCAAACGCCGGTTGCGGGTGCCTGGAAAGGATATATTCATCAGTGCGGTGCAGGCTGCGGGAATGCGCCACGCCGCCCTGTTGCCGTTGCTTCTGCTGGCCGCTTGTGAGCCAATCGTCGCAACGGCGGTTCTGGCGGGCAGCGTTGCGACCATCCCGCTGTTCGGTCGTAGTGCGACGGACATGATCTATTCCGGCGTGACCGGCAAGGATTGCTCGATCGTACGCGTCGAGGCGGGCCACACCTATTGCCGGGAGGCCGAGGGGAAGCCGACTGCACCGGTGTTTTGCACCCGCAGTCTGGGGACGGTGGATTGCTGGGCAGGCACTGAAGGACAAATGGGCCGGCGCGGCGTCGCCGACGGCCCGGTGACACTGACGCCGGCGCAGGAGGCGCACCGTACCCGCGGCTGGCCAGGTTGGTTTCCCGACTGAACGGGGCCTGCGCTGCGTGGGTGCAGGTCTGCAAGGATTGCGGGTGCCCGCCGCCGACGTGGATTGCATAATGTGACGCCCGTATCCTGGGCCGCGCTTGCCGGGAACCTGATGATGCAAAAAGCCGTCGTTGATACGCAGACCTCTCCCGTACCGATGCGGGCCGCCCCGCTGCACGCTGCCCCGCTGCACGCTGCCCCGCTGCACGCTGCGAGTGCCGCCGCCATGCCGGTGCTGATCGCGCTCAGCTTCTGTCATCTGCTCAACGACATGATGCAGTCGATGATCTCGGCGCTGTTTCCGATGTTCAAGACCGACTTCAACCTCGACTACGGCCAGATCGGCATCATCGCGCTGACCTTCCAACTCACCGCCGCGCTGTTGCAGCCGGCGGTCGGCATGGTGACGGACAAGAGGCCGATGCCATTTTCGATCGCCATCGGAATGGGTTCGACGCTGATCGGTCTGCTGTTACTGTCGATGGCGCATAGCTACGAGGCGGTGCTGGTGGCGGCGGCGATGGTCGGGCTTGGCTCGGCGGTGTTTCATCCGGAGTCCTCACGGGTGGCGCGCGCCGCCTCCGGTGGGCGGTTCGGCATGGCGCAGTCGCTGTTCCAGGTTGGCGGCAATGCCGGTGGGGCAATCGGGCCGCTGCTGGCGACGTATTTCATCCTGCGGCAGGGCCAAAGCTCCGTCGCTTGGGTGGCGATTGCGGCGATGGTAGGCATGGTCGTGCTGACCCGTGTCGGGTTCTGGTATCGCGCGAACGTGCCGAAAACGCCGCTGCGGGCGCGCGCGACGGCCGCGGGCGGGGTGGTGCTGACACGGGAGAAGGTAATTTTTGCCATCTTCATCCTCGCCGCGCTGACCTTTTCGAAGAACGTCTATACGGCGAGCATCGGCGCCTATCTGAGCTTCTATCTGATCGACCGTTTCGCGATGTCGGTGCCGGAGGCGACGTTCCATCTGTTCGTCTTCAGCGCCGCCGTGGCCGCTGGCACGCTGGCTGGAGGACCGATGACCGACCGGATCGGCCGCAAGCTCACCATGTGGATCTCGATCCTTGGCGTACTGCCGTTCACCCTGGCGCTGCCCTACGCGAACCTGTTCATGACCGACGTGCTGCTCGTGATCATCGGCATGTTGATGGCCTCGGCGTTCCCGGCGATCATGGTCTACGCGCAGGAACTGGTGCCCGGGCGGGTCGGCATGATCGCCGGCATCTTCTTCGGCTTTGCGTTCGGGTTGGGCGGCGTGGGGGCAGCCGGGATGGGTTGGATTGCGGACCGGACGAGCATCGCGTTCGTCTACTCGCTGGCCTCGTTCCTGCCAGCGATCGGCATATTGACGGCGCTGTTGCCCGATCTCGCCTCGTCCAGGCCGGGCGCGCGCACTGCATAGGCTGACGCGATGATCTGATCGAGCACGGCTTCGATGCGCTGCCAGCCCTCGGGCGTGGCGAGATCGATGCCAGCGAAGCCGCCTCGGTGTTGGCGGCGTTCATGGCGTGGGAGGTGTGGCTGCTGGTGCTCGCGGTGGTGTGGGTGCGGCTTCAGGCGCGCTGAAAGATCAGGATGCGTGAGCGGTTGGTGACGAGGCGGAGGTGGTCTTCGTGGAATTCCAGGCAGATGCGCTGCTTCCACGGCCCACCATCGCCGCGCTCAGTAAGTGCGAGAGTGGCGGACAGGGGAGTGAGGTCGGTGGTCGCAAGCTGCGGGCCGGTACCTGCTGTGAGGCGGGCGACGCCGTCGGTGATGGTGATGGCGAGGCGGGCGTTCTGGAGGGTGTTGACCCAAGTGCCGGCCCAGGCGGGTTGGGCAGCGAGGTCGGGGGGAACTGGGTGGAAGCGGCGCGCGGCGTGGCCGATTTCGCCGATGATGGCGCCTTCGGTCGGGCGCAGGGTGATCGGCAGGTGGGCGGAGTGGCCGATGACGCTGTCCGCCAGGGCGAATGGGCCTGGATAAATTGCTTCGGTGGCGCCGAGGTAGGTGATGCTGCCGGCCTGGTGTTCGAGCCAGAAGGGGCCGTCATCGGCGACGAAGCGGCCGGCGGGAAGAGCATCGGCGGCGGCGTCGGGCAAAGTGGTGCCGGCGAGGGCGGCCATGACACGCATGGCGATGTGATGGGCGTCGGTATCCTCGCGATTGCTCAGCACGACGACGCCGGCGCCGGTTTCGGGGGCCAGGAGGAAGTGGTTCTTGTAGCCGGGGAGCGAGCCGCCATGGCCGACAGCGAGCAGCCCGGGGACGGGCGAGCGGGCCAGGCCGAGGCCGTAACCGGTTGGGCGGCCGTCCGCGAGGTGGCGCAGGGCGCCGAGGCGGGGCAGGAGGTTGTCGGCGGGTCCGGTGCCGGATAGCAGGGCTTGCGCCCAGGTCATCAGGTCAATCGCGCTGCCGGCGAGGCCGCCGGATGCGGAGATATGCAGGCCGTAGCGGCCGCGCAGCCAGCCGCGCGGGCTTTTCCAGTAACCGGTTGCAAGGTTGGAGACGGGGTCGGTCTCGTCCTCCGGCAGGGTGATGCCGAGGCCGAGGGGGCGGAAGAAGCGGTCGTGCAAAGCGGCGCGGTAGTCGATGCCGCGGGCTTCGAGGGCCGCTTGGACCAGGCGATAGCCGGTGTTGGAGTAGGAGATTTCGTGGCCGGGGGCGAAGTTCAACGCGTCAAGAGATCGGGCAAAGGCGAGCAGCGCGTCGCGGGTCAGCGATGTCGTGGGCGAGACGCCGAGGAGCCAGAGGGTCTCCATGATGTCGGGCAGCCCCGCCGTCATGTCGAGCGCGCGGGCGACCGGGATGGCCGCCAAGGCGGGGGCGAGGGGGAGGTGGTCGCCGAGCCTGTCGTCGGGGCCAACCGGGGCGCCGGTCAGTAGGAGCGCACACAGGAAATGCTTGCTGATTGAGGCATAGCGGACGGCAGAATTGGCGGTGAAGGGGAGGTCGAGATCCAGGTTGGCGAGGCCGCCGCAGGCTTCGGCGCGCAGATCGTTAGCGTCGAACAGCAGAATGGCGCCGCCGGGGCCGGCTTCGCGGGTCCAGGATTGCGCGATCTCGGCGGCGACGGCGGCGGCATTGGTCCAGTTCATCGGTCGTTGGTTCCCACGGCTTGCGGGGTGAGTGTCCGGCGTCGGCGGCGGATTTGCAAACCGGCGCGCGTCAATAGGCGTTGCACGCAGGCGGAGTTTCCGCTCAGGATAACCGGGTCAACAAAGGGGGACACCATGTCCGCAGCAGTGAAGACGAGCATGACGGAGGCCGAGTGGACGGCGCGGTGCGAGTTGGCGGCGCTGTATCGCGTGGTGGATCATCTCGGCTGGACCGATCTGATCAACACGCACATGTCCGCACGGGTTCCGGGCGAACCGAACGCGTTCCTGATCAATAGTTACGGCGAGATGTTCGACGAGGTGACGGCGAGTTCGCTGGTGAAAATGGATCTCGACGGCAACGTGCTGGGTGCCGCCGGGAAGTTCAACAATGCGGGCTTCATCATCCATAGCGCGGTCTATAAGGGGCGGGCGGACGCCAATTGCGTGATGCATACGCATACGCGGGCCGGGGCGGGGATTTCCCTGCTGCATAACGGGCTGCGGCCGATCAGCCAGGATGCGTTGCAGATTCTCGATGACGTGGCCTATCACGAATACGGCGTGCCGGCCTCGAAGGAGGAGTGCGAGGAGCTGGCGCGCAACTGCGTGCATGGCAGCTGCCTGGTGCTGCTGAACCACGGGCTGCTGACGCATGCGCCGACGGTGCATGGGGCGTTCTTCCGCATGTGGAACATGGAGCGGGCCTGCGAGCTTGAGGTGATGGCACGCACGATGGGGATCGAGCCGGTGCCGATCTCGGACACGGTGGTGCAGAAGGCGAGCGAGCGGATGCGGCGGCGGCGGGATATGCCGGAATATGGGCTGGCCGAGTTCATGGGGTTGGTCAGGACGGTGGACCGGAAGGGCGCCGCCTATCGGGTGTGACGATCCGGGCGGCGGGGTCTCTCCGATCCTGACGCGTGCGGCTACGGACTCCGGGCGCGCGCGCTCCACCGGGGGCGGCCGGTTGGGCTGTTGCGGCGGGGATTGCGGCCAGGACGGCAAAGATGCCGGCGAGGGCGTGCCGTCGTGTCGATGAACGCATGGGAGCCTCCTGTCCGATCCGCATGACGCGGCCTGCCATACTTCAACGCCGTCAGCCTATGCCGTAATTGGCGCGTCGTGCGTTGATCCGGGTCAAATTCCAGGGTTGCAACGAGCGGCTACGGGCAGTCGCGACCGGCCTGGGCGATAGTGAACAAGGCGGCAGTTCTGGTGGTGGTGTGGAGGGTCAGGTTGGTGACGAGCCAAGTAGGGTCGGCCTGCGGGGAGAGGAGCAATAGAAAATCGTAGTGGCAGAGTTGTGTGGGTTTGAGGCTGAGGTGGTCGATGAGGCCGCCGGCCTGGTCGGCGAGCGATTGGAGGGGGGCGGTCCAGGCGATCGGTTGTTGGGAGGGGTCGTTGAAGAGGAGAGGCCAGAAGGCGTGGCGTTCGATGAGGGCGAGGGCGGGGAGATGGGTGTCGGTGCGGATGGTGTTCGAGAGGCGGCGGGCGGCGGGGGTGTGGGACCAGTAGTCGGGCGCTTCGCCGGGGGAGACCGACGCGGTGAGAACGCGGGCGCCGGGGGGGATTTCGGCGATGATCTGGCGCAGGTCGGCGAGGTCGGTGTTGTGGGCGTGCCAGGCAGTGGCCGTGAGGGCGGTTCTGCCGGTGAACAGCAGGGCGGCGGCGGCGATGGCGAGGTGTGTGAAGCGGGGCGGGAGGCTGGTGGGGCGGACGCCGGCGAAGAGGGTCAGGGCGAACATCAGGGTAAAACGGGTGTCGAGGGATTGGGTGGCTTTGAAGGCGTAGGGGCTGACGGCATAGAGGGCGGCAAAGGTGGCGAGTGCGATGCGGGTGGAACGGGGGGCGGTGAGGCGGTTTGTTGCCGTGCAGATCAGCAGGAAGGCGACCACGGCAACGGCTGTCAGCAGGTCGAGCGGGAGATTGTAGGTGGTGAAGGGCCAGAGAAGCTGAGTGATCTTGCCGGCTATCGGGAGGTAGTCGATGCCCGCGGGCTGGTCGCCTAGGGGGGAGTATCGGTAGAGCACGGCCGGGGCGGCGATGAGGGGGAGGATGGCGAGGGCGCGGCTCAGGCTGGGGCGTTCGAGCTCGCGGGCGGTGATCAGGACGAGGGCGAAGAGGACGCCCATCAGATGGCAGAAGAACAGCGCGATCATGCCGAGTGTGGCGAGCGCGATGATGGCGCCGGGGTAGCGGTCGCGCCAGGTGATCCAGAAAGCGGCCAGAAGGAGGGCGGCGCCGACGCCAATCTGGAAATTCATGAAGCCGAGCAGGAAGGGCGCGTTGATGGCGATCAGGGCGCTGGCGAGTGGCCATGGGTGCAGGCGGCCGAACAGCGCGCGGCTATAGGCGAGGACGCCCGCGAAGGGGAGGAGAAGGCAAAGCGCGAGGACAATCCGACCGGCAGTGTGGACGGGGAAAAGGCGGATCAGCGGCGGGCCAATCAGGTCGACCGCGAGGTTGGGGATGATCGCCCATTGGGTGGTGAACATCGCGGTGAGAACGGGATCGTCGGTGGCGAGGAGCGTGAGGCGGGCGAGGTGGTTGGGGTAGTCGAGCAGGGGGGGGACGTCGACAAGGAGGAGAGGGGCGGCGAGGAGTACGGCGCAGGTCAGAACTTGTAAGTAACGAGGCATCAGAGGGAGGCGCTGCCGTCGCCGCGCAAGCGGCGCGTCGGAGGACACGGCAAAGGGCCAGGGGCCCTTTGATCCCGTGACTGCGGGCGCCTGGCGGACTGGGGCGGGGCGTTGATTGCCTGTGGCGCAAGCAAGAGCGGCGTTCTCAACCGAAGGCCGTCGCTCCAGCCGCGAGCAGTCGCGGGGATCAAAGGGGCGTGCCCCTTTGCCGGCGGAGCCATCTTCCTGTGAGTCTTCGCTGCGGCACGATCTGGCCCCTCTGCTTCCCTCGGCCGAGGGAAAGCGATCAATCATGCAACGCCTTTGTGACCGTTTCGAGGTGATCGGTGTCATCGAGCGGGCCGACGAGGGAGAGGGTTGGTGGGGCCGCGAAGACGAGGGCGGCGGCGGCTTTGAGGGCTTCGATGGGGGTGTTGCGGACGGCAATGAGGTCGATGTCGGGGCCGGTGGCTTTGCCGTGGCGGAAGAATTGGCTGGCCAGGTACATCGCGAGTTGGAATGGCCGTTCTTTTACGCTGGCGAGTTCGGAGAGCATCAGGTTGCGGGCGCGGGTGAAATCGTTGAGGGCGATGGCCTGGGTGGTTCGCATGGCTTCGGCGCAGGCGATGCGCAGGAACTCGGGGAGGTTTTCGGGGGTCATGCCGGCCTGGATGACGAACAGTCCGGCGTCGCTGCCGTGGCTGGAGCCGGCGCCGACGCCGTAGACGAGGCCGCGCTTTTCCCGAACTTCCTGGAACAGCGGCGAGGACATGCCGTGTCCTAAAGCGAGGCTGAGCATTTTGTGGTCGAGATGGGTGGGGGTGTCGGCGGCGACGGAGGGGAAGCCGAGGATGACGTTGATCTGTTTGAAGTCGGCGCGGTGGGTGCGATGGAGGCCGCCGGTGTAGGTGGGCGGGGTGCGTGTGCTGTCGCCGGTGCCGGTCGGGAGGTTGGCGAAATGCTGGCCGACGAGGCCGCAGAGCCAGGCGTGGTCGATGTCGCCGGCGGCGGAGACGACCATGCGGCCGGTGGCGTAGTGGCGACTGACGAAGGCAAGGAGGTCTTCGCGGGTCGTGCGGGCGACGACATCGGGATGGCCGAGGATGGGGCGGCCCATCGGCTGGTCCGGGTAGGCGGTGGCGATGAAGCCTTCGCCGCAGAGGCCGTTCGGGTCGTCGTTCTTGCGAGCGATTTCCTGGGCGATGACGTTGCGCTCCATCGCGACGTCGTCGGGATCGTAGCGCGATGCGGTGAGGACGTCGCCGAGAATGGCCAGCGCGTCGGGGATGGCGTCTTTCAGGCCGGTGATGTGGTAGGCGGTCATTTCCTGCGAGGTGAAGGCGTTGATTTGCGCGCCGAGGCATTCGATTTCGACGGCGATGTCGAGTGCGCTGCGGGTGGCGGTGCCCTTGAAGGCCATGTGTTCGAGGAAATGGGCGATACCGTTGTTCGCCGCGGTTTCGTCACGGGCGCCGGCGCGGATGACAACCATGATGGCGGCCGATTCGAACTCAGGCAGGCGGGCGCTGACCACGGTGAGGCCGGTGGCGAGCGTGGTCTGGTCGATCTGCATGGGGCATTCCGTTGGCTCTGACTGGCTATCCTGCGTGGCGGCTGGGATAGTGTCCATGGTTCCACCGATTTTGTAGGGCATGATGACCGATACGACGAATGCGACGCCTGTTGCGGCTCCGCGGGTCTTCGAGACGCGGCATGAGGGGAATTTCGGCGGGCGGCATGTGGCGTATCGCTGCATCGCCGGCGAGATGCACTTGCCCGATGCCAAGGGCGAGGCGCGGTGCAGCCTGTTCTCGTTCAGCTATCTGGCCGAGGAGTCCGGGCCGCCGGAGGGGCGGCCGGTGGTGTTCGCATTCAATGGCGGGCCAGGCTCGGCGTCGTTGTGGCTGCACATGGGGGCGATGGGGCCGCGGCGCGTGGTGGTGCCGTCCGACGCCGGGCATGCGGGGGTGGCGCCGTATGGAGTCGAGGATAATCCGCTGTGTGTGCTGGATGTGGCCGATCTCGTGTTTATCGATCCGCCCGGGACCGGGTTTTCGCGCATGGTGGGGGCGGCCAAGCCGGAGGATGGCTGGGGGCTCGACCAGGATGCCGAGATCGTCGCGCAGTTCATCCGCGCGTGGCTGACGACGCATCGGCGCTGGGCATCGCCGCGCTATCTGTGCGGCGAGAGCTATGGGACGACACGGGCGGTGGCCGTGGCGGGCAAGATGGGGGCGGGGTCGGGGACGGTCGCGTTCAACGGGCTGGCGCTGATCTCCGTGGTGCTGGATTTCCATACGGTGCGCTTCGAGCCCGGCAATCCGCTGCCGGACATGTGTGCACTGCCGACCTATGCAGCGACGGCGCTCCATCACGGACTGGTGGCGGGCGCGCCGGACCGGGCGGCGTTCATCGAGGAGGCGCGGGTGTTTGCGATGGAGCGGTACTTGCCCGCATTGGTGGCCGGGAGCCGGCTGCCGGCGGTGCGGCGCAAGGCGGTTGCGCGCGAGTTGGCGCGGTTCACAGGGTTATCGGTGGCGTGGCTTGAGCGGACGCGGCTGCGCATCGATCCGGCGCGCTACCGCAAGGAATTGCTGCGCGCCAGGGGCGTGTCGCTGGGCCGGTTCGATACCCGCTATCTCGGCGAGGATCATGATGCGGCGGGCGATGTTCCGGATAACGATCCGTCGTCGTACGCCGTCGGCAGCGCCTATGTGGCGGCGATGAACGATCATTTGTCGCGCGCGCTCGGGGTGGACTGGGAGCGTTCCTATGTGAACGTGAACCGCGAGGCGGGGATGAAGTGGGATTGGCGGAGCGCGCCGGTGGAGGGCGTGTCGCGCTGGCCGGCGGCGGTCAACATGGCGCCGCTGCTTGGCCGGGTGCTGCGGGAGAACCCGGCGATGAAGGTATGGATGGCCAACGGGTATTTCGATCTCGCCACGCCGTTCTTCGCCGCCGAGACGACGGTGGCCGGCAACGGGATCGACTGTGCCCGTATTTCGATGACGTATTATGATGCCGGGCACATGATGTACTTGCACACGCCGTCGCTGGCGGCACTGATGGCGGATATGCGCGCCTGGCTGGGGTGAGCGGGTTGGCAGGCGCGGGACGCGCCTGCCGTGCGGTGTCAAAGACGGGTCGGGCGGCGGCATCGTCGGCGATGGCGCCGCCGGGAACGATGTAGATCGGGCCGAGATAAGGGGTGGAGGCGCCGGTGATGGCGGCATGCGTATCCTGCATGGCCATGGCGGCGATTGCGAGGGCGCGGGCGCTCAGGAACGGGCCGCGCCGGCGCGCGTCACCCGAACGGGTGAGGGTGGGGTGTTTATTTTGTCGCTGTGGGTGCATCGGCTAAAGCTGTTTGGGGCAGGGGAAGAAGGCCAATCGTGACCGAAACCGACCACTCCATCCGGCTGCATGTCGCGGCCCCGCTGGTGGCGGACGTGGCCGTCGAACTGGCCGCGGGGCAGGCCCACTACCTTGGCGCGGTGATGCGCTGTGCCGTTGGTACGGCCGTGCGGGTGTTCAACGGGCGGGATGGCGAGTGGCTGGCGCGCATCGCTGGGCTGCGCAAGGAGCGCGGCAGCCTTGTCGTGGAACGGCGGCTGCGAGCGCAGGGGGAGGAGCCCGATCTCTGGTTGGTGTTCGCGCCGCTGAAGCGGGATGCGACGGATATGGTGGCGCAGAAGGCGACCGAGCTGGGGGTGGCGGCGCTGCTGCCGGTGTTCACGGCGCGCACCAACGCGGCGCGGGTCAATGTCGAGCGGTTGGCGGCGATTGCGATGGAGGCGGCGGAGCAGAGCGAGCGGCTGACGGTGCCG
>JAYTUU010000044.1:0-8725 GCA_043744375.1 Rhodospirillales bacterium | reverse complement strand
CAGAAGCAGGCGCCTTTATAGATGGTCATCGTGGGTCCTAGCCGCGCAGCGCGCGTTTGGCGACGCCGGCGAGGAAACCGGCGGCGTTGGGGAGGATGTCGTCGTTGAAGTTGTAGCGGTCGTTGTGGAGTTCCTTGCCGGGTTCGGCGGGGCCGTTGCCGATCCAGACGAAGGCGCCGGGGCGTTCCTTGAGGAACCAGGAGAAGTCCTCGCCGGTCATCGCGGGCAGCAGGTCGCGGCGGACGGGGATGGCATTCTCGGCGCAGGCTTCGGCGGCGAGGTCGGCGTCGGCTTTGTGGTTGACGGTGGCGCCGATGCCGTAGGGCATGTCGTAGTCGACCTTCATGCCGAAGGTGGCGGCGACGCCGTGGACGATGCGGCCGACGTTTTCCTCCAGCACTTTCCAGGTCTTCTCGTTGAAATAGCGCGAGGTGCCCTTCATGGTGATGCGCTGGGGGATAACATTGCCGGCGTTGCCGCCCTCGATGGCGCAGATCGAGACCACGGCGCTGTCGAGCGGATCGACGTTGCGGGCGACCACGGATTGCAGGGCGACGATCATGTGCCCGGCGGCGACCATCGGGTCGCGCGTGAGGTGCGGCATGGCGCCGTGGCCGGAATGGCCTTCGATGGTGATGGTGATGCGCGAGCCGCCGGCCATGCAGGCGGCGTCATGGATGGCGACGGTGCCGGCTTCGAGGCCGGGCCAGTTGTGATAGCCGTAGATTTTCTCCATCGGGAAGCGCTCGAACAGGCCGTCCTTGATCATACTCATCGCGCCGCCATAGCCCTCCTCGGCGGGCTGGAAGACGAGTTGGACGGTGCCGGACCAGTCATCGGAGCGGGACAGCAGCGCGGCGGCGCCGAGCAGCGACGTGGTATGGCCGTCATGGCCGCAGGCGTGCATGACGCCGGGGTTGGTGCTGGCATAGGCGAGGCCGGTGGCTTCGTGGATGGGCAGCGCGTCCATGTCGGCGCGCAGGCCGACGCTGCGGTTCGACTGGCCCTTGGAGATGGTGGCGACGATGCCGTGGCCGCCAACGCCCGGCGTGTGGGCGATGCCGAGTTCAGTGAGCTTGGCGCACACGAAGGCCGCGGTCGCACTTTCCTTCAGCGAGAGTTCGGGGTTCGCGTGCAAATGCCGGCGCCACCCGGTGAGAGTTTCGGCGAGGGTCTTGTCCATGCGGCAAGCTTCCCACCGAAGGGCGGCGATGGCCAGGGGCAGAATTATTTTTCAAACAAGGCGTGGAGGGTCCGGTTCTGCCGTTTTCTCGCCACTTCTTTCGCGCAGGTTGTGCTCATGAACGAATTTCTCGCCAGAGGACGTCCAATGAACCGCCTGGTTGTCGTGTCGAACCGGGTGCCCTTGCCGTCGTCCGGCCAGCAGGCCGGCGGGTTGGCGGTGGCGCTTGACGGGCTGATGGAAAAGCGCGGCGGGTTGTGGTTCGGCTGGAGCGGAACGGTCTCGCCCGACGCCGCGACGCACGGGCCGAAGGTGGAGAGCGCGGGGGCGGTGGACTACGCGACCATCGACCTGACGCCCGAGGAGCATGGTCGCTACTATAACAACTTCTCCAATGGCATGCTGTGGCCGCTGCTGCACACGATGCCGGAGTTGATGAAGTTCGACCGGCGCGATGCGCGGGTGTATCGCGCGGTGAACGAGCGCTTCGCCGCCCAGCTTTCGGCGTTGCTGCTGCCTGGCGATCTGATCTGGGTGCATGACTACCATCTGTTGCATATGGCCGCCGCCTTGCGCGCCAAGGGTGTGAAGAATCCGATCGGGTTCTTCCTGCATATTCCGTTCGCCTCGCCCGACGTGATCGGCTCGGCGCCCGAGGTGTCCGGTCTGGTGCGCGATCTGCTCACGGCCGACCTGCTGGGCTTCCAGACCGATAACGACATGGCGAATTTCGCCGCGGCGGCGCAGTCGCTGGCCGGGGCGCAGCGGGTGTCCGCGACGGCGCTGTCGGTCGGCGGGCGGCGGGTGCGGCTTGGCGTGTTCCCGGTGGAGATCGAGGCGCATTCATTCGCGCGGATGGCGGCCGAGATGGAGCAGTCCGAGGGGTGCCAGCGGCTCAAGACCAGCCTGCTCGGCAAGAAGCTGATCCTCGGCGTCGATCGGCTCGACCCGACGAAGGGGCTGATGCAGCGGCTGTATGGCTATCGCCGGCTGATCGAGAAGCATGACGAGTGGCGCCGGGAGGTGACGCTGCTGCAGATCGCCGCGGTGTCGCGCAAGGAAGTGGTCAGCTACCGCGAGTTGCGCGATGCGCTGGATCACGAGGCGGGCGGGCTGAATGCCGATCTCGGCGAGGCCGATTGGGTACCGTTGCGGCTGCTCTCGAAGGCGTCGGTGCGGCCGGCGGTGGCCGGGTATATGCGGATCGCGCGCGTCGGGCTGGTGACGCCGTTGCGGGATGGCATGAATTTGGTCGCCAAGGAGTTCGTGGCCGCGCAGAATCCGGCCGATCCGGGCGTGCTCGTGCTGTCGCGGTTCGCGGGCGCGGCGCGGCAGTTGGATGCGGCGCTGCTGGTCAATCCGCATGATCCCGACGCGATGGCCGATGCGCTCGATGAGGCGCTGCGGATGGACCTGGCGGAGCGGCAGGCGCGCTGGCGTTCGCTGTGGGACGCGATCCAGAACCGCTCGCCGGTGGTGTGGGGGCGCTCTTTCGTGGCCTCGCTGCTGCGGGCGGCGAATGCGGCGACGCGAGCCTCGATCGCCAAGGCGCCCGCGCGGATCGTGCTGGAGCCGGCCGACTTCACGACGACGGTAGAATTGCGCCGGCTGAACTAAACGGGTAAAAGTTTTTTGGTTCTTTTTTGCAAAAAAGAACAGCGCTTCTTTTTGAAAAAAGAAGCAAAAACTTTTTATCCGTTTGCGCGGAGAGGTCTGGTCTATGTTTCGCCGCCTGAAGCGCCTTGTTGCGCCCTCTCCCCGGCCCGCGGCCAACCTGCCGCGGCTGGATGGGCCGGAGCCGACGTCGCTCGATGAGCGGATCGACATGGCGACGCGCTGCCGCGATTGCGACATTCTGCCGAAGGTGGACGGCGCGGGATCGGTGGTGACGGATGCCGACGGGGCGCGGGTGCAGATCATGCATAACGGGCTGCGGGTGTTGGCGGATGGTTATTGCGGGGCGTGGATGACCGAGTTGATCGGCCGCTGCCAGGGCCATCATGAGCCGCAGGAGGAGCGGGTTTTCCACGAAGTGCTCAGCCGGATGCCGGCGAACGCGACGATGATCGAGCTCGGCGCCTGGTGGTCGCTCTATACGCTGTGGTTCCTGCAGGATCGGCCGGGGCGGCGGGCCATTGCGGTGGAGCCCGATCCGGAGCGGCGCGCGCTCGGGGAGGCGAATGCGGCGCGCAATGGGGCGGCGCCGACATTCATGGCCGGGTTCGCCGATGGCACGCCGGCCGACGCGGCACCGTTCATGCTCGATAACGGCCAAAAGATCAGCATTCCCCGGCTGACTGTGCCCCAGGTGATGCGGATGAACGGGCTGGAAACGCTCGATCTGCTGCATTGCGACGCGCAGGGGGCGGAAATGGCGGTGCTCGGCAGTGCGGCGCAGTTGCTGCGGGAGGGCCGCATTCGCACGGTGATCGTCTCGACCCATCATCACGCGATCACCGGCGATCCGCTGACCCATCAGCGCTGCATCGCCGCGATCGAGGAGTACGGCGGAACGATTTTCGCCGAGCACGACGTGCATGAGAGCTTTTCGGGCGACGGGCTGATCGCGGCGCGCTTCGGGCCGGACCAGGCGGGGTGGCCGGTGATCCCGCTGTCATTGAACCGGTATTCGAGCAGTCTGTTCCGCAATCCGTTGTATGATCTGGAGGAGGCGTGGCGGGGGGGGTGAGAGGCGGCTGTCAGTGGTATTGTTCGAGGTCGACCAGGATCGCGTGCTCACCGTCCCAGCCGAAGGTGATGCACCACGGACCGTTGATGTGGACGCTGTAGCGGAGAGGCCTGCCGCGCAGCTTGTGGAAGTTGAAGCCGGGCACGTTCATGTCCTCGGATCGTAACGCCTCGTTGAGGGCGGCAAGACGCAGACGCACGCGGGTCAGCAGATCGGGCCGGATTTTCGCTGCGTCACCGCGTTGCCAGAAGGCGAGGAGCGGGCGACTTCGGAAGGAATTGATCATCATTGCCTGCCAAACGCTGTTACAACAGAGCCACGTGCCAACCCGCCCACAATGAGCGGGACGAAATTGGGTCAACAAGCCGATTTCCTATCGTCACTCTTGCGTCTGTAGGAGGTGATCGCCGGTCGGCGCCTCTCACCTGCCCGCCATTGCAAAGTAATGTTTAGCACGACATATTGTAAAGCCAAGCTTGACTAGGTTGACCCGGTATGCTCTCTATTCCCTGCACCTGCTCAAGAAACCAACGCACTATCTGGCGAGGCTATCCTCGCTGCCATTGCAAGCACCGCATGAGGACCCGATGGGCATCACCCGCGTCAATCGACAGCCGGCTTGGCCGCCCAGCCATCCCGGGGAACTGCTGCGCGAGGACGTGCTGCCCGCGTTGCGGTTGACGGTTACGGATGCTGCCGAGAAGCTCGGCGTGTCCCGCCAGACGTTGCACAAGATTTTGACCGGGAAGGCGGCCGTGACGGCCGAAATGGCGGTGCGGCTTGGCAAGCTCTGCGGCAATGGCCCGCATCTGTGGTTGCGGATGCAGCAGGCGCGCGATTTGTGGCATGCGGAGCGGGATCTCGCGGATATCGTGGCGAAAATTCCGAACATGCAGGCGGCCTGAGGCGCGGTCTCAGCCGGCTTTCGCGAGCGCGTCGAAGGCTTTGAGGCGGGCGAGCAGGGCGGGAATTTCGGCGAGGGAGATCATGTTGGGGCCGTCGCTGGGCGCGCGGTCAGGGTCTTCGTGGCATTCGATGAAGACGGCGGCAACGCCGATGGACAAAGCGGCGCGGGCCAGGATGGGGGCGAATTCGCGCTGGCCGCCCGATGAAGTCCCCTGCCCGCCTGGTTGCTGGACGGAGTGGGTGGCGTCGAACACCACGGGGTAGCCGGTGCGGGCCATGATCGGCAGGCCGCGCAGGTCCGAGACGAGCGTGTTGTAGCCGAAGCTGGTGCCGCGTTCGCAAAGCAGGATGTTCTCGTTGCCGGTGCCGGCGATCTTGGCGGCGACGTTGACCATGTCCCACGGGGCGAGGAACTGGCCTTTCTTGACGTTGATGGCGCGGCCGGTTTCGCCGGCGGCGATCAGCAGGTCAGTCTGGCGGCAGAGGAAGGCGGGGATTTGCAGCACGTCGACCGCTTCGGCGGCGGGGGCGCAGTGCTCGGGCGCGTGCACGTCGGTCAGCACGGGGCGGCCGGTGGCGGCGCGGACGGCGGCGAGGATGTCGAGGCCCTCGGCCATGCCGATGCCGCGGGCCGCGGTGGCGCTGGTGCGGTTGGCCTTGTCGTAGCTCGATTTGTAGATCAGCGGGATGCCGGCGGCGGTGCACATCGCGTCAAGTGCCGCGGCGGTCTCCAGTGCGTGGGCGCGGCTTTCGATCTGGCAGGGGCCGGAGATCAGCACGAACGGCAGATCGTTGCCGATCGTAACGTCACCTACGTGCACGTGGCGCGGTTCAGACAAGGGGGGCCTCAGACAAGGGGGCCTCAGACAAGGGGGCCTCAGACAAGACGGGCCTGTTTCACCGCAGCCTCGATAAAGCCACGGAACAGCGGGTGGGGCGAGAAGGGCTTGGATTTCAGTTCGGGGTGGAACTGCACGCCGACGAACCAGGGATGCCCCGGCAGTTCGATGATCTCGGGCAGCACGCCGTCGGGCGACATGCCGCAGAAGCGCAGGCCGGTGGCTTCCAGGCGGTCGCGGTAGCGCAGGTTTACCTCGTAGCGGTGGCGATGGCGTTCCTGGATGCTCGCCGCGCCGCCGTAGATCTCGCGGACCAGCGAACCGGCGGCGAGGTCGGCGGTGTAGGCGCCCAGGCGCATGGTGCCGCCGAGGGCGCCGCCTTCCTCGCGGCGTTCGATCTCGTTGCCGCGCGCCCATTCGGTCAGCAGGCCGACGACCGGTTCGTCGCAGGGGCCGAATTCGGTGGAGGAGGCGTGGGGCAGGCCGGCGAGGTGGCGAGCGGCGTCGATGACGGCCATCTGCATGCCGAAGCAGATGCCGAAGAAGGGCACGCCGCGCTCGCGGGCGAAGCGAACAGCCTCGATCTTGCCCTCGGTGCCGCGCTCGCCGAAACCGCCGGGGACGAGGATGCCGTGGACCCCCTCCAGGCGCTCGACCGCGTCCGGCTGCTCGAATATTTGGCTGTCCATCCAGTCGAGCCGGACGCGGACGCGGTTGGCGATACCGCCATGGGCGAGGGCTTCGGCCAGACTTTTATAGCTGTCGAGCAGATTGGTGTATTTGCCGACGATGGCGATGCGAACTTCGCCTTCGGGGGCACGCACGATGTCCACGATACGTTTCCAGCGCGCGAGATCGGGCTCTTCGGCGAAGGGCAGACCGAAATGGCGCAGCACTTCGCGGTCCATCCCCTCCTCGTGATAGGCGATGGGGACGGCGTAGATGGTGTCGACGTCAAGCGCTGCGATCACCGCCTCGGAGCGGACATTGCAGAACAGGGCGATCTTGCGGCGCTCATTGGCCGGGATTTCGCGATCGGCGCGGCACAGCAGCATGTGCGGCTGGATGCCGACGCTGAGCAGTTCCTTGACGGAATGCTGGGTCGGTTTGGTTTTCAGTTCGCCGGCGGTGGGGATCCACGGCAGCAAAGTGAGGTGGACGAACATCGCCCGGGCCGGGCCGAGGTCGTAGCCGAGTTGGCGGATGGCTTCGAGGAAGGGCAGGCTCTCGATGTCGCCAACCGTGCCGCCGATTTCGAGCAGGACGAAATCGACCGGGCGGCCGGTCTCATCGGTGGCCTCGGCGGTGATGACGTCTTTGATGGCGTCGGTGATGTGCGGGATGACCTGGACGGTGGCGCCGAGATAATCGCCGCGGCGTTCCTTGGCAATCACCTCGGAGTAGATGCGCCCGGTGGTGGCGTTGTCGGCGCGGGTGGCGTGGACGCCGGTGAAGCGTTCGTAATGGCCGAGGTCGAGATCGGCTTCCGCGCCGTCATCGGTGACAAACACCTCGCCATGTTGCAACGGAGACATCGTGCCGGGATCGACGTTCAGATAGGGGTCGAGCTTGCGCAGCCGCACGGTATAGCCGCGCGCCTGCAACAGCGCGCCGAGGGCGGCGGATGCCAAGCCTTTGCCGAGGGAGGAAACCACACCGCCGGTGATGAATACGTACCGCATCATGGGCGGACAGGATACGGGCATAGCCGAGTCGGGGGAAACCCCCGCGCGGTGGCGCGGGAGGGGGATTGGCGCGGGCGCAGGGCCGGGCTCAGCGAGTCGGGACGGTCGGGCCGGCGGGGAGCGCGGGCAAGCCGGGGGCGGGGGCGCCGGGGCCGGCGCCGGGGATCGTCGTTCCCGTGGCGGCGGGCGGCGTCTGGTCGAGCAGCGAACGGCCGGGGCCGGCGGTGCCGCGGTTCATCAGCGCCAGCGCGAGGGAGAGGATGAAGAACACGGTGCCGAGAACGGCCGTGGTGCGGGTCAGCAGGTTGGCGGTGCCACGGCCGCCCATGAACGAGCCCATCCCCTGGGAGGAGCCGACTCCGAGCCCGCCGCCCTCGCTGCGCTGGATCAGCACGACGCCGATCAAGACGAGGGTTACGAACAAATGGGTGATCAGGAGCACGGTGGTCATCTTTATCCCCGGCGGCAGAAGAGTGCGCGTTCTACAGAAGCGGCGGCGGAATGCAAAATCAGCCGCCGACGGCGCGCGCAATGCCGAGGAAATCGGCCGCCGTCAGGCTGGCGCCGCCAACCAGCGCGCCGCCGACTTCGGGAACGGCCATCAGCGCGGCGGCGTTGGAGGGTTTGACCGAGCCACCATAGAGAATCGGCCGGCTGGCTCCGCCGGGGCCAAGGAGGCGGAGGAGTTCGGCACGGATGAAGGCGTGCATGGCGGCGACGTCGGCCTCGGTGGGCGTGCGCCCGGTGCCGATCGCCCAGACCGGTTCATAGGCGACGATACCGGCGAAATCGGCGGGCAGGGAGCCGGCGAGCTGGGCACCGACAATGGCGGTCTCGCGCCCGGCCACGCGGTCGGCTTCCAACTCGCCGACGCAGACGATCGGCAGCAGGCCGGCCGCAACGGCGGCGACGACCTTGGCGCGGACCGCAGCGTCAGTCTCGGCATGGTCGGCGCGGCGTTCGGAGTGGCCGAGGATAACGGCGGTGGCGCCGGCATCGCGCAGCATGGTGGCGGAGACGTCGCCGGTATGGGCGCCGCTCGCCTTCGCATGGCAGTCCTGGCCGCCGACGGCAACGGCGGAGCCGGCGAGCAGATGCGCGAGCGCGGCAGTCAGGGTGGCGGGCGGGCAGACCAGCAGGTCGCAGGCGAGGCCGGGGGCGGCATCACGCAACGGGCCGGCGATGGCTTCGGCAAGGGCCGGCGTGCCGTTCATCTTCCAGTTGCCCGCAATCAAATGCCGCATTTTGGCCTCCTTCTGAACGTGCTGGCATCTAGTGGAAAGTGGGGGCAGTGGCAATCGAGAGGCAAGGCTCCGCCGGCAAAGGGGCATGCCCCTTTGATCCCCCCGACTTCTCGCCGCATTGCCTGGCGAAGCCCAGAATCCTGCCCGATTGGAACGCGGTCCGAGATGTCCATTGCCTG
>JAYTUU010000043.1:0-8839 GCA_043744375.1 Rhodospirillales bacterium | reverse complement strand
GTCCGTCCAGCCGCGAGCAGTCCAGGGTTCCAAGGGCCCCCGGCCCTTGGCCGCCGGAGGCGCGCTTGCCGTCGCTGCAAACGCACGCCCTTCCGTCGGCCAACCCGCGAAATTCTGCTTAGACGAAGCTGAGCAGCCGCCGCGGATTACCAACCATGATGGCATCGATTTCCGCAGCGGTGAAACCGCGGCTCGCCATCAGCGGAATGACATTGGCGAAGATATGCGCGTAGCCGTGTCCGCCAAAGGCGGTGAGGCGCGTGCGGTAGCAGATATCGTGGCTGATCGCCACGCGTTCCAGATGACCGCGCGCAATGAGTGCTCGGATCATCCTCAGCCGGACTGCATCGTTCGGCATGTCGATGTCCGACAGCGCATAGTAGGATTGTTCTGAGCCAAACAGATCGAACTCGATCACCACGCCGGCATCGGCGAGGCGCAACAGCCGGGTTTCGTCGAAGATGGTGCGGTCGATATGGCTGATGATGACCCGCGACGGATCGGCGCCATGCGCGCGCACGAAGTCCGCGACCTCCTGCGGCTGGTCCGGGTCGCGTCCGGGATGCACGTTCAGTGCGGCACCGGTCTCGTTCATGGCCAGAACCGCTCCGGCCATCACGCGCTTCTCCAGATCGGTCCACGGCGCCTGGCAGCCGATCTCGCCGATGATCCCGGCGCGCACATCGGTGTTCCAGGCACCGATCTGAATCTGATCGATCATTTCGGAAGCGAAGTTCTCTGCCGTGCGCGCATGGTTGGATTGCGGCTGGTAGTCATGCACGTAATGGCCACAGCCCATGATGATGTTGACGCCGGCATCGCGCGCCAGTGCGACCAACCCGTTCGGCCGTGGATCGAGCCCGCCCGAGGACAATTCCACCACCGTTCGTCCGCCGGCGGCGGCCATGATACGAAGCTCATCCGTCGCGGTCGATTCACAACTCAGCCTGAAATTACCAGGAACCTTCTTGCGTCCGTAGCCAATCGAGAAGCAGTTGCACAGCGTGATCTCCGGCCCCTGGTCGGGATCGGCGCGCATCGCCGGCGTGCGGATATCCCACAGCAGATGCTCATGCATCAGCGTGGCGCCAAGCTCCGACGGGTCGATCAACCCCAGCACCGTCTGTGCCCGACCGCGCATCGCATCACGAGAAATGCGTGTCATATCCTAGCCCTCCCCAACGATCAGCGCGTCCGCCATCACCACGCCGCGGCCCTCGCCGAGCACGATGAGGGGGTTGATCTCCGCCTCCACCACACCCGGCAGCGCCGCAAGCCGCGATACCGCCACGATGGCCGCCGCCAGCGCATCGAGATCGCCCTTCGGCAGGCCGCGATAGCCGCGCACGGGCGCAAGTCCCTTGACGGCGTCAACCATCTCCATCGCCTCGCCAACCGAAACAGGTGCCATCCGCAGCACGACGTCGCGATAGATTTCCGCCAGCACGCCGCCGACACCCAATGCGACCACAGGACCAACCAGCGCGTCGTTGCGATATCCGACGATCGCCTCGGCCAGGCCTTTAACCATCGGCTCGGCAATGAACCCGCTGATCGCATCACCGAGTCGCGCAGTCATGGCAGCGCATGCAGCGCGCAGTTCGTCGGCATCGGCAACGTTCAGCGCAACCGCGCCGGCTTCGGTCTTGTGCGCGATCCCCGCAGATACCGCCTTCAACGCCACCGGATAGGCCAGCTCCGGAACGGCCGCGGGATCGACTGAAACCGCCCGATCGGCGATCCCCAGTGCGGCGAACACCGCGCGCGCCGCGCGCTCGTCGCGTGCCGGCAGCAACGCCGCCGCGGCCGCAACATCTCCGGCCGTGTGCGCCACCCTTGGCGCCCGCCAATCGAGATAGGCCCGCACTCCATCCGCGCAGGCCTCGGGCGTGCGGAACGCCGCGACACCCGCCGCGCCGAGCAACTGCAATGACGCTGTCGCTTCCGGCAACAGGAATGCCGCAATGGGATTTCTTCCAGTCGCCGCCAGCGCCCCCGCGATCGCGTCCTGCGGCCGGAATTGCGCCGAACTGCCGACGACGGCGATGGCGACATCGGCATCATCGGCGTTGCGCGCCGCCGTCAACGCTTCCGCCACGGTATCCTTGCGCGCGCCAGCGAGCGTCGTATCCACCATCCCCGCCGTGGCGATGCCGAGCACGCCGAGGCGATCCACCACCATCGCGCCCCCGCCGCCAGTCGTGGTCACGATCCGCACGGCGCGCCGTGGCGTCGCCAAAGGTCGAGCACCGATCAACAACGGAGGCAATTCCAGCAGCGTCTCCAGCATGTCGACCCGCACGATGCCGATGGACCGGAAGAACGCATCCGCCGCCGCGTCCGACCCCGCCAGCGCCCCGGTATGCGTGGTCGCCAGCGCCGCTCCCGCCTCGGAGCGGCCGAGCTTGTAGACGACGATCGGCTTGCCCGCCGCATGCGCCCGCCGCGCCGCGTCCTCGAAAAACGCGGGTTTGCGGATCGTCTCAAGAAACAACAGGATCGCATCCGTTTCGATGTCGTCCACCAGCATGGCGGCCACTTCCCCCGCCGTGAGGTCGGCCTCGTTGCCGGTGCCGATGATCTTGGCGAACCCGAACCCGCGCGCCGCGGCACGCGACAGCAGCGTGCCCATCACCGACCCCGACTGCGAAACGAGCGACCACCGTCCCGGCAGAATTCGTTCCGCCTCCAGCGCGGCATTGACGCTGCACGCCATGCCTGCCGGCGCGTTGATAACCCCCATCGAATTCGGCCCGAGCAGCCGCACCCCGCCATCCCGCGCCGCCGCCATCACGCGCGCCTGCAACGCAACGCCTTCAGGTCCCGTCTCGGCAAACCCGTCGGCCAGTACACAGGCAACCTTCACACCGCGCGCCGCGCAATCCCCGATGGCGGCTTCGACATGCTCGGTGCCGACCAGGATGTAGGCGAAATCGATCGCGCCGGGCACGTCGCGCAACGACGCAAACGCCGGCTCGCCAAGCACCGTCGTCGCGCGTGGATTGATCGCAAACAGATCGCCCGCAAACCCGTGCCGCCGCAGATAGACCTGCGCCCGCGCGGTCAACCGTGTCGCATCGGTTGAAGCACCGATCAGGGCAATCCGCGACGGAGCAAACAGTTCCTTCATGAGTGCAACGGGGCCGGAATAAAAATCTCCCGGCCTCATCCTTTCCTCAGATCGGATCCCAGGAAAACACTTCTCCGGAACGATCGAGCGGCATGAACGCCGCCTTCAGCGCCGGGAACGCGTGCTCCGCGATCAACTGCGGCGTCCACCCCTCGCTCCGATGCACGCCCTTCACGGGGCGCGGCGAGGACATCAGGAAAATCTCGTTGTTGCGGGTTGCGAACACCTGGCCGCTCACGTCCTTCGCCGCGTCAGACGCCAGGAACACCGCCATCGGCGCGTTCTTGTCCGGCGTCATCAGCTTGATCTTCTCCACCCGCGCCTTCTGTTCCGGCGTCTCCGCGGGGATGCTCCCGGTCATCCGGCTCCACGCGAACGGGGCGATGCAGTTCGAGCGCACGTTATAACGCTTCATGTCCAGCGCAATGGATTTGGAAAGTGCCGCAATCCCCAGCTTGGCGGCGGAGTAGTTCGCCTGCCCGAAATTCCCGATCAGGCCCGACGTGCTGCTCATGTGCACGAACGATCCGCTCTCCTGCTTGCGGAAATGCTCGGCAGCGGCGCGGCTTACATAGAAGCTGCCCGACAAATGCACGTTGATCACCGAATCCCAGTCGTCGGCAGTCATTTTGTGGAAGATCACGTCGCGCAGGATGCCGGCATTGTTCACCACGATGTCGATCCGCCCGAACGCGTCGATTGCGGTCTGGATGATGCCACGCGCGCTGTCCCACGAACCAACCGAGTTCGTATTGATCACCGCCTGCCCGCCGCGCTGCTCGATGATGCCCTTCGTCTGCTCGGCCGGCGTCGCCGATCCGCCATCGCCCGACACGGACACGCCGAGATCATTGATCACCACCTTCGCGCCGGCAAGCGCCATCATCAGCGCAATCTCGCGACCGATACCGCCACCGGCTCCGGTGACGACCGCAACTTTGCCTTCGAGCATGGGTTTGGACATGGATTTCCTCCGTCGGATGTCGATCCCGCCAAACTAGGCAGCCACGCGAGCGTCTGCAAATCCCAAGGCCGCAAGCAAGGCTCCTCAAGGCGCCGGATATTGCTTCGGATAGATGATCTGCTCCGCCGGCCCGGGCGGCGAGGGCGGGCCTTTCTTGCCGCAACCCACGAGCACGAACGTCAGCGCGATGACGAGCAGGAGCGGCCTCATGTCAGGGCCGCCAGCCAGCGCGCGGCCTGGGCGGCGACGTTGGCGGGTGCCGTGCCGCCGTAGCTGATGCGCGAGGCGACCGAGGCGTCCACGGTGAGCACCCCGAAGATCGCGTCGGTGATGCCTGGTTCGACGGATTGCATGTCGGCGAGGGAGAGGCCGGCGAGGTCGATGCTGCGGGCCTCGGCCATGGCGACCAGCCGGCCGGTGGTGTGGTGCGCGCTGCGGAACGGCTGGCGGAGAACACGGACGAGCCAGTCGGCGAGGTCGGTCGCCGTTGCAAAGCCGGAGCCGGCGAATTCGCGCAGCCGGGCGGTATCGGGCGTCATGTCACGCACCATGCCGGCGGTGGCGGCGAGGCTGAGCGCCCAGGCGTCGGCGGCGTCGAAGGCCGGTTCCTTGTCCTCCTGCATGTCCTTCGCGTAGGCGAGGGGGAGGCCTTTCATGACCGTGAGCAGCCCGATCAGGGCGCCGTTGATCCGTCCGGTCTTGGCGCGGACAAGCTCGGCGGCGTCAGGGTTGCGCTTCTGCGGCATGATCGAACTGCCGGTCGTGAACGCGTCGGACAGGCGGATGAAGCGGTAGGGCGCGCTGCACCAGATGACGATTTCCTCGGCGAACCGTGACAGATGCATGGCCGAGATGGCCGCGGCCGAGAGGAATTCGAGGGCGAAATCGCGGTCGGAAACGGCGTCGAGCGAGTTGGCGGTGGGGCGGTCGAAGCCAAGCTGGCGCGCCGTCATGTCGCGGTCGAGCGGGAACGAGGTGCCGGCCAAGGCGGCACTGCCGAGCGGGCACTCGTTCAGGCGGCGGCGGCAATCGGCGAGGCGGCCACGATCGCGGGCGAGCATTTCCACATAGGCCAGCATGTGGTGGCCGAAGGTGACGGGCTGGGCGGTTTGCAGATGGGTGAAGCCGGGCATCGGGTCGGCGGCGTGGGCGGCGGCGCGTTCGGCCAGCGCGGTCATCACGTCGGCCAGTTGCGCGTCGAGCCCGTCGATCGCGTCCCGCACCCAGAGGCGGAAATCAGTGGCGACCTGGTCGTTGCGGCTGCGCCCGGTATGCAGCCGCCGCCCGGCATCACCGATGCGTTCGGTCAGGCGGGCCTCGATGTTCATGTGGATGTCTTCGAGCGTGTCGTCGAAGGGGAATGTGCCGGCGTCGATGTCGGCGGCGATGGCGGCGAGGCCGGATTTGATGTCGGTCTCGTCCTGGATCGTGAGAATGCCGAGCTTGACCAGCATCGCGGCATGGGCAAGGGAGCCCCTGATATCCTGCCGCCACATCTTGCGGTCGAAGCCGATCGAGGCATTTATCTCCTGCATCACCATCGAGGGGCCGGCGGCGAAGCGGCCGCCCCATTGCTGGTTGGCGAGAGTGTTACGCAGGTCGGGAGTTTCGCTCACGCGGGATATCCGGTCGTTGGAGGGTTGAGCATGCGGGTCACCAGGCGCCGATTGATCGTAGGCGCGACGACGACGCTCGCGGTCGGGACCGTAGCGGTGCCGGTCGTATGGCGCAAACCGGAGGCAACCGCCGCGTCCCCGCAGATTTTCACCCTCGCGGCCGGCGAAGCGGCGGACTTGAAGCAGGCCGGCGCCATCGTGCCGCGAAACCCGCCCGCGCCCCCCGGCGAGGCGCAGTTCTTCGACGGCGAAGGGGAGGCGCGGCGGATCACGGATTTCGTCGGCCAGGGCCTGGTGCTCAATCTCTGGGCGACCTGGTGCGTGCCCTGCGTGGTAGAAATGCCGGCGTTGCAGGCGATGGCCCGCGCGCTGGCGGCGGACAAAATCGCGGTCTTGCCGCTGTCGTCCGATCGCGGCGGTGCGGCCGTGGTGCGCCGGTTCTTCGCCAGCCACGACATCCAGGGCCTCGGCGTCTGGCTCGACCCGAAGGGCGAGGCGGCGCGGGCCTGGGGCGCGCGCGGCCTGCCGACGACGCTGATCGTGGACCGCAAGGGGCGCGAGGTGGCCCGTGTCGAAGGGCCGATCGAGTGGGCGAGTGCGGCGACGATTGCGGAGGTACGCCGTCTGGTCGGCTAGCCCGGATGGCGCTAGCCTTGCCCATCTCGATGCAAGGAGCGGCAAATGGACGGAAATCTGTCGAACGTGCGGGTGGCCTGGTTCAACGGCACATTCATGCCAGAGAACGAGGTACGCATCCCCTTCCGCGACTCCTCCTGGCTCTACGGCGACGGCGCGTTCGACATGACACGCAGCTTCAACGGCAAGCTGTTCAAGGTGAAAGAGCATGTCGATCGCCTCTACAAGTCGCTGAAATATCTGCGTATCGACCCCGGCATCGGCCCGAAGCAGATGGCGGACCTCAGCTTCGAACTGTTCGAGCGCAACAAGCACCTCCTCGGCGCCGGCGAGGATTTCTGGCTGGGCCAAAGGATCAGCCGCGGCGTGCGCGAGGTCGAGGGCGATCATCTCGACCATCACGGGCCGAACATCGTGCTCGAATGCATGCCGCTGCCCCTGAAGCAGCGCGCGAAAAGCTTCGTCGAGGGCATCAAAATCCTCGTCCCCTCCACCCGCCGCACCCCGCCCGAAAGCCTCACCCCTCGCGCCAAAACCCACAACTACCTGAACCTCATCGTCGCCAGCCAGGAGGTCAACGCCATCGACCCCACCGCCTGGGCCATCCTGCTCGACACCAACGGCAACCTCTGCGAAGGCCTCGGCTCCAACATCTTCATCGTCAAGGACGGCGAAATCCAAACCCCGAGAGCAAAATTCGTCCTCCCCGGCGTCTCCCGCCAAACCGCCATCGACATGGCCGAAAGCCTCGGCATGCAAGTCACCGAAACTGACCTCGACCTCTACGACGCCTACAACGCCGACGAAGTCTTCATCACCTCCACCTCGCTGTGCATCTGCCCGGCCAGCACCATCAACGGCGTCGCCATCGGGCCAAAAGGCCAAATCTGGGGCCCCATCACCAAATCCATCGCCGACGCCTACGCCAAATACGTCGACTACGACTTCGTCGCCCAATACCTCAAATTCTACGACCCAACCCGCGCCGCCACCGCATTCTGATCATCCGCCCCGCCACCCAGTCCGACATCCCGGCGGCGGCCCAGGTCGCCGCCGCCGCCTACCAGCATGCCTTCGCCCGCATCCTCGAACCCGAAACCCTCGCCGCCCGAACCCCCAACTCCTTCACCCCCCGCTTCCTCGCCGAACTCCCCAACCTCCGCCTCGCCACCACCGATCACGAAATCATCGGCTTCTCCCTCATGACCAACCGCCACATCGACATGATGTTCGTCACCCCCGCCGCCCACCGCACCGGCGCCGGCCAAGCCCTCCTCGCCGACTGCGAATCCCGCGGCGCCCACTCCCTCGAATGCTTCCGCGACAACACCAAAGCCCGAGCCTTCTACGAATCCCACGCCTGGAAACTCACCCGCGAATACACCCGAGACTTCGCCGGCCAACCCAGAGCCTTCGTATTCTACGAAAAGGCAGCAGTTCTTTTTTGAAAAAAAGAACCAAAAAACTTCCCCCCGCCTCCTTCCCCCGCGCGCCATACCGAACCGTAGGGTGGGATGCCCTTGAGCATCCCACCAACCGCCCCAACCGCCCCGCCTCGCCCCTCTCCCCCCGAAATAACCCCCCGCCCATCCTGGCCCGCCACGCCCCCACCCGCTAAGCTCGCCCGCAACCAACCGCCCCACAGGCCCGCACCCCATGTTCGAACAAGCCTTCCGCAACATCGACGACGCCCTGCGCAAAGAAGCTGGCTGCACCACCGAACTCGACTACACCGAGCAATCCTCCTGGATCCTCTTCCTCAAATACCTCGACGACCTCGAAGCCGAACGCGCCACCGCCGCCGAACTCGAATCCCGCCCCAACACCCCCATCATCGCCGCCGAACACCGCTGGTCCCGCTGGGCCGCCCCCAAACACCCCGACGGCACCCCCGACCGCGACCACGCCCTCACCGGCGACGACCTCATCGACTACGTCAACAACCGCCTCTTCCCCTACCTCCGCGGCTTCCGCCAGCGCGCCGCCAGCCCCCACACCATCGAATACAAGATCGGTCAAATCTTCGACGAAATAAAACCCAAATTCAACAGCGGCTACAACCTCCGCGACATCCTCGATTTCACCGACGAACTCTCCTTCGGCTCCGTCGCCGAAAAACACGAACTCTCCGACCTCTACGAGGTCAAGATCAAACGCATGGGCAACGCCGGCCGCAACGGCGGCGAATATTACACCCCCCGCCCCCTCATCCGCGCCATGATCCAGGTCACCAAACCCCGCATCGGCGAAACCATCTATGACGGCGCCGTCGGCTCCGCCGGCTTCCTCTGCGAAGCCTTCGCCCATCTCCGCCCCCAGGCCACCAGCACCGCCGACCTCGAAACCCTCCAGCGCCGCACCTTCTCCGGCGTCGAAAAGAAAAGCCTCGCCTACGTCATCGCCGTCATGAACATGATCCTCCACGGCATCGAAGCCCCCGACATCGTCCACGACAACACCCTCGCCCGCCCCCTCGCCGACATCCAACCCCGC
>JAYTUU010000042.1:0-8906 GCA_043744375.1 Rhodospirillales bacterium | reverse complement strand
CCACGATCTCCCGCCCCGCCGGGCCTAGCCGATAGACCGCGTGTCCATGAATATCCGAGAAATAGAGCGTCCCGTCACGCCAGCGCGGGCATTCCGGGAATGACAGTCCGTCGACGACGATGCGGGTGGGGCGGGGAATAGTCATGAGACCTCAAGCCGTAGGGCGGAAGAGCGCAGCGTCATCCGCCGCTCTCTGAGTTGCACGGCGACTGTTTCTAATGGATCGGCATACGGTCATACTCCCGACATGCCTGACTATCGTCGGAATCGGGTTCCTGGTGGGTGCTACTTCTTCACGGTCAATCTTATGGACCGGCGGTCGGATGTGCTGGTTGCACGGGTTGATTTACTGCGGGACGTCGTGCGACGAGTTCGCGAGCGTTCGCCGTTTCATATCGATGCCTGGGTGGTCCTGCCGGATCATATGCATTGCGTTTGGACGTTGCCGGAGGGGGACTTGGACTATTCAGGCCGCTGGCGGGCGATCAAGACACAGTTCTCGAAAGGCTTGCCGGTGGAGGAGGCGCGGTCCGTGGTGATGATGGCGCGAGGGGAGCGTGGGATATGGCAGCGACGCTATTGGGAGCACACGATCCGCGACGAGCGGGATTATGCGGCGCATGTGGATTATGTGCATTTCAATCCGGTCAAGCATGGATTGGTTGGGCATCCCGGCGAGTGGCCGTGTTCGTCGTTTCGGGCGGCGGTTGCACGGGGGGTTTATCCGGCGGATTGGGTCGGGGGTGACGGGCTGAGGGAGGTTGGGGAGCGGGGGTGAGAGAAGAGGCGGATGACGCTTCGCTTTTCCGCCCTACGGCTTCTCCAAATAATTCCAATGGCGATGCCAGAAGGGTTGGCCGTCGATGGTGATGGTGACGTCGGCGGAGGAGGCGTGGGTGGTGGTGAGGGTTCGGATGGTGAGTTCGGTTTGGTGGGTGGGTTGGGTGAGGCGGACTGAGGTGTTGGAGTGCATGCGAGCGAGGTCGGGGCGGGTGGGGGAGACGGCGGCGCCGTATTCGTGGGTGGTGGTGAGGTGGGTTTGCGGGTCGATGCGGACGGTTTCGAGTTTGGTGGCGGCGAGGGTGGCGGTGTCGGTCATGAGGTCGCGGGCGAGGGACCAGGTTTGGCTGCCGCCGGTGTCGTTGGGGGAGGATAGGGCGGAGGCTTGCAGGCGGCCCCAGTTGGGGCGGGGGGCGTCGCCGGTGGGGATGTGGCAGATGTGGAGGCGGAGGCGGCTGGTGTCGGGGTGGATGGTGATGGTGGCGGGGATGGGGGTGGGCCAGACGCGGGGGAAGTCGGCGCAGGCGATGGCGAGGCGGAGGCGTTCGCCGGGGAGGAGGCGGTAGGCGGTGGCGCGGAGCGGGATGGTGACAATGGTGCGTTGGCCCGGGCTGGTTTGGGCGGCGAGGTCGATCCAGCCGGAGGTGATGAGGGTGGAGCGGCCGTTGGGGGCGATGGCGGAGAGTTTGGCGACGAGGTTGAGGGGGAGGGCGGAGACGGTGACGTCGATGGTGGCTTCGGGGTTGCCGATGAGTTCGAGGGGCGCGTCGAGGGGCGCGGTGGTGAAGCAGAGGGAGCGGGCGTCGTCGGCCGAGTGGTCGCGGGGGAGGCTGGGGTCGAGCGCGGTGGTCCAGGGGTCCCACGCCAAAGAGTGAAGGCCGACGGTGGGGTCGTAGCGGTAGGTGATGGGCGCGGTGCCCCCCTGCCCTTCCCGGCGCAGGCCGCCATCCGCGGCGAAATGGTAGTCGGTCGGGGTTTGGCGGGCGGGGGGGAATGCGGTTTCGGCGCGCCAGAGGCCTTCCTGGCCCTGGAGGTAGAGGTTGACGGGGGGTTCGCGGTCGATGCCGGTGGGGCGGTTCATCAAGTAGCGGTCGAACCAGCGTTCCATGTCGGCGAGCCCCGCGGCGGGGGCTTCGCGGCCGGTGTCGGGGAATTCGTGCTTCCAGGCGCCCATGATGAGGCGTTTCGGGGCGGGGTTGGCGGCGAAATCGAGGGGGGTGCAGTCGGTGTAGAGGTCCCGCCAGCCGCAGATGTGCAAAGTGGGGGCGGTGATTTTGGCCATGTCGGCGACGCGGGATTGCCAGAAGTCGTCGAAGCCGGGGTGGGTGGCGAAGGCGTCGATCCAGGGCGGGTTGCCTTCGAGGTGTTCGGCCCAGATCTTGGCCCAGCGGCCGGCGGCGTCGGCGAATTGGGGGGGCATGAGGTTGTAGGCGAGCATGCGGGGGCCCCAGTCCGCGCGCATCCAGAAGCCCGGCCGGGTGCCGCCGAGGGAGACGACGCCGCGGTGGAGGTCGGACGTTGCGTGGATGGGGATGATGGCTTTGAGGTGGGGCGGGTTGGTGGCGGCGGTGGAGAGGGCGGTGATGCCGGGGTAGGAGACGCCCCACATGCCGACATTGCCGTCGCACCAGGGTTGGCCAGCGATCCATTCGACCAGGTCGTGGCCGTCGAGCGCCTCCTGGGGGGCGAAGCATTCGGGGCTGGTGCCGCCGGAATTGCCGAGGCCGCGGAGGTCGGCGGTGACGCAGGCGTAGCCGCGGGCGGCGAAGTGGCGGTGGACGGATTCCACCGCGAGGCGGCCGCCGCGGCCGTCCTTGTGGTAGGGGTTGAAGTTGAGGATGGCCGGGCGGCGGTGGGTGTCGTCTGGCCGGATGATGTCGGCGGCGAGTTGAACGCCGTCGCGCATGGGGACGAGGGCGTTGCGGACGAAGATTATGTCGTTGGAGGGGGTGGACATCGTCGGGCTCCCTTGAGGGGTTTCGTGAAAGCCTACGTGGGGGCATGGGGGATTGGCAATCGGGTGAACGCAGTCGGGGGGATCAAGGGGGCGTGCCCCGTCGCGCGAATGCGCGCTGCGCACGACGCCGCCGGAGGCGCGCTGCGCACGACGCCGGCGGAGCCTTGATTGTCGTCTCTGATTGCACCTGCGTCCTTGTGGGTTGAGCGAAACTGGCGCTAGTCTTCACGATGGTCTGCACACATGACCGTTCCCGCGAGAGGAGCGGCGGTGGCGGACCGAACAGGGAGCTCATGAGATGAAGACCACGCGCCGGACGATCATGAAAACCACGGCCGCGGTGGCAGGCATTGCCGCCGCCCCGGGCATCCTCACCGCGCAGACCCGCCCGCCGGCGTCGCGCACCATCCGCGCCGTCATGCACGGGGATATCCCGACCTATGACCCGATCTGGACCACCGCCAACATGTCCGCCTATCACGGCGCGATGGTCTATGACACGCTGTTCGGCATCGACGACAAGGGTGCGCCGCAGCCACAGATGGTGTCCAAATACGGCGCCTCCGACGACCAGTTGACCTGGACGTTCGAGCTGCGTGACGGGCTGAAATTCAGCGACGGCAGCGCGGTCACCTCGGGCGACGTGGCGGCCTCGATCCGTCGCTGGGCCGTGCGCTCCGGCACCGGGCAGCTTATGCTGCCGCGCTTGAAGGAGATCACGACCAGGGACGACAAGACGTTTGTGGTCTCGCTGAAAGAGAAATTCCCCCTCCTGCTTGACGGTTTGGCCTCGCCGGCCACGCCGGTCATGTTCGTCATGCGCAAGAAGGAGGCCGAGACCGACCCGATGCAGAAGATCGACACGATCATCGGCTCGGGTCCGTTCGTGATGAACCAGGGCGAAACCCGGGCGGGCACGCAGTACGTGTACGACAAGAGCGCCACCTACAACCCGCGCGGGGAGGCGCCGATCGGCTCGGCCGGCGGCAAGGTGGTGAAGGTCGATCGGGTCATCTTCCAGAACATGCCGGACAGCCAGACGGCGGTGGCGGCGTTGCAGGCCGGCGAAATCGACTTCTACGAAATCCCGCCGATCGATCTGCTCGACCAGCTTGAGAGCGACCGCAACATCGCCATCCTCAACCTCGTCGATCTCGGGGCGGTCGGTTACATCGGCCTCAACCATCTGCACCCGCCCTTCAACAACCAGAAGATGCGGCAATCGCTCCTGCACATCGTCAATCAGGAGGAGATGATCAAGCCGACTTTCGTCGATCGCAAATGGTATTCCACCTGCGGCTCGTGGATGACCTGCGGCACGGCGATGGAAGCCGACAACAACATGGAGTGGTTCAAGGCCGGGCCGAATATCGCCAAGGCCAAGGAACTGATGAAGGAAGGCGGCTATGACGGCCGCCCCATCGTCATGCTGCAAGCCACCAACATCCCGTACATGATGAACGCCGCCACCGTCATGGCGCAGCAGATGCGGGCCGCTGGTTACAACGTTCAGCTTCAGCCGATGGACTGGGCGAATGTGGTGCAGCGCCGCTCGAACAAGTCCTTGCCGGACCAGGGCGGCTGGAACATCTTCTTCACCTCCGCCGGCGGCCTGGCGATGGCCAACCCGTACATGGTCGGCGGCATGGCGACGACCGGCGACAAGGGCTGGTTCGGCTGGCCGACGGATGCGAAGAACGAGGAACTGCGCACGCTGTGGCTGAACGCGGCGACGCTGGACGAGCGCAAGGTGATCTCGCGGCAAATCCAGGAGAATGCGTGGAATTTCGTGCCGCACATGCATTACGGCCAGTGGCGCCAGCCGGCCGCGCACCGCAAGAACGTCACCGGATGGCTGAAGGTTCCGGAGGCCATTCCGTTCTGGAATCTCTCGAAAACCTGATCGCGACACATACCCCATGACCGGCACAATCCTCCGGCGGCTGCTCTCCATGCTGCCGGTCATGGGCATTGTCGCGATCTGCGTGTTCCTGCTGCTGCATTTCGCGCCCGGTGACCCGGCGGCGATCATTGCCGGCGAAAACGCGACGCCCGAGAACATCGCCCGCATTCGCGCCCAGTTGGGCCTCGACCAGCCGGTGTGGAAGCAGTTCATCGTCTGGATCGCCACGCTGGCCACCGGCGACCTCGGCAGTTCGATGTTCTGGGGCGACCCGGTGACCAAGCTGATCGGCGAACGCGCGGAGCCGACGATCGCGCTGGCGCTAACCACGCTGACGGTCGCCGTGTTTCTTGCCATCAGCCTCGGCGTGCTCGCCGCTTCCCGGGCGGGCTCGCTGGTCGATCGGTGCGTGATGGGATTCGCAGTGCTCGGCTTTTCCGTGCCCGTGTTCGTGGTCGGCTACCTGCTGATCTTCGTCTTCGCCATCAACCTGAAATGGCTACCGGTGCAGGGCTACACCCCGATCGCCGAGGGGTTCACGCCGTGGATCCGCAACCTCGTGCTGCCCTCGGTGGCGCTCGGCATGGCCTATGTCGCGCTGATCGCCCGCATCACCCGCACGACGATGCTGGACGTGCTGGCCGAGGATTATATGCGCACGGCCAAGGCCAAGGGTGTCACCAACCGCCGCATGCTGTTCCGCCACGCGCTGAAAAACGCCGCTGTGCCGATCGCCACCGTCGTTGGCAACGGCGTCGCTTTGCTGATCGGCGGGGTGGTGATCACCGAGACCGTGTTCAACATTCCCGGCATTGGCCGCCTCGTCGTCGATGCGATCGCGCGGCGCGACTACCCGATCATCCAAGGCGTCATCATGGTGTTCTCCGGCGTGTATGTGCTGGTTAACCTGCTGGTCGACCTGTCCTACACGCTGTTCGACCCGCGGGTGCGCGGCTGATATGCGCTGGAAAATCTTCGCCCGACGCAACCCGACCATCGTTCTCGGCATCATCATTCTGCTGGTCGTGACGCTCGCCGCCCTCGCCGCCCCGCTGATCGCCAATGATCCGCAATTGATCACGCCCAATGACCGCCTGCTGCCGCCCGGCGGGAAATACTGGCTCGGCACCGATCACCTGGGCCGCGACATCTATGCCCGCTCGATCTTCGGCGCCCGCATTTCCCTCCTCGTCGGCCTCTGCGTTGCCGCATTGTCGGTCGCCATCGGCCTCGGCATCGGGCTGGCGGCCGGCTACTGGCGCCAGGTCGATGCGGTGGTGATGCGCTTCATGGACGGCATGATGGCCATTCCCGCCATCCTGCTGGCGATCGCGCTGGTCTCGCTGAACAAGGCCAGCGTGTTCATCGTCATTATCGCCATCACCATCCCCGAGGTGCCGCGCGTCGTGCGTCTGGTGCGCTCCGTCGTGCTGACGGTGCGCGAGATGCCCTATATCGAGGCCGCGGTTTCAGGCGGCAGTCGCGGGCGCAAAATCGTGCTGCGCCACATCCTGCCCTCCACCATGGCGCCGCTGATCGTCCAGGCCACCTACATCACGGCCTCCGCCATCCTGATCGAGGCCGGGCTGTCCTTCCTCGGCGCCGGGGTGCCGCCGGAAATCCCGACCTGGGGCAACATGATCGCGCAGAGCCGGCTGTTCGTGGCCCGCGCGCCCTGGACGATCTTTTCGCCCGGCCTGCTGCTGGCGGTCGTCATTCTCGCCGTCAACCTGGTCGGCGACGGGCTGCGCGACTTCCTCGACGTGCGGCTGGCGCGGCGGATGTGACGATGCAGCCGATCCTGGATGTCACCGGCCTGCGCACCCATTTCTTCACCCAGGACGGCGTGACCCGCGCCGTGGATGGCTTGAGTTTCACGGTCGCGCCGGGCGAAACGCTCGGCATCGTCGGCGAAAGCGGCTGCGGCAAGTCGGTCACCGCGCTGTCGATCATGCGCCTGCTCCCCGCCGGCCTCGGCCGCACGGTCGCCGGCCGCGTCATCTTCGAGGGGCAGAACCTGCTCGACCTCGACGAAGCCGCGATGCGCGATATTCGCGGCAACCGCATCGCCATGGTGTTCCAGGAGCCGATGACCTCGCTGAACCCGGTGCTGACCGTCGGCGAACAGATCGCCGAGGCCGTGATGATCCACCAGGGCAAGAGCCGCGCCGACGCCTGGGCGCGCGCCGCCGAAATGCTCACCCTCGTGCGCATTCCCGACGCCGCGCGCCGCGTGAAGGACTACCCGCACCAGTTCTCCGGCGGCATGCGCCAGCGCGTGATGATCGCCATGGCGCTGTCGTGCCACCCGCAACTGTTGATCGCCGACGAGCCAACGACGGCGTTGGATGTCACCATCCAGGCGCAGATCCTCAAGTTGATGCTCGAACTCAAGGCCAACATCGGCGCCGCCATCCTGTTGATCACGCATGATCTTGGCGTTGTCGCCGAGACGTGCCAGCGGGTCATCGTGATGTACGCCGGGCGCAAGGTGGAGGAGGCCGACGTGCTCGACCTGTTCGACCGCCCGTTGCATCCGTACACGCGCGGCCTGATGGCCTCCATCCCGCGCCATCGCCGCGGCGTCGCGCCGGCGCGGCGGTTGCAGGAAATCCAGGGCATCGTGCCCAATCTGCGCGACCCCATCGCCGGCTGCGCCTTCGCCCCGCGCTGCCCGCTCGCCACCGAGCGCTGCGCCGCCGAACCGCCGCCGGAACGCTCCGCCGGCGGCCATTCGGTCTCCTGCTGGGAGGCCGTGCCATGAGTACCGCTACGCCGGTTGCCTCGGTTGAGAACCTGGTGAAGCATTTCCCCGTCCAGCGCGGTTTCCTCCGCCGCACCGTTGCCCAGGTGCGTGCCGTCGACGGCGTTTCGCTCGCCATCGCGCCGGGTGAAACGCTCTGCCTGGTCGGCGAATCCGGCTGCGGGAAGTCCACCGTGGGCCGCCTCATCCTGCGCCTGATGCAGCCGACCTCGGGGACCGTCCGCCTCGGCGGCACCGACGTCACCCGCCTCGGCGACGCCGCCATGCGCCCCTATCGCCGGCACGCGCAGATGGTGTTCCAGGACCCCTACGCCTCGCTCAACCCGCGTCTGACCGCCGGCACCATCGTCGGCGAGCCGCTGGAGAACTACGGCAATGTCTCCGCGGCCGACCGCAAATCCCGCGTCGCCGCCTTGCTCGAACGCGTCGGCCTGCGCGCGGAGGCGATGAACCGCTACGCCTTCGAATTCTCCGGCGGCCAGCGCCAGCGCCTCGGCATCGCCCGCGCGCTGGCGCTTGACCCCGGACTCATCGTCGCTGACGAAGCCGTCTCGGCGCTCGATGTGTCCGTGCAGGCGCAGGTGCTGAACCTGCTGATGGACCTGCAGGAAGAGCGCGGCATCGCTTTCCTGTTCATCTCCCACGACCTCGGCGTGGTCGAGCATATCGGCCACCGCATCGCCGTGATGTATCTCGGCGAGATCGTCGAAATCGCCGACAAGGCCACCATCTTCGCCCGCCCGCTGCACCCGTACACGGAGGCGCTGATCGCCGCCGCCCCGATCGCCGATCCGCGGGCGAAAACCGAACGCGTCGTTCTCGAAGGCGACATCCCCAGCCCGATGAACCCGCCACCGGGCTGCCGCTTCCATACCCGCTGCCCCGTCGCCATCGCCCGCTGCCGCAGCGAGGCGCCGGTCCTGCGCGAGGTTACCCAAGGTCAGTCCGTCGCCTGCCATTTGCGGAATTGAGGCGGCGGATTCAAGTTTGGGAGCGAACACCACCGGTTGCCTGACATATTAAGGTGGTGGGATGGCAGTTCATCGGCAGCCCTTGACGGTAGTAGACCGCACGACGATTGAGTTGCGTCTGAGTGACGGTTGGGGCGTGAGCGCAATAGCGATAGCCCTTGGGCGTTCGAAGGGTGTGATTTCGGGCGAGATCAATCGGCATGGCGGATTGTCGGGATACGTGGCTCAATCTGCTCATGCGTCCGCTGCTGGGCCTGGGCTGGTCGGCGGAGCAGATTGCGGGCCGGCGGAAGCGGATTGAGCAAGGCATGGAACAGCAATCTGGCCTGAGCGTGTCGCACGAAGCGATCTACACGGCGATCTACGCGTTGCCGCGTGGCGCGCTGCGCCGCGAGTTGATCTCATGTTTGCGCCAGGACAAACCAACCCGCGGGCGCAAACCCAAGGGCAGCGAGCGGCGCGGCAAGCTTCAAGGCATGACCAATATCGAGGATCGTCCTGAGGAAATCAAAGGCCGCCTGGTGCCGGGGC
>JAYTUU010000041.1:0-9012 GCA_043744375.1 Rhodospirillales bacterium | reverse complement strand
CTGCCGCCCAAAAGCCCCCCGCCCAAAAGCCTGCCGCCAAGAAGAAAGCACCTGCCAAGAAGCCGGCAAAGAAAAAGGCCTGAGATGAAGCGCCCCCGCCGCGCCGCGCCTGCCGGTGGCGGCGATCCGCCGCGCGGCAGCATGCCCAGCCGTGCTGAGGTCAAGGCGTTCATCGAGACCTCCGCCGGGCGGGTGGGCAAACGCGAGATCGCCCGCCATTTCAAGCTCGGTCCGGCCCATGCCAACGGCTTGCGCGGCATCCTGAAGAGCCTCGCCGGCGCCGGCGCGGTGGCTCCTGCCGGGAAACGTCGCTTTACCGAGCCAGGCCGCACGCCGGAGGCCACGGTCGTCCGGATCACCGGCACCGACCCGGATGGCGACGCGATCGCGCGGCCCGAGAATTGGGCAGGCGACGGCCCGCTGCCGATCATCTACATGGTCGCCGAACCGCGTGGCCGCCCTGCCCTCGCCCCTGGCGAACGGGTGCTCGCCCGTCTGCGGCCAACCGGCCCAGGCAAGTTCGAGGGGCGCACCCTGAAGCGCCTGTCCGATGCCCCGGGTCGGGTGATCGGGGTCATCCGCGGCGACCGACTGATCCCCACGGATCGCCGCACCAAGGCGGAGTGGCTGATCCCGCCCGGCGAGCACGGCGGCGCCGAGGAGGGCGAGATCGTCCTCGCGACCCCCCTGCCCTCCAGCGGCTACGGGTTGCGGCCGGTCCAGGTAATCCAACGCCTCGGCCGCATGGGCGACGCCCGTTCGGTCTCCCTCGTGGTCATCCATACGCACGACATCCCAACCGAATTTTCGGCGGAAACGCTTGCCGAGGCCGCGCACGCCCAGGCCACGCCGCTGGCCGGGCGCACCGATCTGCGCGACATCCCCCTCATCACCATCGACGGCGAGGACGCGCGTGATTTCGACGACGCCGTGTTCGCCACGCCCGACGGCGCCGGCTTCCGCCTGATCGTCGCCATCGCCGACGTCGCGCACTACGTCCAGCCCGGCTCGGCGCTCGACCGCACCGCCTGGACGCGCGGCAACTCCTGCTACTTCCCCGACCGTGTCGTGCCGATGCTGCCGGAGGCGCTGTCGAACGGCTGGTGCAGCCTGCGGCCCGAGGAGGATCGCGGCTGCCTGTTCGTCGAGATGCACATCGACGCGGCCGGGCGGAAAACCAGCCATAAATTCGGCCGTGGGTTGATGCGCAGCGCGGCGCGGCTCACCTACGAACAGGTGCAGGAAGCCGCGGACGTGGGTGCCGACCTCGGCGTTCCCCTCCCCGCCCTCTACACCGCGTTCCGCGCCCTGCTGGCCGCACGGACGGCGCGCGGCACGCTCGATCTCGATTTGCCCGAGCGCAAGGTCATCCTGGGCGCTGATGGTCATGTCGTCTCGGTGGCGCCGCGCCCGCGGCTGGACAGTCATCGGCTGATCGAGGAGTTCATGGTCCTCGCCAATGTCTGCGCCGCCGAGGAGCTTGAGCGGCTGCACCAGCCTTGTGTCTACCGCATCCACGCGCCGCCGTCGGAGGAGAAGCTCGATAATCTCCGGACCTTCCTGCGCGGCTTCGACATTTCGCTGCCGCCGGGCAATCAATTGCATCCGCGCGATCTCGACCACGTATTGAAGAAGGTGGCGGGAACGGAGGCGGCAATTCTGGTCAACGAGGTCGTGCTGCGCAGCCAGATGCAGGCGGCCTATGCGATCGACAATATCGGCCATTTCGGATTGGCGCTGACCCGCTACGCCCATTTCACCAGCCCGATCCGGCGCTATTCCGACCTCGCCGTGCATCGCGCGTTGATCAACGGGCTGCGACTGGGCCATGACGGCCTGTCCGCCGACGAGGTGCCACGCCTGCCGGACACCTGCGAGCACATCACCGCGACCGAACGCCGCGCCACGCTGGCGGAGCGCGATGCCACCGATCGGTACCTGGCCGCGTTCATGGCCGACAAGATCGGCTCCATCTTCCCCGCCCGCATTTCGGGCGTGACCCGGTTCGGGCTTTTTGTTACCCTCACCGACAGCGGAGCCAGCGGACTCGTGCCGGTCTCGTCGCTGCCGGATGATTTCTGGATGCATGACGAAGCCCGACAGACGCTCACGGGACGGCAGAACGGGATCGCCTTCCGCTTGGCACAGGAGGTCGAGGTGCGGCTATCCGAGGCAAGCCCGATGACCGGCGGGCTGGTGTTCCACATTCTCCAGGGCGCACCCGCACGCGCCGGTGGGCCGCAGGCGCGGGGATCGCGCCGGCGGTGAACGCATTTCGGCTGAGCGCGGTCGCTTTGGCCGTTGCCGCGATCGCCGTTGCCGTGATCGCCCTGGCCCCGTGGTCCGCCGCGCGCGCGGAACGCCCGCCGGCGCGCGGCTTCGATGACCAGCAGGTTGCCGCCACGATGGCGGCGGCATTCGACTTCATCAGCCCACGGACACTCGAAGCGGCGCCCATGGCGAAGCTTGCGGCATGGGGCTTGCGGGGACTGACCGTACTCGATCCACAACTGGTCGTTGAGCTTCGCGGAGAGGGGCGCAATGCAATGCTCAACCTCGCCCGTGGCAGCGCACCGCCCTTGCTGCGCCGCCAGGCCCCCATGGAGGGCGATGCGGCGGCATGGGGGCTGCTGATCAGTCAGTTCGCGCGGGCAGCCTGGGACGGCTCCGAACCGGTGCGCAACGCCGGCACGGGCGGGGTGACACAGGGTTTTTTCGACGCGATGTTCAGCCAGTTCGATCCGTACTCCCGGTATGCCCCACCGAGCGAGGCCACCGCCGATCGCGTGAGGCGCGCCGGACGGGCGGGGATCGGGATCGTCGTGGTCATGCGGCGGACGAATTTCATCGTCGGAGAGGTGCAAACCGGTGGCCCGGCGGCGCAGGCCGGCATTCGTGCGGGCGACCGATTGTTGGCCGTCGATGGACAGAGCGTGCAGGGCGCCGATCTGCCGGCTGTCACCGCCCTGCTGGCGGGGCCGGAGGGCAGCCGGGTCGGCCTGACGGTTCAGGGTCGCACAGCCGCGCGCATGGTCGTGCTGGAGCGCACACGGGTCCCGCCGGAGACCGTGACGGCCCGGCGGGATGGGCGTGTGCTGGTGATCACAATCGGCGGTTTCAGCCGCAACACCGCCTCGCGCCTGGCGCAGGAGTTGATCCGCGCGCGTGGCGAGGCCGCGCCGCTCGACGGGATGATTCTCGACCTACGCGGCAATCGCGGCGGTGTGCTCGCCCAGGCGGTGGCCAGTGCGGCAATGCTGCAGGGCGACGGAGTCGTCGTCACCACCAAGGGCCGCCATCCCGACTCGGCAAATGTCGCCATGGCCGGCGGGCGAGACCTGCTGGAGGGACTGCCCGTCGCCATCCTGATCGACCAGGGCACGGCCAGTGCGGCGGAAATCCTGGCGGCATCGCTCGCCGATCAGCGACGCGGTGTGGTGGTCGGCAGCGTCAGCCAGGGCAAGGGGTTGGTACAAACCGTGACCTACTTGCCCGATGGCGGCGAATTGCTGGTCAGTTGGAGCCAGATGCTCGCCCCGCTCGGCTGGTCCCTGCAATCGCTGGGCGTACTGCCGCAGGTTTGCACGAGCCTGGGGCCGGATCAGACGGCCCGGCAGATGGCGGCGTTGGCGCGTGGCATCCAGCCGATGGCCGCCGCATTGACCCGCCATCGTGGCGCCGGGGCGCAGCCATCACCGCTGACCGTCACCGAGATCCGCGCGAACTGTCCGCCCCGGATAGCGAATGCGGCGGATATGGAGGCGGCGCGCACGCTGATTTCCGTGCCCGCGGCCTATGCGGCGGCCCTCATTGTGGCGTCATCCGGGCAGGCATCGCGATTGATGGCACCACAAGGCTTGACGGCGAGGGCGCCGTTGCGCATTTAAGCGCCTCTTGTCGCGGCACTTTGCAGCGCGTTGCCCCACTGGGAAAGCACCATGGCCAAGTCGAACACCATCCAGATCAAACTCGTATCCACCGCGGACACCGGGTATTTCTACGTCACCAAGAAGAATGCGCGCGCGCAGACGAACAAGCTGGAGATGCAGAAATACGATCCGGTCGCGCGCAAGCACGTCCTGTTCAAGGAAGCGAAGATCAAGTAGCGACCAGACTGCGCGCCCCAGACTGCGCCCCACCGCTTGTCGGTGGGGTGTTCGGTTTCAGGCGGCGGTCGCGAATTCCGTGCGGTTGCGCCCGCCTCGCTTGGCCTCATACAGCGCCTGGTCCGCCGCCCTCAGCATCCGCTCGGCGGTGATCGTTGGCTCGCTGCTGCATGTCACGCCGATGCTGATCGTCATCGGGTAACGCACCCCTGGCTCCGGGAAGAACTCCATCTCGCAGATCGCGGCGCGCAGGCGCTCGGCGGCGGACAACGCGTCCTCCATCGAGGTGCCCGGCATCACCACCGCGAATTCCTCGCCACCATAGCGCGCGATCGAGTCGAACACGCGGATGCGGCGGCGCAGCGCGGCGGCGATCGTGCGCAGGGCCTGATCGCCGATCGGGTGGCCCCAGCGGTCGTTCACGGCCTTGAAGTGATCGACGTCGAGCATCATCACGGCGATGCCCTGCGGCTGGCCGGCGCTCAGCAATTCGCGCAGATGGCGCATCAAATAGCGCTGGTTATAGAAGCCGGTCAGCGGGTCAGTGAGCGCCATTTCCAGGGCGTGCCCGAGGTCGGCGCGCAGGCGGTCCTGGTAGATCTTGCGACGGATCTGGTTGCGTGCCCGCGCCCGCAACTCGTTCTCGTCGACCGGGCGGACCAGCCAGTCATTGGCCCCAAGATCGAAGCCCCGCAGCATGCGGCCTTTCTGGTCGGGGTCGGCAACCAGCAGCAGCGGAATATCGTGGGTGCGGTCGTTGGAACGCAGGCGTGATGCCAACCGCAGGGAGTCCTCCCCGGTCAACGACAAGCTGAGCACCACAAGATCAAAGTTCATCGCCGCCGTGAGCTGCATCACCTCCGCCTCGCTGGAAGCGCGCCCGGTCAGCACGCCCTCGCGGGCCAGCGCATCCTGCATCAGCAACACGCTCGGCTCGAAATCATCGACTACCAGCGCGCGCGCGCCGGAAATCGACGGCGGGGCAAAACCATCACCACCCAGCCCAAGGGCGCGCGCCGTCTCGCCACGCACACGCCATTCGTCGAGCAGGCGCTTGAGGCGAACGAGCGACTTCACCCGTGCGAGCAGCGTCTCGTAATCCACTGGTTTCGTGAGAAAATCATCCGCCCCCACCTCCAACCCGTGCAGCCGCTCCTGCGGCTCGCTGAGCGCGGTGACCATGACGACGGGGATATGCAGCGTCTTGCCGTCCTCCTTGAGGCGGCGGCAGGTTTCGTAGCCGTCGAGTTCCGGCATCATGACGTCGAGCAGGATCAGGTCGGGCTGCCAGGTTTGCGCCAGACGGATCGCATCGAGGCCGTTATGGGCGGTGGCGACCTGATAATATTCGGCGCCAAGCTTCGCCTCGAGCAGCCGCGTGTTGGCTGGCACATCATCGACGATCAGGATCCGGGCGGTCATTGGCCGCAAAACTTCCTTCGGTGGCAGCAACGCCGCGCCCTCCGCAATGGCGCCATGGCACGTCCAGGCACGATATCGAACAAGACGCCGGGTTGAAAGCACTCGAACACCCGGGTGTGCATCACTTCATTGCACGGTGATTGTGGCAGATCAGGAGTTACCGGCCAGATAATCCATCGCGGCCAGCACGCCGCCGGGCGCATGGGCGATCCCCGCGGCGCGCAGCCCCATTTCGATGCCGCCAAGCATGCCGACCAGTTGGAGATGGCCGAAATCGCCGAGATGGCCGATGCGGAACACCCGGTCCTTCAGCGGCCCCAGCCCATTGCCGAGGGACATGTTGAACTTGTCCAGAATCACCGCCCGCAGTCCGTCGGCGCTGTGGCCTTCGGGTACACGGACGGCGGTCAGCGCGGAGGAATAGTGGCGGGGATCGAGGCATTGCACCTCGAACCCCCAGGCCCGTACCGCCCGGCGGGTCGCCTCGGCGTGGCGGTCATGGCGGGCGAACACGTTGTCCAACCCCTCCTCCAGCAGCATCTTCACCGCCGTATCGAGGCCGTAGAGCAGGTTGGTGCCAGGCGTATACGGGAAGAAGCCGGTGGCGTTGGAGGCCAGCATCGGCCGCCAATCCCAGTAGCTGCGCGGCATTTTCGCCGTCTCCGCCGCCGCCAGCGCCTTGGCGCTGATCGCGTTGAAGGACAGGCCGGGCGGCAGCATCAGGCCCTTCTGGGAGCCGGCGATGGTCACATCGACGCCCCACTCGTCGTGACGGTAGTCGATACTGGCCAGCGATGAGATCGTGTCGACCATCAGCAGCGCCGGATGCTTTTCGGAGTCGATGGCCGCGCGCACCTCGTCGATCCGGCTTGTGCAGCCGGTCGAGGTCTCGTTATGAACGACGCAGACCGCCTTGATGCGATGCGCCGTGTCCTTCTGCAACGCCGCCGCGATGCCCGCCACGTCCGCCCCGCGCCGCCAATCGGTCTCGATGAACGCGGGGACGAGTTGCAACCGCTCGGCCATCTCCTGCCATAGCGTCGCGAACCACCCGGTGCGGCACATCAGCACGACATCGCCCGGCGAGAGTGTGTTGGCCAAAGCCGCCTCCCAGGCGCCGGTGCCCGAGGCCGGATAGATGATCACCGGCCCTTCCGTCTGGAAAACGCGCTTGAGGTTGCCCAGGATCTGCGCGCCGAGGCGGCCGAAATCGGCGCCGCGATGGTCCATCGTCGGATTGTCCATGGCGCGCAGCACGCGATCGGGCACGTTGGTCGGGCCGGGGATTTGCAGAAAATGGCGGCCAGGCGCGTGGGCGGATTCGAAATAGGCCATTGCTCTCTCCTCATTGGCGCGGATCGCGCGCGCCCTCTATCCTGATGGTTGTAGCCCGGATACGCCGCAGTGCAATCCGGGGGGCACCAGACGGGAGACGGCAGATGAACGCAGCGGTCCAGATCGGCGATGCCAGCCTCGCCGCCCGGCTGCGGCGCGAAACGCAGGGAGAAATCCTGTTCGGCCGTGCCGATCGGGGCCGCTACAGCACGGATGCCTCGATTTATCAGGTTGAGCCGATCGGCGTGCTCGTTCCGCGCTCCATCGCCGACGTGCAGGCGGCACTGGCGATCGCGCGCGAGGCCGGCATTCCCGTGCTGGCGCGCGGCGGCGGCACCAGCCAGTGCGGCCAAACGGTGAACCGCGCGCTGGTGATCGACTGCTCGAAATACCTGAACCGCGTGCTGTCGGTGGAGGGCGACCGCGCCTGGGTGGAGCCGGGGATCGTGCTGTCACACCTGAACACGGCGCTGCGTCCCGGCGGGCGGTTTTTCGCCGTCGATCCCTCGACCAATGCGCGCTGCACCATCGGCGGCATGGCGGGCAACAACTCCTGCGGCTCGAAGTCGATCCGCTACGGCCTGATGGCGGACAACGTCTCGGCCATCGACGCCATCCTGGCCGATGGCACTCGCCATCGCTTCGGCCCCGAAGCACCCGCCGATGCGGTCGATCTCGTCCAGCGCCTGCGCGCGCTCGGCCGGCGCGAGGCCGAGGAGATCGCGGCCCGCTTCCCGAAACAGTTGCGTCGCGTCGGCGGCTACAACATCGACGCGCTGACGCCGGCCGCCCGCGCCGCCGGCCGCGACAACCTCGCCCGCCTGCTCGTCGGTTCCGAAGGCACGCTGGCGTTCTCGGCGGCACTCGAACTGATGCTGCACCCGATCAAACCGCGAAAAGTCCTTGGCATCTGCCAGTTCCCCGATTTCCGCGCCGCCATGGCCGCCGCCCAGCATCTCGTCACGCTCGACCCCGAGGCCGTCGAACTCGTCGACCGTACGATGATCGAGTTGGGCCGCGCCATCCCGATCTACCGCGCCACCATCGACCGCATGCTGATCGGCGAGCCCGACAGCGTGCTGATCGTCGAGTTCCATGGCCATGAGGACACCCCACTGCTCGCAAAACTCGCCGATCTTGACGCCATGATGGGCGATCTCGGCTTCCCCGGCATGGTCGTGCGCGCCACCGACGCCGCCTTCCAGGCCGACATCGCCGAAGTGCGCGAGGCCGGGCTGAACATCATGATGTCCATGAAGGGCGACGCAAAGCCGGTCTCGTTCATCGAGGATTGCGCCGTCGATCTGGCCGACCTCGCCGACTACACGGAACGCTTGAACGACGTCTTCGCCCGCCATGACACCAAGGGCACCTGGTATGCCCACGCCTCCGTCGGCTGTCTGCATGTCCGCCCCGTGCTGAGCATGAAGGACCCGGCCGACGTCGCCACCATGCGCGCGGTCGCCGAAGAATGTTTCGCCCTCGTCCGCGCCTACAAAGGCAGCCATTCCGGCGAGCACGGCGACGGCATCGTGCGCAGCGAATTCAATGAAACGATGTTCGGCAGCCGCATCGCGCGTGCCTTCGAGACCGTGAAGGACGCCTTCGACCCGGCTGGACTGCTCAACCCCGGCCGCGTCGTCCGCCCACCACGCATGGATGACCGCAGCCTGTTCCGCTACAAGCCCGGCTACGGCCCCGCCCCCGGCTTCACGCCGAAACTCGACTGGTCCGCCTATCCCGGCCCGCTCGGCGGCATGCTCGGCGCGGTCGAGATGTGCAACAACAACGGCATTTGCCGGCGCACCGACGCCGGCGTGATGTGCCCGAGCTTTCGCGTCACCTCCGACGAAGCGCACGTCACCCGTGGCCGCGCCAACACGCTGCGCCTCGCGCTGACCGGCCAACTCGGACCCGACGCGATGGCCTCCGGCGATCTCGCCGAGAGCATGAAACTCTGCGTCTCCTGCAAGGCCTGCCGCAGGGAATGCCCGACCGGCGTGGATATGGCGAAGATGAAGATCGAAGTCCTCGCGGCCCGCCACACCATTCCGTTGCGCGACCGCCTCGTCGCCGCCCTCCCGCGCATCGCGCCCTGGGCCGCCCGCGCGCCGTGGCTGTTCAACCTGCGCAACAAATTTTCCCCGTT
>JAYTUU010000040.1:0-9103 GCA_043744375.1 Rhodospirillales bacterium | reverse complement strand
GGGCCGCGAAGCCTATCCGGGCGACGTGTTCTATCTTCACTCTCGTTTGCTCGAGCGCGCCGCCAAGATGAACGCCGCCATTTCGCGGTACTGCGCCAGTTCACCTTTGATCTTGCCGGCGACCTTCTTCATCGCCTTGGTCTGCGCCGATGAGCCGACGCGCGACACCGACAGACCGACGTTCACCGCAGGACGGATGCCCTGATAGAACAGGTCGGTTTCGAGGAAGATCTGGCCGTCAGTGATCGAGATCACGTTGGTCGGACTATAGGCCGACACGTCGTTGGCCTGGGTTTCAATGATCGGCAGCGCGGTCAGCGAACCCGAACCCTGGTCCTTGTTCAGCTTGGCGGCGCGCTCGAGCAGGCGGGAATGCAGATAGAACACGTCGCCCGGGTAGGCTTCGCGGCCCGGCGGACGACGCAGCAACAGCGACATCTGACGATAGGCGACGGCCTGCTTGGACAAATCGTCATAGATGATGACGGCGTGCATGCCGTTGTCACGGAAATATTCACCCATGGTGCAACCGGTGAACGGCGCGATGTACTGCATCGGCGCCGGATCGGAAGCGGTGGCCGCAACCACGATCGAGTATTCCAGCGCGCCCTGCTCTTCGAGCACCTTCACGAATTGGGCAACGGTCGAACGCTTCTGGCCGATAGCGACATAGACGCAATACAGCTTGAGGTTCTCGTCCGGCTGCGCGTTGAGCGGCTTCTGGTTCAGAATGGTATCGAGTGCGATCGCGGTCTTGCCGGTCTGACGGTCACCGATGATCAGCTCACGCTGGCCGCGGCCGACCGGGATCAGCGCGTCGATCGACTTGAGGCCGGTCGCCATCGGCTCGTTGACCGATTTGCGCGGAATGATGCCGGGCGCCTTGACGTCGACCCGCATGCGCTTGTCGGCCTGGATCGGACCCTTGCCGTCGATCGGGTTGCCGAGCGCGTCAACGACGCGGCCGAGCAGGCCCTTGCCGACGGGGACGTCGACGATGCGGCCAGTGCGGCTGACGGTGTCGCCTTCGCGGATCTGACGGTCGTCGCCGAAAATCACGATACCGACGTTGTCGGTTTCGAGGTTCAGCGCCATGCCGCGCACGCCGGCGGTCGGGAACTCGACGAGTTCGCCCGCCATGACGTTCTGCAGGCCGAAGACGCGGGCGATACCATCGCCGACGCTCAGAACCTGGCCGGTCTCGGCAATGTTGGCCTCGGTATCAAAAGAAGCGATTTGCTTCTTGAGAATCTCCGAGATCTCGGCGGGGCGGATCTCCATATCAGGCAGCTCCCTTCATGGCGTACTGCAGTCGCTGCAGCCGGGATTTCAAACTCGTATCATAAAGGCGAGCACCGATCTTGACGATCAATCCGCCGAGCAGGCTGGGATCGACGCGCTTGACGATGTTGACGTTGCCGTAGCCGGCCTCGATCAGGCGGGCACGAAGCTGCTGCTCCTGCACGTCGGACAAAGGATGCGCCGACTCGACCTTGGCCACCACCACGCCGCGTTTTTCGGCGACCAGCGTGGCGAAGGAGGCGACAATGCTGCGCAACGCGCCGAGGCGGCGGTTGCTGGTGACGACGCCGACGAAATCCTGCACCGGCTTGCCGAAGCCCTGGGCCGCCAGCACCGCGCGCGTCGCCTTTTGCGCGGTGTTCACGTCAACCAGCGGGCTGCCGAGCAGGCGGCGCATGTCGGCGCTCTCGTCGATGAGCTGGCCGAGACTTTCCATTTCCGCCACCACGGCATCGAGCGCGTTGGTGTCTGCCGCGTGCGCGTAGAGCGCCGCCGCATAGCGGTCGGTGAGACCGCCGCCGGAAGAAATCGTGTTGCCGCCAGACGCCAACGGTGCGGTTCCATCTTGCTGGGCGATGCACGGGCATCACCGGAATTATCTCTCGCCGCACTTCAACGCCGGCGGCCCGGCACCTAGCATGGTGACTTCACGCACGCAACACGTCCCGGGGAAATTCCACACCCCAAATCATCTCCGGGCCAGACATGCACGAGGCCCCGGGGGCGGTCCTGCGGGGCCTCGCGGTCTCCTCGTCGCCAGCCGGCTGTCAGTCGGCCGCCAGCGCCATCGTCTTGCGGGCCATGGTCTTCTTCACATAGTCCTCGACCGCGTCGCCCACCTGTTCGGCATGGCTGGCGAAGACGTGGTCGGCGCCGGCGAAAATCCGGTAGTCGACGGTGACGTTCTTCTGGGTGTTGAGCTTGTCCACCAGCTTGCGGACCGCGGGCTCCGGCACGAGTTCGTCGGAGTCGCCGTGCACCAGCAGGCCGCCGCAGGGGCAGGGGGCGAGGAAGCCGAAATCATAGTGGTTGGCTGGCGGGGCAACGCTCACCCAGCCCGACACTTCCGGGCGGCGCATGAGCAGTTGCATGCCGATGAAGGCGCCGAACGAGTAGCCGGCGATCCACAGGCCGCCATGGCTCGGGTTGACCGCCTGCATCCAGTCCAGCGCCGCCGCGGCGTCGCCTATCTCTCCGATGCCGCCGTCATAGCGGCCCTGGCTGCGCCCGACACCGCGGAAATTGAACCGCATGACCGAGTAGCCCATCTTCTGGAAGGACTGGTACATCGTATAGGAGATGCGGTTGTTCATCGTCCCGCCATGCAGCGGGTGCGGGTGCATGATCAGGGCCAGCGGTGCCCCGGTTTCCTTGGAGTGGTGGTAGCGGCCTTCAAGACGGCCGTCAGGGCCGGCGAACATGACTTCAGGCATGATGTTCCGAAATCCGTTTCCAAATGAGGCCCCGCCGTTGCCGGCAGCGCCGAAATTGCACGTAAGCCACCCGATCCGGCAGCCCGCCACAGGTGCCCAGCTAGCATCCTGTCCGTCGGCACAACACACTTACGTCCGGCGCTACTACCCGCAGTGCCATCCGCGCAACCCGCTCCGACTCGAACCGCCCCTGTTGACCTGTTCCAACAAGGGATGCGCGACCCTATATCACCCCTGCGTGTGCTCCGATCGGGATCGCTACAACCGAAGCGGGCGAACTATAAGTCGGCGAACCGGGCTTTCATATTGGAAATGTCGCATGTCCCTCATGTTTTTGCGCCAAACCCGACCCGGCCGCCGGCGCGCCGCCACCGGCGCGGCCAGCGCGTGGGCGCGGGCGCGGTGTCTCGCGTCGCGCATCATCGCTGATTCCGCCACGCGGCTTCCAACGGCAAGGGGGATCGGGGCAACCCGGAGTCCCCTCCAGGTGCGGCGGGGAGTGTAACAGAGATGCAGCTTTCTACGCGCGGCCGCTATGCAGTGATGGCAATGGTGGAGCTCGCCGGCCGCGACGGCGGCGTCCCGATCACCCTGGCGGATATCGCCGGCTGCCAGCAGCTCAGCCTCAGCTACCTCGAACAGCTGTTCGGCGGGCTGCGGCGGGCCGGGCTGGTCACATCCGCACGCGGCCCCGCTGGCGGCTACCGATTGGCCCGTCCGGCGGCGACCATCAGCATCGCCGACATCATTCTTGGCGCCGACGAGCCGATCCGTGCCACCCGATGCGCGACCGGCGATGTCGGCTGCCAGCGCGGGCCACAGGGCGGGCAGCAGCCGTGCCATACCCATGACCTCTGGGCGGAGCTTGGCCGGCAGATCGATGTGTTCCTCACCGCCGTCACGCTGGCGGACGTGATCGAGGGCCGGGTCAAGGGCCGCGCGTTCGGCGGACCGGGCGGGGGCGCATGACCTATCTCGACGCCAATGCGACCGAGCCTTTGCGCCCCGAGGCGCGAATGGCGCTGCTCGACGCGTTGGGCTTCACGGGTAACCCGGCATCGGTCCATGGCGCAGGCCGGGCTGCCCGCGCGCGGCTGGAATCGGCGCGCGAGGCCATCGCGACCCGCTTCGGCGCCCGGCCGGAGAACCTCGTCTTCACCTCCGGGGGGACCGAGGCGGACGCGCTCGCCGTGCATGCGCTCGGTGCGGGGCGCCGGCTGATCATCGGTGCCACGGAGCACGATGCCATTCGCGCCGCCTGCCCCGGCGCCGCCATTCTGCCGGTTGATGGCAACGGCGTCGCGGATCTCGCCGCCCTGCCCGGTCTGCTCGCCGAGGGGCCGGCCCTCGTCTGCCTGATGCTTGCCAACAACGAGACCGGGGTGCTGCACCCGATCGCCGCGGCCGCCGCGCTGTGCCGCGCTGCTGGGGCGCGGCTGCATGTCGATGCCGTGCAGGCGGCCGGGCGGATGGACGTCGATCTTGGTGCTCTTGGCGCGGATAGTCTTGCGATCACGTCGCATAAACTGGGCGGCCCGGCGGGTGCGGGGGCGCTGCTGCTGACCACGGAGGCCGCCGCCGTCCTGCGCCCGCTGATTGCCGGCGGCGGGCAGGAACGCGGGCGGCGCGGCGGCACGCCTCCGGTTGCCACCATCGTTGGCTTTGCCGCCGCCGCCAGTGCAACTCATGATTGCGCGCGCCTGACCGTGCTGCGTGACGCCGCCGAGCAAGCCGCCGTCGCGTGCGGCGCCATCGCCATTGCCGCGACGGCGGCGCGGCTGTCCAACACGACATGCCTCGCTTTGCCTGGCGTGCGTGCCGATACCCAGGTGATCGCACTTGACCTCGCGGGCGTGCAGGTGTCGGCCGGGGCCGCGTGCAGTTCCGGCAAGGTCGCGCGCAGCCATGTGCTGGACGCGATGGGCCTCGGCGCGCCGGCCGGCGAGGCGATCCGCGTTTCGTTGGCGTGGAACACGACGGAGGCGGACATCGCGGCCTTCGTCGCCGCATACCGGGCCATGGCCGAACGCCTGCTGCGCCGCGCCGCCTGACGCCCTATTTCTCTCTCATGAACCCGTTCTCTCTCATGAACCCGCGCCCGAACCGCCCGATCTATCTCGACAACCAGGCCACGACGCCATGCGATCCGCGCGTGGTGCAGGTGATGCTGCCGTTCTTCACCGAGCATTTCGGCAATCCGCACAGCGCCGAGCATGTGATGGGCCGCGACGCCGAGGCGGCCGTGGAGGCGGCGCGCACCGAGATTGCCACGCTGATCGGGGCGGAGGCGCGCGAGATCGTGCTGACCTCGGGCGCCACCGAGAGCAACAACATCGCCATCAAGGGCGCCGCCCGCCACGCCGCCAGCCAGGGCGATCCGCGCCGCCGCATCGTCACGGTGGCCACCGAGCATAAATGCGTGCTCGAATCGGTCGCCGATCTCGCGGCAGAGGGGTTCGAGCCGGTCATTCTCCCGGTTGGCGGCGATGGCCTGCTCGATCCGGAGATGCTGCGGGCGGCCCTCGCGGTTCCGACCCTGCTGGTCAGCGTGATGGCGGTGAACAACGAAACCGGCGTCATCCAGGATATTGCTGGCCATGCCGCGATCGCCAAGGCGGCCGGCGCGCTGTTCCACAGCGATGCCGCGCAGGCGTTCGGGAAAATTCCGCTCGACGTGGCGGCGCAGCACATCGACCTGATGTCGATCTCCGGCCACAAGATCTATGGCCCCAAGGGGGTCGGCGCGCTTTATGTGCGGCGCCGCCCGCGCGTGCGGCTGGTGCCGCTGTTCTCGGGCGGTGGCCAGGAGCGTGGCCTGCGCTCGGGCACGCTGGCGCCTCCGCTGATCGCCGGCCTTGGCGCGGCGGCCCGGATCGCCGGCGCCGAGATGGCCGCGGACGCCGTCCGCATCGCCGGCCTGCGCGACCGGCTGCTTGCGACACTCACGGCTGCCATGCCCGGCCTGGTTCTGAACGGCAGCGTCGCGCATCGCATTCCCGGCAATCTCAATCTTACCTTCCCTGCCGCCACCGCGCAGACGCTCCTCGCCGCGATGCCTGAGCTTTGCGTGTCCACCGGGTCGGCCTGCTCGTCGGCGGAGGTTGAACCCAGCTACGTGCTGCGCGCGCTCGGGCTCTCCGACGATGCGGCCGCCCGTACCTTGCGCATCGGCATGGGACGCTTTAGCTCCACCGCCGAAATCGATGCTGCCGCCGCCATGCTCATCGCCGCCAACCGCTTTTCTTAAAAGGCCAGAATTTCCGCATGCCCAAGATGGTTTTCATTGTGCGCGACGGCAGCCGCCGCGAGGTCGACGCGCCCGTTGGGCTGTCCGTGCTCGAAATCGCCCACAAGCACGGCATCGACATCGAGGGGGCGTGCGAGGGCTCGCTCGCCTGCTCCACCTGCCATGTCATTGTCGATGGCGATTGGTTCGGCAAGCTCGGCACCCCCACCGAGGACGAGGAGGACATGCTGGACCTGGCTTTCGGCCTCGAACGCACGTCTCGCCTGGGATGCCAGATCGTCATGACGCCGGCGCTTGATGGGCTGGTGGTGAAGCTGCCCGCGAGCACCCGCAACATGATGGCGGGGTGATGCGCGTTCTGGTCGCCATGTCCGGCGGCGTTGACAGCAGCACTGTTGCCGGTCTGCTCGCCGAGGCCGGACACGAGGTGATCGGTGTTACGCTGCAACTCTACGACCACGGTGCGGCGATCGGCCGCAAGGGCGCCTGCTGTGCCGGGCAAGACATCCACGACGCCGCCCGCGTCGCCGACCATCTCGGCATTCCCCATTACGTCATCGACGCCGAGGCCCGCTTCCGGGCCGCCGTGATGAGCGAATTCGCTGACAGCTACGCGATGGGCGAGACCCCGGTGCCCTGCGTGCGCTGCAACCAGACGGTCAAATTCACCGACCTGCTGAACCTCGCCGGCGATCTCGGCGCGGAACGTCTGGCGACGGGTCACTACGTCCGCCGCGAGGATGGTCCGGATGGCGCGGAACTCCATCGCGCGGCCGACCTTGCGCGCGACCAGAGCTGGTTCCTGTTCGCGACCACCCGTGCCCAGCTTGAACGCAGCCTGTTCCCGCTCGGCAGCATGCGGACGAAGGACGACGTGCGCGCCGAGGCCGTACGCCTCGGCATTCCCGTCGCGGCCAAGCCGGATAGCCAGGATATCTGCTTCGTCCCCTCCGGCAGCTACGCCGACGTGGTGGCCAAACTGCGGCCCGATGCCGCCGTGCCCGGCGATATTGTTGCCAGCGACGGCCGTGTCGTCGGCCGGCACGCGGGCATCGCGCACTACACGATCGGCCAGGCCAAGCGCCTCGGTGCCGCGGCGCAGGAGGGTGGTGCGCGGCGGGTCGTCGTCGCGCTCGATCCCGCCACGCGGCGCGTCGTCGTCGGTCCGCCCTCGACGGGCACGCGCCATGTCAGCCTGCGTGACGTCAACTGGCTGACGGCGCCGCGCGAACTCCGCTGCACCGTGAAGCTGCGCGCGCGGGAAGCGCCGCATGGCGCGCTCGTCACGCCCACCGAAACCGGCGCGGACATCCTGCTCGACACGGCGGCCTTGCCGGCGCCCGGCCAGGCCTGCGTGTTCTACGACAACGACCGCGTGCTCGGCGGCGGCTTCATCCGCGCGGCGTAGAGGCCGGCTGCGAGCAGCCCGGCATTCCAGACCGCGCAGATCGCGAAGGCCAGCAACAGCGCGCTGGCGGAACCGAGCGGCACCGCCATCAGGTTCAGCACCACCACCGCGATCACGTTGCCGAACATCCCCGGCAGCGTATTGGCCAGCACCGCCGCCGCCCCCTCGGCTCCGATGCGCGGATAGAGCAGCAGACCCAGGCTGGTCATCACCACGGGCGCCAGTGCCGCGATCCCCGCCGCGGCCGGCCCGAACCATTGTCCAAGCGCCAACACCACCGCCACCAGCCCCATCGCGGCGGCGGCGCGCACCGGCATGTCCCACGGGCTGCGCACCCCCCGCAGCACCGGTCGCAACGCCCGCGCCGTCCGCGTCGTCAGGAAGCAGACGGCAAATACGAGACCATAGATCCCGAATGAGACCAGGGTCGCACATGAGGCGGGGGTCGCGCATGAGGCGGGCAGCGCGCATGAGGCGGGCAGCGCATCGCCCAGCGGCGCCGTTATCGCGATCACGCCGGCCCATCCCGCCAAGGCCCCGCCCAAACCGGCGGCCAACCCGAACCGCGGTGCCAGGGTGACGTAGAGCGTCGCAAACACCGTCGTTGCCGTCAGCGCGCGGACACCGCCCAGAGCGCTCGCCGCGATGAACGCCGGATCATGCTCCATCGCCAGGAAGACGAAGCCCGGCCCGGCCGAGATCGGCAGCGTCGCGATCATTCCGCCGAGCAGGGGGCCGGCCCGCTCGACCAGCAGGCAGGCACACACCACCACCGCCGCCGCCGCGATCATTTTGGCGGCCAGCACCAGCCAGAAAGGGTCGAACACGGCGCGCCCGCGTCCAGCGCTATCCGTCGCGCGCCGCGCTATCCGCCGCGGACCGTGTGATAGCCGCGGGAGAAATACACCAGAACCTCGTTCACCGGCCCGGTCTGCACCGCATCGACCTCACAAAAAAACACGCTATGGGTGCCGATCTCGGTCACCTCGACGATGCGGCAGTCGAACGATGCCGCGGCGCCCTTCAGCACCGCCGCACCGGTGGCCAGGGTCGTCCACTCACCGACCGTGAAACGCTCCTCGCCCTCCTGACCGGTCATCCCCGCGAAGACCGGCGACAAATCCTGCTGGTTCGGCGCCAGCGTGTTCACGCAAAGAATGCCGTTTTCCTTCAGCGCCTGGTTGGAGTCGCTGTTCCGGTTCAAACACACCAGCAGCGTCGGCGGAGTATCCGTCACACTGCACACGGCCGAGGCGGTGAAGCCGCGCTTCGAGCCGGGACCATCCGTGGTGATGATGTTCACCGCCGCCCCCAACCGCGCCATGGCCTCCCGATAACTCTGCTTGTCGACCACCGCCGCCATCTCCCGCACGAAACACCGGGGGCAATCATGCCCCGAGTTGAGGCAATTCCCAAGGCCGGGGGAGAAAAATCAATCAAGGCTCCGCCGGCCAAGGGCCGAGGGCCCTTGGAACCCCCTACTGCTCGCGGCTGGATCAGCATTTCCGCGTGCTCGGCATTTCGGCTCGTGTGCAATGCGGAAACGGGACGAGGATTTCTTGGCTTCGCCAGCGCCCCGGGGGCTTCGCCAGCGCATCGGGCGAGAATGTACCATGTCAACCGAAGGTCATCGATCCGGCCGCGAGCAGTCGGGGGGATCAAAGGGGCGTGCCCCTTTGCCGCCGGAGGCGCGCTGCGCACGACGTCGCGCGA
>JAYTUU010000039.1:0-9180 GCA_043744375.1 Rhodospirillales bacterium | reverse complement strand
GGCGCCGGCGGCGGCGGCACCGGCGGCGGCGGCACGGGGAGCGGCGGCGCCGGCGTCGGCGGCGTCGGACTCGGCGGTGTCGGTGGCGGCGGCGGCGGCGGCGGCACCGGCGCGGGCGTCGGATCGGCCGGTGGCGGCGGTGTCTGGTCCGGCTTCGGCGGCTCCTCCGTCGGCGTGGGCGGCGGCGGCGGGGGCGGCGGAGGGGGTGGCGGGGGTGGCGGTGGCTCCGGCGGCGTCGGCTTCGGCGGCTCCTTCGCCGGCGGCGCGTCGACCGGATCGGGCTTCACGGCCGTGGCCGGACTCGGCGCCTTCTGCGGCGCGAGTGCCGCCTCCAGCGGCTGCTCGCCCGGGTCGGCGGCCAGTTCCACCACCATCTCTGGCGGCGGCTCCTCCTTCGGCAGCGTGATGCTGATGCCGAACAGCAGCAGCGCGACCACGATCACATGCGCGATGGTCGAAATGATCGCGCCGCGTTTGAGGATCGGTGTCATGGCACGCAAGGCACCATCGCTTGCGCGCTCAGCGGCCCGGCGGACGCACGGCCGGAACCGCGGGCGCGGGCGTCACCTTCCCCGGCGGCGCACCAGACGGATCCGTCATCAGCGCCACCTTGGTGAAGCCGCCCTGCGCCACCGTCGCCATCACCTCCAGCATCCGCGCATAGGAGTTCGCCTTGTCGCCCCGCACGAACACCCGGCGATCCTTCTGGTCCTTCGAGATCGCCTGCAACTTCACGATCAATTCCGGCAACTCGATCGGCTCGTCCTGGAGAAACACCTTGCCCTCGGCGTTCACCTGCACCTTCAGCGGCTCGCTGTCCTGGTTGATCGGCGTCGCCGACACCTTCGGCAGGTCGATATTCACCGAACTGCTGATCAGCGGCGCGGTCACCATGAAGATGATCAGCAGCACCAGCATCACGTCGACCAGCGGCGTCACGTTGATCTCGGCCAGCGGCCGGTAGCGCCCGCGCTTGCCCCGCCCGCCGCCCTGGAGCGCGCCCACCACGCTCAGCGCTCTTCGGACTGGCGCGAGAGGATGGCGCCGAACTCGGTGCCGAACCCTTCGAGACGCGAGGCGAAACGCGCCAGATCGGTGCTGATCTTGTTATACGCCAGCACCGCCGGGATCGCCGCCACCAGCCCGATGGCCGTCGCGAACAACGCCTCGGCGATGCCCGGCGCGACCACGGCCAAATTGGTGTTGTGCATCTGCGCGATCGCCGAGAATGAGTGCATGATGCCCCACACCGTGCCGAACAGCCCGATGAACGGCGCCGTCGACCCGACGGACGCCAGGAACACCATCCAGCGCTCCATCCGGTCCATTTCCCGCTGGATCGACACCACCATCGTCCGCTCGACGCGCTCCTGCACGCCGCGCCGTAGCCCTTCGGTCGCCGAGGCCCGCGCGCTACGCCGCCACTCCGCCATCGCCGCCCCGAACACGGCGGCCATCGGATGGGACGGCTTTTCGCCCTGCGCGTCAAACAGCGCGTCCAGACTGCCGCCCGACCAGAACTGGTCCTCGAACGCGTCGGCGGCCCGGTTGGCGCGGCGCAGCGACGTCACCTTCTCGAATACGATCGCCCACACCCACACGCTGGCCACCACCAGCATGAGCATCACGAGCTTGACCACGATGTCGGCCTGCACGAACAGGCCCCACAACGACATGTCGCCGGCGGCGGCAGCCATGTTCACAGCATCGACGGCACGATCCACTTCTCTATCCTCTCACGCAGCCCCGACCATCGCGCCGGATCATGGCCCTATTGCGCCCCGATTGGGGCCATTTCGAGTCGCGCGCGCATGCCCTGCAACGCCGCCCGCCAACGCGCCGGAATGCGGGCGGGACGAGCCTCAGCGACACGCACGCACGCCAGTTGAATGTCGAGCGTCGCCAACACCCGCCCGTCCCCGCCGTCCTGCACCACACTCTGACGCAGTTCCACCGAGGCCGCACCGATCTCCAGCGGATGCGTGAGCACGACGAGCAGCTCGTCGAGTCGCGCCGGTTGGGAATAGTCCAATTTGATGCGCCGCACCATGAACATAACGCCATGCTCCCGCACCATCTCCGCATGCGGCACGCCGAGATCGCGCAGCGCCTCGGTGCGCGCCCGCTCGGCAAAACGCAGGTAATTGGCATGATAGACCACCCCGCCGGCGTCGGTGTCCTCGTAATACACCCGCAGCCGGTAGCGATGCCGCCCGTCTTTCATTGCCCGGTCGGCAGTGGATGACAAATTATTCACCCTCCGGCGGCGAGTCCGCCAGCAGATCAAGCTGCGGCTGCACCCCGGCCGGCGGTGTCAGCCCCAAATGCCGCCAGCCGCGCTCGCCGAGCATGCGCCCGCGATTGGTCCGCAGGATCAGGCCCTCCTGGATCAGATAAGGCTCGATCACGTCCTCCAGCGTATCCCGCGCCTCCGCCAGCGCCGCCGCCAGGGTCTCGACCCCCACCGGCCCGCCGCCATGATGCTCGGCCATCCGCCGCAAATACCGATGATCCATTGCGTCGAGCCCGATCCGGTCGACCTCCAGCCGCGTCAGCGCCGCGTCGGCGATCTCCCGGTCCACCGGGTCCTGCCCCTGCACCAGCGCAAAATCCCGCACGCGACGCAGCAGCCGCCCGGAAATCCGCGGAGTCCCCCGGCTGCGCCGCGCGATCTCCCTCGCCCCCTCCTGCGTCAGGTTGAACCCCAGCTTCTGGGCCCCGCGCACGACGATCCGCTCCAGCTCCTCCGGCGTATAGAAAATCAGCCGCAGCGGAATCCCGAACCGATCGCGCAGCGGCGTCGCCAGCAACCCCGCCCGCGTCGTCGCCCCGACCAGCGTGAACGGCGCCAGGTCGATCCGCACCGACCGCGCCGCCGGCCCCTCGCCGATGATCAGGTCGAGCTGAAAATCTTCCATCGCCGGATAAAGAATTTCCTCGATCGCCGGCTGCAAGCGATGGATTTCGTCGATGAACAGCACGTCGCGCGGCTGCAAATTGGTCAAAATCGCCGCCAGGTCCCCCGCCTTCTGGATCACCGGCCCCGACGTCGCGCGAAACCCCACCCCCAGTTCCCGCGCCACGATCTGCGCCAGCGTCGTCTTCCCCAGCCCCGGCGGCCCGTGCAGCAGCACATGATCCAATGCCTCGCCGCGCGCCCGCGCCGCCTGGATGAAAATCGCCAAATTCTCCCGGCTCGCCTTTTGCCCGGTGAAATCCGCCAAAGTCTGCGGCCGCAACGTCGCTTCGGCCGCATCCTCGTCCGAGCGCGCCGACGAAATCGTCCGCTCCTCACTCATCGGGCCAACTCCTTCAACCCGTCACGAATGACCGCATCCAGCCCGGCCCCGTCGCCAAGCCGCTCCATGGCCGCCGCCACCGCCGCCTGCGCCTCCGCCCGCCGATAGCCAAGATTGACCAGCGCCGACAACGCGTCCGCCGCCACCCCGCCCACCGGCGCCGGCAGCACCGGCGAAAACCCGACCCCCGTCGGCATCCCCCCCGCCTTCTCGCGCAACTCCGTCAACAACCGAACCGCCAGCTTCGCCCCCACGCCCGACGCCCGGGTCAGGCTCCCGCGATCCCCCGCCGCGATCGCCGAGATCAACTCCCGCGGCGACAACGCCGACAAAATACTCAGCGCCACCTTCGCGCCCACCCCCTGCACGGTCGTCAGCAGGCGGAACCACTCGCGTTCGGCGGACTCAAAAAATCCATAAAGAACAATGGCATCCTCGCGTACGCTCGTCTCGATCAGCAGCGCCGCGATCTGCCCCGACGGCAACGCCGACAAGGTCCGCGTCGAGGCATGCACGAGATAGCCGACGCCGCCGACATCAACGATGCACCGCCCGTCCTCCACCCCCTCGATCCGCCCGGTCAGCTTCGCGATCATGCCATCCGCACCGCAACCGCAATCCGGTTGTTCGTCGCCCGGTGATGCGCATGGCAAATCGCCACCGCCAACGCATCCGCCGCATCGGCCCGCCGGATCGCCCCCCCTGGCAACAGCCGCCGCACCATCATCTGCACCTGGCTCTTATCGGCGTTCCCCGTCCCCACCACCGCCTTCTTCACCGTCTTGGCGCCATACTCCGCCACGGGAATGCCCAGCAACGCCGGCACCACCAGCGCCACCCCGCGCGCATAGCCCAGCTTCAACGTCGCCGCCCCGTTGCGGTTAACATACGTCTCCTCCACCGCCGCCTCATCCGGCCGCCAATCCTGCAACAACGCCGTCAACGCCTCATGCAGCATCTTCAGCCGCTGCGGCACATCATCCGTCGCCACCGTCGCAATCACCCCGTCGCCGAGATGGCGCAGCCGGTTGCCGTCCACCTCGATGATGCCCCACCCGGTGAACTGCAACCCCGGATCAATCCCCAACAGCCGCGCCAAAAACCCCTCCTACGCCGACATTTTCGCCAGCACGTCCTCGGTTACCTCGAAATTCGCATACACGTTCTGCACGTCGTCATTATCCTCCAGCACGTCCAGCAGCTTCATCACCGACGCCGCCCGATCCTCGTCCAGCGACACCGAATTCGCCGGCCGCCACTCCAGCTTCGCCGACTCCGGCGCCCCGAACCGCTGCTCCAACGCATCGCGCACCGCAAAAAAATCGCCGATCGGCGTCGTCACCTCATGCCCGTCGGCCCCACTCGCCACATCCTCCGCCCCGGCCTCGATCGCCGCCTCCAGCATCGCATCCTCGCTCGCCACACTCGCGGGATAACGCACCACACCGAGCCGTGAGAACATAAAAGAAACGCTGTTCGTCTCCCCCAACGCCCCGCCATGCTTGGCAAACGCACTGCGCACGTCCGACGCCGTCCGGTTCCGATTATCCGTCAACGCCTCGACGATCACCGCCACCCCCGCCGGGCCATAGCCCTCGTAACGGACCTCCACATAATCCTCGCCCCCCGCCACCCCCGTCGCCTTCTTGATCGCCCGCTCCACCGTGTCGCGCGTCATGTTCGCCTTCAACGCCGCCCCCACCGCCGCCCGCAACCGCGGATTCGCGGCCACATCCGGCAACCCCGATCGCGCAGAAACCGTGATCTCCCGTATCAACTTCGCAAACGCCCGAGCACGCTTGGCATCCTGCGCGCCCTTGCGATGCATGATATTCTTGAACTGCGAATGCCCGGCCATGACGACTCCCTCGGTATAGAAACTGCGGTTCCACGGGGAAGAGAAGGAAGGCAAGGCGGGGGCTTTGCCCCTCGACCCCACTAAGGGCGAGGCCCTTAGAACCCCGGACTCAAGGTTCTTGATGATGAGGGGCGCAACTCCGTGGCACAACCACCGAGACGCGCCCCTCATCATCAAGAACCTTAAAGTGTTGGTTTCCAAAGGCCCTGCCTTTGGCGGGTCCAGGGCAGAGCCCTGGCCTTCCTTCCCTTCCTCTCCCGCAGAACCGCGGCTTCTACACCGTGGGCATCGTCTGCGACAAACGGCCGCCGAGGCGGATGGGGTGGATGCTTTCGGCGAGGCCTGTGCTGTCGTTGGTGGTGACGAGCAGGCCGCACACGGTGGCCTCCCCTTCCGCCGGTTGCAGCCGCTCCCCGGGCATTTTCCGCCAGAACCGAGTGGCGGCGATTTCCTTGGTCATGCCGATGACGCTGTCGTAGTCGCCGCACATGCCGGCGTCGGACTGGAACGCGGTGCCGCCTGGCAGGATCTGGTGATCGGCGGAGGGGCAGTGGGTATGCGTGCCGACGACGAGCGAGACCTGGCCGTCGAAGCTGTGCGCGAACGCCATCTTTTCACTCGTGGCTTCGGCGTGGAAATCGACGACGATGGCGGCGACGGAGGAACCGAGCTTGTGTTTGGCGAGTTCGACGGCAGAGAGCCGGAACGGACAATCGAGCGGGTCCATGAACAGCCGCCCCATCGCGTTCAGCACCAGCGCCTTGCGCCCATCGGCCAGCGTGACGACGACGCTGCCGGCGCCGGGCGTTCCCGGTGGAAAATTCAACGGCCGGATCAGCCGCGGCGTTTCCGCGATATACGGCAGCAGCTCCTTGCGGTCCCACGCATGATTGCCGAGCGTGATCACGTCGGCCCCTGCCGCGAACAGCGCCCGCCCCATGTCCGGCCCGAGGCCGAACCCGTGCGACGCGTTCTCCGCGTTGATGATCGCGAGATCGACCCGCAACTCCGCTCGTAACCGGGTGATCGCCGCGGCGGCGGCCTCGCGACCGGACCGGCCGACGACGTCACCGAGGAAGAGGATGCGCATGGGGTTGTCCGCCCTATCAGTCGTCGCCGCCGAGCCGGCGGTAGATGTCGTGGGGGCCGATATCGTGGATTTCAAATGTTTCCGCGTCGTCCGTCTGACTGAGAATGATGCGGAAATTCATGTTGATCCTGATCGAAAAGAGGCGATCGTGCCCTCGGAGCCTCTCGAAATTGAGGCCCCGTGACAAATTTCCTTCGATAAATTTTTTCAAGGCCGCTTCAGCATCGTCGCGCAGTGCTCGGTCGAGCTTGCGCAAGGCCTTTTCCCCTCGGGGGGTCCTAAGAACAATCACGCGTCGGGCGCATCCAACCCGGCAAACCACTCCTGCACCTGTTCAGGCGTACTCAGCTTGGTTCCCGCCGACGGCGGCGCCCGGTCGGCGAGGATCATCATCGCCTCCCACCGCAGGTCACGGAGGGTTTCGAGCCAGGTCACCAGCAGGTCATCCAGTGCGGTGGAAGTCTGCTTTACGTCGGCGAGCAGTTCGGGCGCCAGCTCTGAAGCCGACGAACGCAGCGACTCAATCAACCCAAGCACCAGCTCCCGCTGCGTAGCCAAGCGGCACTCCTTGTCGAGAAGCACCGGGATCGCCGCCTCAAGGTCCGAAGAAACCGCGACATGCTGTTCACGCTTCAGATTGTCCAGATAATCGCTGGCCCCTATCACGATAGGTCGCAGGGCTTCCACGCCTCCCCGCCATCGATCGAGCCTGCTGCGAACTGCCCCGCGCTGGCCATGGTCATGCGCGGTCTGGCCGGTCAAGCTGGCCAGCAACGGTGCAGGAATTGGGGAGCTAATTACTTCATGGATGCTCATGCACCGTTCCTACCCGATTTCACAGGGTGGCGCAGCAATTTCCGAACATTGGATGACGCCGCGCTCGGTGGCGATGGCGTCGAGGCGGGCGTCGTAGGCGTCGGCGGGCACTTCGTCCATCTCCTGGGCCGCATAGGCGCAGCCGATGGCGCGTGCGCCGGGTAGGGTGGGCAGGGTGCGGTCATAGAACCCGCCGCCATAGCCGAGGCGGCGGCCGGTGCGGTCGAAGGCGAGGAGAGGCACGAGCAGCACCTCCGGCAGGCCGACCGGCCCATCCGGGCGGAAAGTGCCGAAGCGCTCGGGGATCATCGGGGCGCCGGGGTGCCAATGGCGGAAAATCAGCGGGTTGCCGCGTTTGGGGGTCTCGGGCAGCAGGATCGGATGGCCGCGCGCATGGAGCGCCGCGAGCAGCGGGCGGATATCGATTTCGCGGCCGATCGGCCAGAAGCCGGAGATGGCGGCACCCGCGAGCAGCGGCAGGTCGGCGAGCACGTGGCGGGCGAGTTCGGCGCCGAGTGCCGGGTCCCAGCGATCGCGACGGGCGCTCGCCGCGATGCGGGCGAGGCGCTTGCGTTCGGGGATATCAATCACGCGGGATATCCGGAAAAAGTGGAGCCACCATGGCCGTTGGCCTTGCATCCTCCCAAGGCCTGCTTGCGCAGGTGGGCACCAGGTACCGTGACCAGGATCACGACAGAGCCAGTTCCCGGGAGTTGCTTATTGGCCCTGGGGATGAATTGCCTGACGCACCGGGCAGCTCCAACACCTATCTAGGGACGTTCGAGGTCCGCTGCAATCTGTTCCGCGCGCGCCGCCAGCCGTCCCATGCGCCGGCCCAGCTCGCCTTCCGCCTTGACCGGCCGCACCGCTCGCCCGCCGCTGGCGCGAATCGCGTCGAGCTCGATGCGCATATCGTGCAATTCGTCGGCCATCAGCAGCGAGGCCAGCACCAGCAGCCGCGCCTCCCCCGAACTCCCGCCGAGCGCCTTGATGCTGCCGATCCGGCCCTCCACCTGCTCCGCCATCGCCGTCAGATGGCCCTCCTGGCCGTCCTCGCAGCCCACGGTATAGGTGTAGCCGTTGATCTTAACCGTCACCTGCGCCACGCGCCTTCTCCCTATTCCCGTTCCGCGGACAGCGTCGTCCGCAGCCGCGTGATCAGCACGTCCAGCCGTTCGGCGATCTCGGACACGCTGGCACCCGAAGGCAGCACCGGGTCCTGCCTGGCGCGCTCAAGACCCGCGCGCTCCTGCCCAGCTTGCATCGCAATCCGCTCCAGCGCGTGTTCGAGCCGGTCGGCCGCCTCGTCAGGGTCATCGCTCGGCGCCACTATATCCTCCCGCATTTCTGGAGCAAATTGAGTTTCAACCCCGCAAAGGCTTGAACGTCAAGCATGTTCTCAAACCCCGCCGTCACCGTGCACCGACTGGACGACGCCCGCGCCGCCCTGCGCCCTGGACTCCCGGTCGTCCTGCTCTCCGGCGAGGCCGCCGCACTCTACGCCGGCGCCGCCTGGTGGATCGCTCTGATCGCCGCCGCCCGCGCCGAATTCCCCGCCACGAGCGCCGCCGACCTGCTCGACTGTGCTGACGCTCCCGGCCGCGCGATGGAAGCCCTGCGCCTCGGCCAACCCGCCTTGATCCTCGCTCCCCACCTCGCCAGCTTCCCCGCCGTCTCCGCCGCCGCGACGGCACAGCATGCCATCGTCCTGCCACATCGACCCGCTGCTCTCGACATGAGCACCCACGGCGCCCACCGCCGCCTGCTGGCGTGGCTCGAACGTGACATTAACCAAGCTCTGCGCTAACACGGCAACCAACCAACTCTCCCGAGCAAGAGGACCGACCATGCGCATTACCCAACGGGTGAAAAAGATTCTCGACCACTACGAGAGCGACAACCCGGGCACCAAGGGCAACCTTGCCCGCATCCTGATGGAGGGCAAGCTCGGCGGCACCGGCAAGCTCGTCATCCTCCCCGTCGACCAGGGTTTCGAGCATGGCCCGGCGCGCTCGTTTGCCCCCAACCCCGCCGCCTACGACCCGCATTACCATTTTTCCCTTGCCATCGAGGCCGGCCTCTCCGCCTACGCCGCCCCCCTCGGCATGATCGAGGCC
>JAYTUU010000038.1:0-9192 GCA_043744375.1 Rhodospirillales bacterium | reverse complement strand
GCGCGCTTGCCTTCCCTGGACTGCCGTGGCGGAGTCGATCGGACTCTGCTTAGGCCGGACGTGGCGTGGCGCGTCCGGGCATGCCAAGCTATGCGCCGAGCAGAATGAGGTGGTGATCTTGCGGCAGTTATTGTTGATGCGGCACGCGAAATCCTCCTGGGACGATCCCAAGCTGTCCGACCACACCAGGCCGCTGAATGCGCGCGGCCGCGCCGCTGCCGGCACCATGCGCGGCGTGATGCGCGAATTGGGCCTTGCCCCTGACGTCGTGCTCGTCTCCTCCGCCCGGCGCACCTTGCAAACGCTCGAAGCGCTGGAACCGTGGGACGAAACCCCCCTCATCGAACCGCTCGACGCGCTCTACCTCGCCGACCTCAAGCAGTTGTTCGCCGTCCTCAACGGGGTCGCCGAAACCGCCCGCTCCGTGCTCCTGATCGGCCACAACCCCGGCCTGCACGACCTCGCAGCCGCCCTGGTCGGCCCGGCCGCGATGTCGCTGGCCAACGAGATGACCCGCCGCCTCACCGAGGGCTACCCGACGGGCGCGCTGGCCGAGTTCGCCATCCCCGGCCCATGGCACGGCCTCGGCGAGGGTGGCGGCCGCCTGACCCGCTTCCTCGCCCCGCGCGACGTACCCGAACCCGGGTGAATGCAACCCTCGACCTGAGTCTGCCCACTGGCCCCGCGGCATCCCTGTTGCGGGACATCGGCGCCAAACCCACCCGCCCCACCGCCATCACGCTCGCCTGGCACGATACCAACGATCATGCGCTCGCTGGCGACGGCATGGCCCTGATCGAATACGGCCCCACGCGACGCCGCGCGCCGCCGGCCTGGCGGCTCGAACGCCTCTGGCCAGCAGCCGACGCGATCGCCCCATCGGGCACCCCGGAAGCCCTCCTCGCCGCGGCCACAGCCCTGGCGGACCTCCCCATCGCGCAGCAGCACGACGCCGCGATGCGCGTCCTGTGTCGCTTCACCGGCCGGTTGCGCAGCACGGTTTGCGGCGACGTCCGCGTTCTGCTGCTCGACGGCGACCTGCACACCTCCGCCGCCACGCGCCCGGTCCGGCGCATCACGCTGGACGGCCCCGACACGGCGGTGGCCAGCCTCGCCGACGATCTCGCCATCCGGCATGGCGCCGCTCTGCCGGCCGCCAGCCTCGCCGCCGAGGCTCTCGGGTTGGCGGGCCACACCCTGCCACCGCGCCGTCTTGGCGTGCCGGCACTGCCGCCCGGCCTCGCCGTCGGCCCGGCCTTCGCCTTCGTCTGCGCCCATCTCATCGACGTGGTCCTGCACTTCGCCCCACTTGCCACATCGGCCACGGGGAGCGAGCCGGTCCACCAGATGCGCGTCGCCCTGCGCCGCCTGCGCTCGGCGATCAAGCTGTTCCGCCGCACCATCGCCTGCCCACCCCTCACCGCCGCCGCCGCCGAACTGCGCGCCCTCGGCCACGCGCTCGGTCCGGCGCGCGAATGGGACGTCTTCCTCGCCGGTGCCGGCCCCGAGGCCGCCGCCGCGATCCCGCCGACCCCCGCCATGCGCCGCCTGCTCGCCGCCGCCCATCGCCAGCGTGCCGCCGCCTACGCCGCCCTGCGCGCCCACCTCCGCGGCCCCGACTTCCGCCGCCTCACCATCACCCTCGCTTTCTCCGCCCGAACGCAGCCCTGGCCCGACACCCCCCTCGCCGCAACCGACCTGCGCGCGCACACCAACGCCGTCCTGACAAAACGCTGGCGCCGCCTGCTGAAATCCGGCGCCCACATCACCACCCTGCCGATCCCACGCCTGCATGCGCTACGCCTGCAAGCCAAACGCCTGCGCTACGCCGCCGAGATCGTCGCCCCGCTGCACGGGCGGCGCGAAGCGACCCAGTTCATCGGCCGCCTCAGCGCCCTGCAGGAGTGCCTCGGCCACCTCAACGACGCCGCCGCCGCCGCCCGCCTGATGGCCGAACTCGGCCCCGCCGGGCGCGGCTTCGCCGGCGGCGCAATCACCGGCTACGTCACCGCCCAGGCCAGCAGCGCCCGCACCGAGACCGCCGCGCGCTGGCGCAAACTGCGCAAAACCAAGCCGTTCTGGGGCTGACGGGACAGCGCGAGAGAGGCAGTTGCGGAGTCGCCGGCCGCGCGGTAGTCGTACAGGCGATCGCAACCCCGAAGGAGAGGCGCGTGTCATTGCGGCCGCCCCGCCGGATCTTCCGCGCCTCGCCCCGCGCCGCCGCCAGGTCGGCGCGTCGCGGACGGCTGCCGGCGGCGATCTGGGCCGGTCTGGCCGGCGGCGCGCTCGGCGCTCTCATCATGATGCTGGCCTTGCCCGCCGAACTGCTCGGCCGCGTCCCGGTGCTCGCCGGCACGATAACTGCCGTCCCCGAACGCGTCGCCGTCGTCGATGGCGAGACCCTGGTGCTGAACGAAACCATCATCCGCCTCGACGGCATCACCGCCCCGCTGCGCGGCCAGGCCTGCCACGGCGATAACGGCACCGGCGATGACGGCACCGGCACTGATTGCGGCGGCGCCGCCACCGCCGCGCTCGCCAGCCTGGTCCGCGGACGCGACGTCGAATGCCGCCTCAATGGCCGCGACCGCGACGGCTTCGCCCGCGGCATCTGTACGGCCGCCGGCCAGGAACTCAACCGCACCCTCGTCGCCACCGGCTGGGCCCGCGCGCGTGCCGACATGCCCGGCCTCAACGCCGACGAAGCCGCCGCCAAGGCCGCCCATCGCGGCCTCTGGCGCGGCACGACGCCATGAGGCGGCCGCGGCAAGCCTGGCCCCGCCAACTCGCCACCGCCTCGGTGGCGAGCAAGCTGATCCTCGCCGCCGCCGCACTGACCTGAGCTACGGCTGCGGCAGGTCGGACAGGAACGGCCGCAGCTTGCCCGCCGCGGTGCGGGGAATGGTCTCGACCATCGTTATATCGAGTTCGAAACCCTCGGTGAACTCCTCGGCCATGATCGCCCGCACCTCGGCCAGCTCCACCGCCGTCAAGGCGCGCGCGGTGACCAGCAGCAGCTCGATGCGCGTGCGGCTGCGCTGCACCATCTGATATTCCCGCACGGCGGCGATTTTCGACAGCCGATACTGGTTGAAATCGGTGCGGCGGACGCGCCCATCCGGCAAGGTCAACACGTCCAATATCCGCCCGGCGATGCGCGTCAGCACCGGCAGGCCACGCCCGCAGGCGCAGGGCGCGCCCCACTCCGCCCGATCGCCGATCTCGTAGCGCAGCAGCGGCATGGCGAAGTTGTGCAACGGCGTCACCACCACCCGCCCGACCTCGCCCGGCGCCACCTGCGCCCCGGCATCGTCGAGCACTTCGACCAGGCAGACCTCGGACTGCACGTGGAACGCATCCGAGGACGGGCATTGCAGGGCCAGCCATCCCGTTTCGGCAGTAGTATAATTATGCACGATGGGCACTCCGAACACGGCACGGCACAGCGCCCGCAGCGTGTCGTCCACCGCCTCGCTCAGCGTCCACACCGCGCGCAGCCCGGGCACGGCGATGCCGGCATCGCGGCACTGCGCCAGCAGCAGCCGCAAATTGGACGGGTTGGTGAAAATATAGGCGGGGCGATGGCGCAGCACATAGGCGATCTGGACCGCAACCGCCTGCGTCGATTCGAGCACATGCATCCGCCCGGTGCGCCAGATTTGCGCCAGCGGCGCCCCCCAGTCGGGCAAGGTCAGGCCGTCCGGCGACCAGACCTGGGCGATCTGCGCCTCGGTCAATCCCGGCGGCACCCGGCGCAGGCGGACGATATCGCCCTCCGGCGCCGCGCGGTGCCAGATCTCCTCGCGGACATGCACGGCATTCCACAGCAGTTGATCGAGCGCGGTCTTGCGGACACGCACGGGAACGCCGGTCGAGCCGCCGGTCGCGGTCTCGTTGATCGCGCCATGGGCCGGTGGCACGGTCCGGGCATGAAGGGCTGCGCCCTCGCGCTGTACGTCCTGCCGCGTCAGCACCGGCAGGCGGGACCAGGCTTCAGCCGTGAGGGGATGCCGCGGATCGATCCCGGCCGCGCGCAGCCGGTTGGCATGGAACGGGACATGGGCGGCGGCGTGGTTCAACAGTACCGCGAGTTGCCGGAACTGGGCCTCCTGCATCCGCTCGGGTGGCCACCATTGGCTCGCGTCGAACTGGCGTTGCAGGGCCAGAAGTTCGGCCGCCCGGGCATCGGGAATGGCGGGAAAGCAGACCGCATCGACGCGGGAGTGCAGCCTCATGCGGGCCGGAAAACCCCGTCCGCGCCGAGGCGTTCGAGAACACCGGTGCGAATGTCGAAATACGCCCCGTGCAACGCCAGCCGCCCCTCGCGCACGGCATCGCGGATCCACGGAAAGGTCATCAAATTGGCCAGCGACAGCCGCACCGCCTCGTATTCACAGGCCTGCTGCGGGTCCGCCGGCGCACAGGCCAGCACGCGCTCCCGCGCCGCGGCAGCCATGCCGATCCAGCCGCCGAGGAAATGGAATGACGGGTTCGGCGCCCCGTGCAGCAGGGCGCCGATACCGCCGCACATCGCGTGCCCCATGACGATGATATCCGCCACCTCCAGCGCGCGCACGCCGAATTCCAGCGCCGCGGACGTGCCGTGATAGGCGCTGTCCGGCGCGAAGGGTGGCACGAGATTGGCGACATTGCGCACCACGAACAGTTCGCCCGGCCCGGCGTCGAACACCATCCCCGGGTCCACCCGGCTGTCCGAGCAGGCGATCACCAGCGTGCGCGGCCGCTGCCCCTGGGCTGCCAGCTGTTCGAACAGCGCGCGGCGCGCCGGCCAGTCGGTGTCGCGAAATCGTCGATAGCCGTCGAGGAGGCGTTCCATTATCCACCAGATAGGCATGAATTGACCGCGAACAAGGCGGCGGGGCAGGAACCGGTCATGCCCGTTCCGGCAAGTCAGAAACGAAAGGCCGCAGCTTGCCGGCCGCCGTGCGGGGAATGTGATCCACCATCGTGATATCCACCATGAAACCCTCGCCGAACTCCGCCGTCATGAGCGCGCGCACCGCCGCCACGCCGCCGGCCGTCGGGCAGCGTCAGCGCGTCGCCCGTCCGCCCGACGATACGGGTCAGCACCGGCAGGCCACGGCCGCAGGCGCAGGGCCCTCCCCATTCCGCCTCGTCGCCGATATCGTAGCGGAGCAGCGGCATGGCGAAGCCATGCAGCGGCGTGACAACGACGCGGCCGGTCTCGCCGGGGGCGACCTGGCGATTGGCGTCATCGAGGACTTCGAGCAGGCAGACCTCGGACTGCACATGAAAACCGTCGCAGGACGGGCATTGCAGCGCCATCCAGCCCGTTTCGGCCGCCGTATAATTATGCACGATACGCACCCCCGCCACGTCCCGGCACAGCGCGCGCAGCGAGTCATCCACCGGCTCGCTCACCGTCCACACCGCGCGCAGCCCGGGCAGGGCGATCCCGGCGTCGCGGCAATGGGCGAGCAGCAGTCGCAGGGTCGAGGGCAAGACGTGCAGATAGGCGGGGCGGTGGCGCAGCAGGAAAGCCACTTGCGCCGCGACGGGCTGGGTGGCTTCGAGCAGGTGCATCTTCCCGGTCGCCCAAAGCTGCGCGAGCGGCGTACCCCAGTCGGGAAAGGTCAGTCCGCCGGGCGAATTGGCCTGCGCGATTTGCCCGGCGCTGAGGCTCGTCGGCACTTGCCCCAGGCGCAGCACATCGCCCATCGGGTCCTCGCGATGCCAGAGTTCCTCGCGCACATGAACGGCGTTCCCCAGCAGCCCATCCAACGCGCTGCGCCGCACCCGCACGGGCACCCCGGATGAGCCGCCGGTGGCCACCTCACTGGTCTCGCCGTGGCCCTGCGGCAGCGTTCGGGCGTGCAGCCGCGCCCCTGCGCGCTGGACATCCTTGCGGGTCAGCGGTGCCAGGCGCTGCCAGGCTTCGCGGGTGAGCGGCTGCTCCGGGTCAATGCGGGCGGCACGCAGCCGGGCGCCGTAGAGCGGGATCTGGCGTGTCGCGTGACGCAGCAGGAGCGAGAGCTGGCCAAACTGTGCGGCCTGCATCCGCTCGGGCGGCCACCATTGGCTGTCATCGAACTGGCGTTGCACGGCCATCAGTTCGGCGGCCTGACCACCGATCAGCGCTGGGAAAACCACGGTCGGGAGGGCGGAGCGTAGCTGCATCACGGGTCCTGGCGGCACGAGCGGCGGTGTAAAGCCTAGTTTACAGCAGCTTCACGAAATCCGCGCAACGCTTTGATTTTGTTTATCGGCACGATCGGACTGGCGCTGTCCTGCCCGCCGCTGAACAGCACCAGCGCGCCTTCGGTGTTCGCGCTCAATGGCGGAAATGCCGCATGCCCGTCAGCACCATCGCCACCCCCGCGGCGTCGGCGGCGGCGATCACCTCGGCGTCGCGCATCGAGCCGCCGGGCTGGATGACGGCGGTGGCACCGGCCGCGACGGCGGCTTCGAGGCCGTCGGCAAACGGGAGGAACGCGTCCGAGGCAACCACGCTGCCGATCGCCAGCGACTGCGGCAGCCCGGCCTTGCGCGCCGCGTCCTCGGCCTTCCAGGCGGCGATGCGGAAGGAATTCACCCGGCTCATCTGCCCCGCCCCGATGCCCATGGTGGCCGCGTCCTTGGCATAGACGATCGCGTTGGATTTGACGTGCTTGCAGACGCGCAATGCGAACACGAGGTCGGCCAGTTCGGCCGCCGTGGGCGCACGCCTGGTGACCACTTTCAGCAGCGCCGGGTCGATCCGCCCGGCGTCGCGGTCCTGCACCAGAATGCCGCCGGCGACGCTCTTGACGGTCATGCCCGGCGTGGCCGGATCGGGCAGGCCGCCGGTGAGCAGCACGCGCAGTTTCTTCTTGCGCGCGAGCACGGCGAGCGCGTCGGCATCGGCGTCGGGCGCGATGATCACCTCGGAGAAGATGGCGGAAATCTTCTCCGCCGTGGCGCGATCGAGGGTACGATTGACCGCGATGATGCCGCCGAACGCGCTCTCGGGATCGCAGCGCAGGGCGGCGTCCCAAGCGTCCACCAGCCGGCCGGCGGAGGCGACGCCGCAGGGATTGGCGTGCTTGACGATCACCACCGTCGGCGCGTCGAACTCGGCCAGCGCCTCGAAGGCGGCGTCGGTGTCGTTGAGGTTGTTGTAGGACAACTCCTTGCCCTGAACCTGCCGCGCGGTGGCGATGCCCGGGCGGGCGCCATTGACGTAGAAGGCGGCGCGCTGATGCGGATTCTCGCCATAGCGCAGCGTCTGCCGCAGGGTGGCGGAGACGGTGAAGCTGGCCGGGAAGGTCTCGCCATTGGCGCCGGCGAACCAGGTGGCGATGGCCGCGTCATAGGCGGCGGTGCGCGCATAGGCGGCGGCGGCAAGCGTCCGGCGCAGCGCCAGCGTGGTGCCGCCATGGGCCGCGATCTCGGCAAGCACGGCGTCGTACTGGGCCGCATCGGTAACGATGGCGACGAACGCGTGGTTCTTCGCCGCGGCACGGGTCAGCGCCGGGCCGCCGATGTCGATGTTCTCGATGCAGTCCTCGAAGCTTGCACCGCGCGCCAAAGTCGCCTCGAACGGGTAGAGGTTGGAGACCACGAGGTCAATCGGCGCAATGCCGTGCGCCGCCATCTGCGCCACGTGCTCCGGCAGGTCGCGCCGGGCGAGAATACCGCCATGGATTTGCGGCACCAGGGTCTTGACCCGCCCGTCGAGAATTTCCGGAAAGCCGGTGTGGTCGGAGACGTCGATCACGGCGATGCCAGCGGCGCGCAAGGCGTTTGCCGACCCGCCCGTGGAGAGGATTTCCACCCCCGCCGCGGTGAGCGCCTGGCCGAACGCGATCAACCCGGTTTTGTCGGACACCGAGATCAACGCGCGGCGGATCGGAACGATACTGGTCATGACAGCCCTTTCGCAGATGCGCCCGCAGACGCGCTGGGGGGCATAGCGTCAGAGGCCCATCAGGTCCAGCGTGTGGGCGACAACCCTGCTTTCGTCATAGAGGTCGAGCGCCCGCGTTCGCCCGGCCGCCCCGAGGCGGGCGCGCAAGGCGGGATCGGCGACCAGCTTGCCAAGCGCCGCCGCGAGTTCGGGCACCCGCATCGGCGGCACCAGGAAGCCGGTCTCGCCGTCGATGATCTGCTCGCGCGGCCCACGGATAGCGGTGGCGACCACCGGCAATCCACACAGCATGGCCTCGATGACCGACATCGGCAGCCCCTCGAAATGCGATGGCAGAGAGAAAATATCGGCGGCGGCGAGGAGGGCGGCGATATCCTCGCGGTAGCCGAGGCGGCGCAGGCGGGGGCCGAGGCCGGCATTGGCGAAGAACGGTTCCAGGTCGGCGCCATGGTCGGAGGCGAGCCGTTCGCCGACCACCCAGAGTTCGGCGTCCAGATCGCGCAGCGCGGCGAGAAGTTCGGGATGGCCCTTGTGACGCACCAGCCGGGAGACGACGATGACAACCACGCGGTCGTCCGGCACGCCGAACTCGGCACGGATACGCGCCCGAGCACCCGCGTCGGGGTGATAGAGCGCGGGGTCACGGCCGTTGCCGATGGCGACGCTGGTGCGCGCAATCCACAGCCGCCGTGCGTCCGCCGCCTCCTCGGCCGAGACGGTCATGTGCACATCGGTCAACCGCCCGCCGAGCCACTCCATCGCCAGGGCCGCGGCGCGGCGGAGCGGCGAGCCGGGCTGGTTGAACAGGAAGCCGTGGCAGGTGTAGGCAATCACCGGCACCCCGGCGACGCGGGCGGCGAGGCGGGCGAGGAAGCCGCTGATCGGCATATGCGCGTGCACGAGGTCAGGCTTCTCGGCACGGAACAGCGCCAGCAGCGCCCGATAGCCGCGCCATAGCGCAAGTGGCGACAGCGAGCGTTCGAGCGGCACCGGCATCACCCGAAAGCCCTCGCCTCTGACCACCGCGTGCAGCGGCCCATCGGCGCTGACCCCGATCACCTCGTGGCCGCGCGCGCGAATGGCACGCATCACCGGCAGCAGGAAATGCCGCAGCGAGAAATCGACGTTGGTGACTTCGATGACTTTCATGCGCCAGACGCGAGGCCCAACTCCAGGCAGAGATTCGCAGGTTGGCCAACGGAAGGGCGTGCGTTTGCAGCGACGGCAAGCGCGCCTCCGGCGGCCAAGGGCCAGTGGCCCTTGGAACCCCGGACTGCTCGCGGCTGGACGGCCGGCCTTCGCGT
>JAYTUU010000037.1:0-9245 GCA_043744375.1 Rhodospirillales bacterium | reverse complement strand
GGCGGCAAAGGGCCGAGGGCCCTTTGAACCCCCCGACTACTGGCGCCGCAGGCCATCGACATCTCGGACCGCATTGCGATCGCGCGGGGGCGTGGGCTTCGCCCGTGAATGCGGCGAGATCGCGGGGCTCACCGAAGGCTGTCCGTCCAGCCGCGAGCAGTCCGGGGTTCCAAGGGCCACTGGCCCTTGGCCGCCGGAGGCGCGCTCGCTTTCGCCATCAACGCGGCCGTTTCCGCTGGCCAGCCCATCGGGCCGTAAGCGTTACTGGAACAACCCGCCCGGCCGCGCCTCGATGAACGGGGCCTGCGCCGGCACTCGCTCCGGCGCCGCCCGCGCTTCCTCGATCCGCTCCGACCCTTTCTGGCGATTGCACACCGCCAGTTGCAGGAACGGCTTCGGGTCCACCGGCCGGCCGCCAACCCGCACCTCGAAGTGCAGATGCGCGCCATGGGCGTTGCCGGACGTCCCGATCGAGCCGATCTCCTGCCCCTCCGCCACCGCCGTCCCCGGCCGGATATTGGCGCCGAAGCGCGACAGATGCGCATAGCGCGTCAGGCTGCCATCGGCGTGCAGAATGTCGATGATCAGCCCATAGGAATAATACCGCCCGGCATAGGTCACCGTCCCCGCCGCCGCCGCCCGCACGGGCGAGCCATACGGCGCCATCAGATCAATCCCGGAGTGGTAGCTCGACAGCCCACGGCTGATGGTTTTCAGCTGCACGACGGGCATCAGCAGGTCCGTGCACTCGGACACCCCGATCTGCGTGCCGCGCTGCGCCCAGGCGGGCACGGCGGCGATCACGGTAATGAGAGTAACAATCCAGAGAGGCAGGAGAATTTTGCGCATCGGTGGCCCATAGCATGCATGGCTCCCCGTTGCGAGGCACCCCCGAAACCCCTCATTCACACATCACCGCACCCAGGCGTGGTGCCGGATCGACCGCAACCCCGCCCTCCCCCGCGCTCACGCCAGGTGACAGGCCACCATCGACTCGCCCACCGCGCGCCACGCCGGCACCTCACGACGACATATCTCGACCGCCACCGGACAACGCGTATGAAACCGGCAACCCGGCGGCGGATTGGCCGGGCTGGGAATTTCGCCTGACAGCGGCACCCGCGCCTTCGCCCGCTGCACCGCCGGATCGGGCTCCGGCACCGCCGCCAGCAGCGCCCGCGTATACGGATGCCGGGGTGCGGCGAACAACGCATCGCGCGGCGCAAGCTCGGCGAGATGCCCGAGATACATCACCGCCACCCGATCGCAGACATGGCGCACCACCGCCAGATCATGGCTGACAAACAACGTCGACATCCCCAGCCGCGCCTGCAACGCCACCAGCAGATTGAGGATCTGCGCCCGCACGGACACGTCGAGCGCCGAGACCGGCTCATCGCACACCAACAGCGCCGGCCGCAGCGCCAGCGCCCGCCCGATCACGATCCGCTGCCGCTGCCCGCCGCTGAACTGATGCGGATAGCGCGCCGCATGCTCGGCCCGCAGCCCCACCTCCTCCAGCAACTCCCCCACCCGCTCCCGCAACGCCCGCCCCTTCGCGAGCCCACGCACCAGCAACGGCTCCCCGATAGCGTCTCCCACCGTCATACGCGGATTGAGCGACGTCACGGGGTCCTGGAACACCATCTGCGCCCGCGCCCGCATCGCCCGCAGCGTCGCCGTAGTCGCGCCGGCAAGCTCGGTCCCGAGCACGCGCACACTCCCGCTCGTCGGCGCCAGCAACCCAACCGTCGCGTTCGACACCGTCGACTTGCCACAGCCGGACTCACCGACCAGGCCCAGCGTCTCGCCCGGCGCGATGCTGAAACTGACCCCATCGACCGCCCGCACGGGTGCCCCACCACGCCCAGGGAAATGCACCTTGAGATCGGTAATCTCCAGAACCGCCGTCACCCCATCGCCTCCGCATGAAAACACGCGGTCAGCCGCCTTGCCCCGATCGGCCGCAATGGCGGCGTCTGTGCGGCACAGCGTGCATCCGCGCGCGGGCACCGATTGGCGAACCGGCACCCCGGCCCATACTCGTCCGGCGTCGGCACCCGCCCCTCGATCACCGCCAACTCCGACTTCGGCACGTCCGAAAGCCGCGGAATGGAGGCCAGCAGCAGCGCCGTATACGGATGCCGCGGCGCCGCAAAAATCGCCTCCGTCGGCCCGGTCTCCGCAATCCGCCCGGCATACATCACCACCACCCGGTCCGCGATATCGGCCACCACGCCCATGTCATGCGTGATCAGCACCACCGCCGTCTGCCGCTCCGTCGCAAGCCGCCGCAGCAGTTCGAGGATCTGCGCCTGGATCGTCACATCGAGCGCCGTCGTCGGTTCGTCGGCGATCAGAACCCCCGGCCGCGAAATCAGCGCCGTCGCGATCATCACCCGCTGGCACATGCCCCCCGACAGCTCGAACGGATGCTGATCGATGCGCCGGTCCGGATCGGAAATCCCGACATCCTCCAGCATCTTCGCCACCGCCGGACGCACCCGCGACAACGGCTGCCGCAACGCCTCCGCAATCTGCGTCCCCACCGTCGCCAGCGGGTCCAGCGCCGCCTGCGGCTCCTGAAAAATCATCGACATCCGCCGCCCGCGAACGCCCTGCATCGCCCGCTCGGACATCGCGGAGATATCATCCGCACCCAATCGGATACTGCCGCCGGTCTGCCGCACCGCCGGCGGCAACAGCCGCATGATCGCCTGCGCGGTGATCGACTTGCCGCACCCACTCTCGCCGACAATCGCCATCACCTCGCCCGGCGCCACCGCAAACCCGACCCCATCCACCACCGTCACCCCGCCAATGGACAGCGACAGCCGCTCGACGGTGAGCGCCGCTTCCATCAGGAATTCGTCGGCGTCGGCTGAAACGTTCCGATCGAGTTGCCACCATCGACGCTGACCACCGCGCCAGTGACATAGGACGCACCGGGCGAGCACAGGAACAGCACCATCCCCGCCGTATCGTTCGGCCCCGAATTCCGCCCAAGCGGAATCCGCGCCGTCATCCGCTCCACATAATCCGGCGGCAGATACGAAAAATCGCTGCCAGGCGCGAAACCCGGCTCCACCACGTTCACGCGAATACGATGCGGCGCCAGCTCCAGCGCCTGCCCCTTCGACAACCGCTCCATCGCCGTCTTGGACATGCAATACGTCACCGACCCCGTCGGCATCTGCCGCGCCGCCCCCGAGCCGATATTGATGACCACACCTTCACTATTGGCCGCCACCATCAACCGCGACAACTCCTTCGTCACGATAAACGGCGCGCGAACATTGACCGACATGATCCGGTCAAACTCGTCATCCTCGAGATTGATCAGCACCCCCGTCCGCGGATAAACACCGGCATTGTTGATAACGATATCCGGCGCCGTCCACGCACTTGCAATCATCGCCGCGAGGTCACGGATCGACGTCGCATCCGTCAAATCGGTCCCATGCAACAACGTCTTGGCACGGTCGAGCCCAAGCCGCTCGACCACCCCATCCAGCAACTCCCGCCGCAGATCAGAAAGGCACAAAACCGCGCCCTCCCGCGCAAACGCCGCCGCAATCCACCCGCCATAGATGCCAGCCGCCCCGGTGATCACAACGCGCTTGTTCTTGAACGCACCTGCATAGTTCATGACGATCTGCTCCGATAGAAGGTGAAGAAAGGCTCCGCCGCCAAAGGCCCTCGTCCCAGGGCGGGTCGAGGGCAGCGTCCTCGCCTTGCCTTCGCCTTCACTCTCGCCCCCGCGATCGCGGATCAACCCGATCGCGCAACCAGTCCCCGAACAGATTAACGCACAGCACCAGCACGAACAGGCACACCCCCGGAAACACCGTCAGCCACCAGGCGCGCGACACATACTGCCGCCCCGCACTCATGATCGACCCCCAGGACGGAAACGGCGGCTGAATGCCGAGCCCCAGAAACGAAAGCCCCGCCTCGAACAGGATCATCAACCCGAACTCGCTGGTCGCCACCACCATCAGCGGCCCGGCGATATTCGGCAGGATGTGCCGCCACAAAATCCGCGGCGCCGAACACCCGGCCATTTCGGCGGCGCGAACATAGGGCAGCGTCGCCACCTGCAATGTCTGCGCGTAGGCCACCCGCGTATAGCGCGGCCAGCGCGTCAGCCCGAGCACCATCACCAGCTTGAGAAACCCCGGCCCCAATACCGCAACCGTCAGCACCGCCAGAAGGATCGCGGGAATACTCAGCATCGTATCGACGAACCGCATGATCACGATCGCCGTCCAGCCCCGGAACCACCCCGCAAGCAGCCCCAGCGCCGTGCCCACCACCAACGACACCGAAACCGACAGCGCCGCCACCAGCAGCGACGCACGCGCCCCATGCAAAATCCGCGACAGCAGATCGCGCCCGAGATCATCGGTGCCAAGCAGAAAACTCACCGTCGCCGTCGCCGTCCCCGGCGGCCTGAGGCGCAGCAGCAATGACTGCCGCAACGGATCATTCTGCGCCAGCCAATCAGCCCCCGCCGCCGCCAGCACGAACCCCGCGAGCAGCGCCAGCACCAGCCCCATCCCCGGCGTGAGGCGCCCCATCACCGCTCCAGCCGGATGCGCGGGTCAATCGCCGCATAGGCCAGATCAGCCAGCAGGTTCATCCCGATATACATTATCGAAACGAACAACACGACGGTCTGGACAATGAGAAAGTCCCGCGCCGCGATCGACTGGATCGCCAGTTGGCCGATCCCCGGCCACGCAAACACCGTCTCCACGATCACCGCCCCGGCCAGCAGATTGCCCACCTCCAGCGCCGCGATCGTCACCACCGGGATCGCCGCATTGCGCAGCACATGGTGAAACACCGCCGCCCGCAACGACAATCCACGCGCCCGCGCCGCCGCCACATAGTCCCGCGACAACTCATCGAGCACCGCAATCCGCGTCATCCGCGCGAACGTCGACATCGTTAGCGCCCCCAGCGCAATCGACGGCATCACCAGGGATTGCAAACTATCCGCCCCGGACGTCGGCAGCCAGCCGAGATAAACGCCGAAAAACAGGATCATCAGAATGCCCGACCAGAACGTCGGCAGGCTCTGCCCGGTCAACACGAACGCCGCCAACGCCCGCTCCAAAACCGTACCGCGCCACACCGCCATCGCAATCCCCGCGGGAATGCCGATCCCCAGCGCCACCAGCAACGCACCCCCCGCCAGCGCCACGGTATACGGAATTCGTTCCGCAACAATCCCCGCCACCCCGGCCCGCTGCACCAGCGACTCCCCCAGGTCCAGCCGCGCGAGATCGCCGAGATACGCCACATACTGCACCAGCAACGGCCGATCGAACCCGAGCGCGTGGCGCAACTGCGCAATCTGCTCCGCCGTCGCCCCCTCGGGCACCAGCAGCAACGTCGGATCGCCGGACAGCCGCATGATGAAGAACACGATCGTCAGCACGCCAAAAATCGCCACGGCGGCTTGCCCGATCCGCCCCGCGACGTGGCGCGTCACCGTCCGCTCACGGCTGCCATTTCATATCCATCACGAAAAACGCCTCATTCGCCGTCGGCGTCCATTTCAGTTCCTTGCGCGCCAGATAGATCGCATTGTCCTGGAACAGCCCGATCCCCGGCACCTCCTCGCGCAGGATCTCGAACGCCCGGCGGTAATGCGCCAGCCGCTTGCCCTCATCGAGGATCGTCCGCGCCGCGTCCACCGCCGCATCGAACTCCGGATTGGCGAATTTCGACCAGATACTCCCAGACCGAAACAACGGAAAAATCACCCCATCCGCATCCTGGCACGCGCAGGACCACCGCCCCTGGCTCAACGCCCCCGCCTCCTCCGGCGTCCCCTGCCGGCGCCGCAGGAACGTCGGCTGATCGGTCATCGAGATTTCCACCTTCAGGCCGACCTCGCCGAGCATCTGCTGCACCGCCTCATTGAGCCGCCGGTCATAGGCGGGCGAGGTGATGAAGCTGATCACGGCCCCCTCCACACCCGCCTCCTTGATCAACGCCTTCGCCCGCGCCGGATCATACGGCCACCCCGCCACCTCCGGCACATAGCCAAAGTTCGCCGGTGTCAGCACCACATTCGTCGCCTTCGCATAGCCCTGCTGCAACGCCGAGATGATCGTCTCGCGATCGATCGCCATCGCAATCGCCTGCCGCACCCGCTTGTCCTTCGTCGGCCCCGCCAGCGTATTGACGAACAGATACACCACCCGTTCCGTCGCCACCGGCAACAACTGCAAAGCCCGATCGGACTTCAACGCCTCCGCGTCATCAGGCGTCAACCCGCGCGTGATGTCCGCCCGCCCCGTGCGCAGATCGGCAATCCGCGTGGGAATATCGGGCACCACACGAAACGTCACCGTGCGGAACGACGGCCGCCCGCGCCAATAGCCCTCATTGGCATCCAGCACCGACTGCACGCCGCGCTGCCAGCTCCGCAGCTTGAACGGCCCGCTGCCCATCACCTCCAGATTGAACTTCTGGTCGCCAAGCCGCTCCACATACGCTTTCGGCACGATCGACAGCTTCACCAGCTGCGCCATCAGCGCCGGATACGGCGTCTTCGTCCGCAACGTCACCTGCGCCGGCCCGCTCACCTCGGCCGACACGATCTGGTCGAACTGCGAAAGCTGCGGGCTCTTGAAACTCGGGTTGATGATCCGCTGCACGCTGAACACCACATCCTCCGGCGTCAGCTTGCTGCCATCATGGAACGTAATGTCCGTCCGCAGATCGAACACGATCGTCGTCTCGTCGCTATACCGCCAGGCCGTCGCCACCTGAGGCACGATCTTCCCCGCCACATCGCGCGTCACCAGATTATCGAAAATGTTGCGGTAAACGGTGTAACTCTCGGTGTCCCACTGCAAATGCGGGTCCATCGTCGCAACATCGCCGGGCAGATCGACCACCAGCGCGTCCTTCGGCTGCGCCAGCGCGGCACCGGCGGCAAACAGCAGGGCCGGAATGATCAGAGCAATGCGGCGCATAACAGGGCTCCCTTGAATTGAACCCCGATTGTGGCCGCACTTCGCACCGCGTGCAATCCGCCGGATTGACGCCACCCCCCGCGGCCCTACCCTGCCATGCCCCCCAAATTCGCCCCAGCCAATGGAAACCGCGATGACCCACTGGATCCGCTTCGAACACGCCGGCCAGCCCGGTTTCGGCACGCTGGATGGCACCACCATCCACCTCCACACCGGCGACATGTTCGCCGCCCCGACACCAACCGGCACCACCCTGGACCTCGCCGCAACCCCCCTGCTCGCCCCCACCCTGCTCGCCCCCGTCCTGCTCGCCCCCGTCCTGCTCGCCCCCGTGCGCCCCGCGAAATTCATCGGCCTGTGGAACAACTTCCACGCCGTCGCCACCGCCCAGAACCTCGCCATCCCCGACTTCCCGCTGTTCTTCCTCAAGGCCACCAGCTCCATCCTCGCCCCCGAAGCCAGCTTCCGCGCCCCCACCGGCTACACCGGCCGCATCGTCTACGAAGGCGAACTCGGCATCGTCATCGGCACACGCTGCAAGGATGTCAGCGAAGCCGAGGCCGAAACCAACATCTTCGGCTACACCTGCGTCAACGACATCACCGCCGTCGAACTCTTCGGCACCAACGAAAAATTCGAGCAATGGGCCCGCGCCAAAAGCTGCGACGGCTTCGGCCCCGTCGGCCCCACCATCGCCACCGATCTCGACTGGCGCGCCGCCCGCGTCCGCACCCTCCTCAACGGCCGCGAACGTCAGAACTACCCGATCGCCGACATGATCCTCCCCCCACCCCGCATCGTCAGCCTGCTCTCCCGCGAAATAACCCTCGAACCCGGTGATCTCATCACCTGCGGCACCTCCTCCGGCATCCTCCCCATGCGCCCCGGCGCCACCGTCGAAATCGTCATCGACGGCATCGGCACCCTTCGGAACACCTACGGGACCTGAGCAAAGCAAGCACGGGGCGCCGCCCCGACCCGCCAGGGGCCGAGCCCCTGGACCTCGATTGCCAACAGAAATTCAGTGGGCGGAGGGCGCTGCGGGCAATCCGGCCCTTCGCCGGACCGCCCGCGTCGACTGTCGTTAGCGCTTGATCCCGGCCAGAGCGCTCTTGATCCCCGCCGTCGCCCACGGGGCCCACGGCATGGTGAAGAACTTGAACCCCTTCTGGACGAAGAAGTTCGCGTCCATCTCCGGCGGAATGAAATACATCCCGGCCGCAATGCCGTGCTTCGCCGCCGTCGCCGCGATCTTGTCGAGCGCGCGCTGATAGGTGTCGCACGCGTAGTCGAGCGGCACCCCAAGCTCGATCGAAAGGTCGGACGGCCCGATCAGCAGAACATCGACGCCCGGAACCGAGGCGATGGCATCGAGATTTTCCAGCGACTGGTTGGTCTCGATCATCGGCGCGATCACGAGCTCGTTGTTCACGGTATCCATGTAGTCACGATAGCTCTTGAACTCGCCCCACTCGCCGCGCGCCCCGGCGTTGCTGCGGTTGCCGGCGGGGTAGTAGCGGCAGGCACGCACCAGCGCCTCCGCCTCCGCACGGGTGTTGACCATCGGCACAACGATGCCGCGCGCCCCGGCGTCAAGCGCGAAACAGATCTGATCCGCCTGGTTGGCACTCACCCGCACCAGCGGCGCCGTCTTCTTGCCGCGCATCGCCTGGATCGACGGCTGCAACTGCTTGACCTCCCAGGGGGAGTGCTGAGTGTCGAACAACAGGAAGTCATACCCGGCATCGGACAGCATCGACACGTCGACATTCGGTGCCCCCGCCGTCCCGACGACGGTTCTCCCCGCCTTGATGGAGTCCTTGATGGCGTTCATCTGATCTCGATGCCTCCCACTATAAGCTCTAGCCGACATTTCCCAGAGAACCGGTCGATCCCGCCCCTGTCCGGCAAGCGTAGCGGAGGTCCGACACCTCCCGCAACCAAAGCACCAACCCGTAAGTCGGAAAAGCAAAGCGCCTTCCGACGCCGCGCAAGCGGCGCGTCGGACAACAAGGCGAGGGCTCTGCCGTCGCCGCGCAAGCGGCGCGTCGGACAACACGGCGAGGCTTTGCCTCGCCTCCGCAAAGGGTCAGGGACCCTTTGATCCCATTCCCTTTTCTTGGCTGCGCGAGCAGCCTTTAATCAAATTCGGCTATCGTTCAAAGGCTGCTGACGCAGCCAAGAAAAGTATCGGGTTTCCAAAGGCCTCAGGCCTTTGGCGGGTCGAGGGCAGAGCCCTCGCCTTCCTTA
>JAYTUU010000036.1:0-33009 GCA_043744375.1 Rhodospirillales bacterium | reverse complement strand
CGGCGCGGCGGGCGATTTCGCTCGATCCGGCCGATCCGCTGGGGCCGTTCAACCTGGCGATGGTGCTGTTCGATCGGATGGAGGTGGATGCGTGCATCGCGGCGGCGCGGCATGCGATTGATCTGCGGGGGGATTTGCCGCAGGCGCATATGAAGCTCGGGCAGGCGCTGTTGATGAAGGGGGATATGGGGCCGGGCTGGGACGAGTATGAGTGGCGCTATCAGATTCCGGGCGCGCAGCCGCTGATGCCGAAGACGGATCGGCCGCAATGGGATGGGCGGGCGCTGGGGGTGGGCGAGCGGGTGCTGCTGGTGGGGGACCAGGGGTTCGGCGATGTGATCATGTTCGCGCGGTATATTCCGTGGGTGTTGCAGCGTTGTGCCGAGGTGGCGATTGCGTGTTCGGGGGAGATGGAGCCGACGCTGGCGCGGATGTTTCCGGGGGTGCCGTTGATCACGCGCTGGGATCTGGCGCCGGCATTCGCGTTTTATTGTCCGTTTTCGGGGCTGCCGCGGCTGAAGGGCACGCGGGTGGATAATATTCCGGCGGCGACATCGTATCTACAGGCCGACCCAATGCGGGCGCAATTGTGGCGGGAGCGGCTGGACGCGCTGGTGCCGGCGGGGCTGAAGCGGGTGGCGATCGCGTGGGCGGGGCGGCCGACGCATAACAACGATCACCATCGGACGATTACGCTGGAGACGCTGGCGCCGCTGTTCGACGTGCCGGGGATGGCGTTGATCTCGGTGCAGAAGGGGCCGGCGGTGGCGCAGATGGCGGGCTATAAGGGGGCGGCGCCGTTGATCGATCTGGACGCGCGGATCGTCGATTTCGAGGATACGATTGCGGTGCTTGCGGCGGTGGACCTGGTGATTTCGGTTGATACGTCGGTGGCGCATTTCGCCGGGGCGTTGGGACGGCCAGCGTGGGTGATGGTGCCGTTTGCGCCGGATTGGCGGTGGATGGTCGGGCGGACGGATACGCCGTGGTATCCGTCGTTGCGGCTGTTCCGCCACCCCGCGCCGAAGCGGTGGGATAGTGTGGTGCCGCAGGTGGCCGCCGCTTTGCGGGCGTTTGTGGGTGCGTAGGCGTTGAGGCCCGGTGGGAATTGGTATATACCAATTCGTTGGACAACAAGAACAGGGAGACAATCATGGCCATTTCTCGTCGTGCCGTTCTGGCCGCTGGCGCCGTGCTGCCGTTGCTGGGCCAACAGGCACGCGCCGCGCGCATTCCGGGGACGCTGACCTTCGGGTTGTCGGCGTTTCCGCCGAATTTGTTTCCGTGGGCGAATACCGGCACCGCGCAAGTCACGGTGAAGTATTGCATCATGCGCGGGCTGACCTCGTATGACGCCAAGGGGCTGCTGCGGCCGGAGCTGGCGGAGAGCTGGGCGCGCGATGGCGAGATGGCGTGGGTGTTCAAGCTGCGCGCGGCGACGTTCCATAATGGTGCCGCGGTGACGTCCGAGGATGTGAAATGGACGCTGGAGCAGGTGGCGGCGGAGAAATCGACGGCGTTCATGCGCACGCAATTTCAGTCGGTGGAGCGCATCGAGACGCCCGATCCGCGGACGGTGCGGATCGTGCTGAAGGCGGCGAATGTGATGTTGCCGGAATGGCTGGCCAGCCCGCATATGCCGATCATCGCCAAGGGCTCGACCGATGGCGGCGGCACGGCGATCGGGGCGGGGCCGTATGTGATCAAGGCGCAGGAGAAGGGCGTTTCGATCGATCTGGCGGCGTTCGACAAGTTCTACCGGCCCGGCCTGCCCAAGCTGAAGGCGATCCGGTTCGTCAACTATGCCGATGAAAATCTGCGGGTTGCGGCGTTGCAGGCGGGCGATGTGGATATCATCGAGTATGTGCCGTGGCAGTCGATGCAGTCGCTGGAGGCGGATACGAAGATCAAGCTGCTGAACGTCGATGGGCCGTTCATGGCGCTGAGCTTCAATGGCGCGCAGGGGCCGTTCAAGGACAAGAAAGTGCGCCAGGCGGTGGCGTATGCGATCAAGCGCGACGAGATCGTGAAGGCGGCGTTCTTCGGGCGCGGCAACGAGTTGCGGGGCCTGCCGATTGCACGGGGGACGCCGTTCTACGACGAAACCGCGGCGAAGCATTGGAGCTATGACCCCGATCGCGCGAAGTCGTTGCTGAAGGAAGCCGGCGTGGCGGGCGGGTTCTCGACGACGCTGCTGTCGACGGCGCAGTACGGCATGCACAAATCGACCGCCGAAGTGGTGGAGCAGAACCTTGCCGCGATCGGCGTGAAGGTGGCGTTGAACCTGCCGGACTGGGCGACGCGGGTGGCGCTGGGCAATCGCGGGCAGTACGAGTTCTGCGTGCAGGGGACGGCGACGGACAATAACGACTTCGATGGTGCGGCGACCGTGCTGGATGGCGAATTGCCGCCCAACAACGCGCGCAGTGTCGGCATTCGGACGCCGGAAATCCATGCGTTGTTCGAGAAGGGCCGGGCGGAGTTCGAGTTCGCCAAGCGCAAGGCGATCTATGCCGAGCTGACCAAGCTGGCGCTCGATGAGTGCATCATGGTCGGGCTGGCGTGGCGGGCGCAGGGCTATGGGATGGCCAAGGACGTGCAGGGGTTCGTGAACCTGCCGGGGGCGATGACGTTCTTCTCGGGGATTACGCTGGAAGATACGTATTTCGGCTGAGGCGCGAGGGCAGGCAAGCGCGCCTCCGGCGGCCAAGGGCCAGTGGCCCTTGGATCCCGCGACTGCTTGCGGCTGGAGCAATGACCTTCGGTTGACGGCGTCTTTCTTACTTGCGCCGCAGGCGATCAACATCGCGGAGGGCGCTGGACTCTGGGCTTCGCCAGTGGTCGCGGCGAAAAGTCGGGGGGATCAAAGGGGCGTGCCCCTTTGCCGCCGGAGGCGCGCTTTGCCTTCGCTGTGAACGCTTCCTAGAGCAGCGCCGCCTTCCGGTCCTGCTTCCATGTTCCGTCGAGGAAGCGGCTGTAGCGATACGGTGTGGGATCAACCGCGGTTGTGTCGCCGGCGATCATGTCGGCGGCGAGTTTGCCGGCTCCTGGGCCGATGCCGAAGCCGTGGCCGGAGAAGCCGGTGGTGAGGAAGAAGCCGGGGATGGTGTCGACCGGGGAGATGACGGGGACGACGTCGGGGGTGACGTCGATCAGGCCGCCCCAGGTTTCGGCGATGCGGATGTTTTGCAGGGCGGGGAAGGCGGCGGCGAAGAGGTCGCGCGCCTGCGCGAGGGCGGGGGCAACGGGCGTTGGGTCGAGCACCCGCATTTGTTCGAAGGGGGTGGTCTCGTCGAGGGACCAGCGCTTTTTCATCAGCAGTTCGTCGAAGAAGCGGCGGCCGAAGCGGAGCTTGAGCTCGTTGCGGTTGGCGAGGAAGTGCGGGATGTAATCGAAGAACATGCGGAAGCTGTCTGGGGTGATGTCGGCGACGGAGGAGGAGCGCAGGGCCATCGAGTAGCCGCCATCCGTGCGCTTACGGAAGGAGAATCCGGCGCCGCTGCCGGCGATCTCGGGTCCGCCCTCGATCGGGTCGGTGCGCATGACGGAGCCGAGCACGTTGAGGGCGGGGAGTTGGAGGCCGAGGGAGCCGGCGAAGAGGCGGGACCAGGCGCCGCCGGCGAGGACGACGGTGTCGCAGTCGATGCGGCCGTGCTCGGTGACGACGCCCGCGATGCGGCCGGCTTTTGTTTCGATGCCGCGGACCGCGCATTGGGTGGCGATGGTGGCGCCGAGTTTGCGGGCGGCCTTGGCGATGGCGGGGGCGGCCTTGGTGGGTTCGGCGCGGCCGTCGGACGGGGTGTAGAGGCCGCCCTTGAAGGGGCGGACGAGGCCGGGGAAGAGGCGGGCGATTTCGTCGGGCGCGACGATGCGGCTGTCGAGTTGGAAGGGGCGAGATTTTTCGAGCCAGGCTTCGTGGTTGTCGATGGTGGCCTGGTCTTCGCAGAGATAGACGATGCCGGCCTGGCGGAAACCCGTTTCGGCGCCGGTGATTTCGTTCATGCGGCGCCAGAGCTTGAGGCTTTCGAGGCCGAGGGGGATTTCGCGGACGTCGCGGCCCATCACGCGGGTCCATCCCCAGTTGCGGCCGGATTGCTCGCCACCGATGACGCCCTTTTCGCAGAGCACGACGGGGATGCCCTTCTGGGCCAGGAACAGCGCAATGCAGGTGCCGATGATGCCGCCGCCGATGACGACGACGCTGGTGCGGGTGGGGAGTTTGTCGTTGATCACGACAGGGTCCATGCGGGGGGACATCGGGTGGTGCTCCGTTTCCCGGTTAGCGGGCGATGTTTTTTGGCGTTTGTCCAGTATGGCGATTCTTGCTGGGGTCGATCGGGTCTATTTCGTCGCGACGGGGTCGGCGAACCGGGCGATGCTGGGGTTGCAGTAGTGGATCGAGCGGGACAGCCCGACGCTGGAGGTGCGGCGTTATTTGCCGGCGGAGATGATGGCGCAGGCGCCGGCCCGGGTGGGAACGCGGTGGATGTGGCGGCGGGATTCGCCGTGACGGTGTGTGGGTGGCAAGGTGCGTTCGGGCCCGCGTGGCCTGGGACGGGGCGGACGGGCAGACGCGTTTTTGAAGTCATGGATTGAGGATCGACGGTCATGGTTTGGCGTATTGGTGTGGATTCCGGCGGCACTTTCACCGATGTGTGCCTGTTCGAGGTGGAGACGGGGCGGGTGGAGGTGTGGAAAGTGCCGTCCACGCCGGATGATCCGTCGCAGGGGATTGCGCAGGGGATCGAGGACGGCATTGGCCGTGTCGGCGCGGCGCCGGGTGATGTCGGGTATTTCGGGCACGGAACGACGGTGGCGACGAATGCGCTGATCCAGCATCGCGGCGTCAAGACCGGGCTGATCACGACGGACGGGTTTCGTGATCTCCTGGAGATCGGGCGGCAGAAGCGGCCCGACTTGTATGATTTGCAGGCGGAGAAGCCGCTGACGCTGGTGACGCGCGATCTGCGGCTGGAAGTGCCGGAGCGGGTGCATCATGACGGGCGGGTGGAGACGCCGCTCGACGAGGCGGCGGTGCGGAAGGCGGTGCGGCGGTTGAAGGCCGAGGGGGTGAAGGCGGTGGCGGTGTGCTTCCTCTATGCCTTCGTGCGGCCCGAGCATGAGGAGATCGCGATGCGGATTGTCGCGGAGGAGTTTCCCGAGGCCTTTGCCTGCGCGTCGCACCAGGTGGCGCCGGAGTTTCGTGAGTTCGAGCGGCTGTCGACGGCGGTGGTGAATGCGTATCTGGGGCCGGTGATGCGGAACTACATCACGCGACTGGCGGAGCGGGTGGAGGCGCTTGGGTTGGCGGCGACGCCGCATCTGACGCAGTCCAATGGCGGGGTGATCGGATTTGACGCGGCGGCGCGGTTGCCGGTGCGGACGGTATTGTCGGGGCCGTCGACGGGGGTGGTGGGCGCGCAGGCGATCGGGAAGCTGGTTGGGATCGGCAATCTCATTACGTTCGACATGGGCGGAACGAGTACCGATGTGGCACTGCTGGCGAACGGGGAATGCCGGCTGGCGTCGGAGGCGACGGTGCATGGCTATCCGATCAAGGCGCCGATGCTGGACATCCATACGGTGGGTGCCGGCGGTGGTTCGATTGCGTATGTGGATAGCGGGGGGCTGTTGAAGGTTGGTCCGCGCTCGGCCGGGGCGAGCCCGGGGCCGGTGTGCTATGGTCTCGGAAATACCGAGGCGACTGTCACGGATGCCAATGTGGTGCTGCAAACTCTCAATCCGGAGTATCTGCTGGGTGGGCGGATGAAGGTGGACCAGGCGCTGTCGCGGGCGGCGATCGGGCGGCTGGCGGCGCAGCTGGGGATGGAATTGATGGCGACGGCGCAGGGCATTCTTTCGGTGGTGACGGCCAATATGGCCAAGGCGATCCGGGTGATTTCGGTGCAGCGCGGGCATGATCCGCGTGACTATACGCTGGTGGCGTTCGGTGGCGCGGGGCCGGTGCATGCGGCACGATTGGCACGGGAGTTGGATATTTCGCGCATACTTGTGCCGCGCAATCCCGGTATTCTCTGCGCGATGGGGCTGTTGCTGACCGATCTGAGGGCGGATTTTGCGGCGACGCGATTGACGCTGCTCGATGCCGGGGCGGCGGGCGCTATCGGGGCCGCGTTCGAGACCTTGCAGGCGCAGGCGACGGCCTGGTTCGAAGAGGAGCATATCCCGGTGGCGTTGCGTCGTGTGACGCGGACGGTGGATATGCGTTATGAAGGGCAGAACTACGAACTTCCGATTGCGCTGCCTGATGGCGAGGTGACGCAGGCGAGCCTGGATGGGTTGGCGGAGGGGTTCGCCGCGGCGCATCAGCGGATGTACGGTTTTGTTGCGGAGGGGGAGCCGGTGCAACTGGTCACATTCCGCGTCGAGGCGGCGGGGGTGGTGGAGAAGGCCAGCTTCAAGCCACGGGACGATGCGGGGCCGGATGCGTCGGCGGCGTTGATGGGCACGCGTGAGGTGTGGTTGCCGGAGGCGGGCGGGTTCGTTTCTTGCCCGGTTTATGATCGCGAGAAGCTCGATCCCGGCAACATGATCGTGGGGCCGGCGATTGTCGAGCAGATGGATGCGACGACAGTGATCCTGCCGGGGATGACGGCGCGGGTGGAACCTTATCTGAACATGATCCTGGAGGCGAAATGAACGAGGTGATGGGTGCGGTGGCGATCGATCCGATCACGGTGGAGGTGATCGGCAGTTCGTTCGCCTCGATCGCGGAGGAGATGGGCGAGGCGCTGGTGCGGGCTTCCTATTCGACGAACATCAAGGAGCGCCGCGACTGCTCGACCGCGCTGTTCGACACGGCGGGAAACACGCTGTGCCAGGCTGAGCATATTCCGATGCATCTCGGGAGCTTCATCGGGTTGTTGCCGCATATTTTGAAGCGGCACGACGTTGCCGAGATGCGGCCGGGCGATGTGTTTGTAGGCAACGACGCCTATGAGGGCGGGGGGACGCATCTGCCGGATATCGTTCTGGCCGAGCCGGTGTTCGTGGATGGGGCGATCATCGCGTGGGCGGTGAATTTGGCGCATCACGCGGATTTCGCCGATCGGGGGCATGCGCATATCTATCAGGAGGGGCTGCGGATTCCGCCGATCCGGCTGTATCGGGCCGGCGAACTGCAGAAGGATGTGTTGGAGTTGATCCTGCTGAACTGCCAGGTGCCGCGGGAGCGGCTGTCGGATCTGCGGGCGCAGATGGCGGCGAATCGACTCGGGGTTGAGCGGATGCAGGCGCTGTGCGGAAAGTACGGGGCCGATGTGGTGCTGGCGGCGGGGCGGGCGTTGCAGGATTATGCCGAGCGCAAGATGCGCGCGGGGATCGTGACGATTCCGGATGGAACGTATCATGCGGAGGATACGTTCGATTGCCCGGAGATCGATGGGCAGTTGAAGGTGAGCTGCGACATCGTGGTCGAGGGGGACTCGATGCGGCTGCATTTCGACGGTCCGCCGCAGGTTCGCGCGGGGCTGAACATGGTGTTCACGGCGCTGTTGTCGGCCGTCTATTATGCGGTGAAGACCGTTGTTGATCCGACGATCCTGCCGAATGCGGGGCTGGCGCGGCCGCTGACGGTGACGGCGCCGTCTGGAACGGTTGTGAATGCGGATCATCCGGCGGCGGTGAATGGGCGGCTTTCGCTGTGCCAACGCGTGGTCGATCTTGTGCATCTCGCATTGTCGGCGGCGGTGCCGGAGCGGGTGACGGCGGCGAGCAATGGGGCCTGTGCGTCCGCCACGTTCATCGGGGTGCATCCGAAGACCGGGGATTTGTGGGTGTATCTGGAGACGATCGGTGGGGGGTTCGGGGCACGGCACAACAAGGATGGATTGGATGGTGTACACGTTCATCTGACGAATACTTCGAATCTGCCCGCAGAGGCGCTGGAGTTGGAGTATCCGTTGACGTTGTTGCGCTATGAACTCGTTGACGGCTCGGGTGGGGCGGGGACGTATCGGGGTGGCATGGGGCTGCGACGGGTGTATCGGGCGGAGGCGGATTGCCGGTTGCGGATTGATGGGTCGCGGCTGCATTCGCCGCCGTGGGGTTTGGCGGGTGGATTGCCGGGTGGGATGGGTCGGTTCGAGTATTCGGATGGTGTGGTGCCGTTCGCGTACGGGAGTGGGGCGTTGAAGGCCGGGCAGATTGTTTCGGTTATTACGCCCGGCGCCGGCGGCTTCGGTGCGCCGGCCGGTCGCCCGAAGATCGACGTGGCGCGGGACGTTGCGGAGGGGCGGCTTGATCCGGCGCGTGCGCGGGAGATCTACGGTGCGGACTGAAACCATGGATGCGTTGGGGTTTCAAAAGGCCCCCGGCCTTTTGCGGGTGCAGGGCAGCGCCCTGCCGCTTCCTTGATCTGGTTCTTCCGTCGGCTCGGGATATCTCTCGTCCTGATCTGGGTCGTTGCCAGTGTTGTCTTTCTGGCGATCCACATGGTGCCCGGGGATCCGGCGGAGTTGCTGTTGTCGCAGGGTGGCTCGGCGCCCGACCCGGCGGTGGTAGAGGATTTGCGGGAGCAGCTTGGGTTGAACAGGCCGCTTCTTGCGCAGTATGGATCGCATATGTGGCGGTTGCTGCATTTTGACCTCGGGCGTTCCATGACGGATGACAGTCTGGTATCCGAGGAAATTGCCCGACGACTTCCGCGCACGCTGGAGTTGATCCTCGCGGCGGGGTTGATGGCGGTGTTGATCGGCATCCCGGCGGGGACGGCGGCGGCGATGCGGCGTGGCGGGGTGTTCGATCGGATTGCGAGCAGTGTTGCGAGTCTTGCGTTGGCGGTGCCGATATTTGTCGTCGGGACATTGATGGTGATGGTGTTTGCGCAGACGTTGCGATGGGTTCCCGCGGGTGGGTTTGTGGCGTTTTCGAAAGACCCGGTGCAGCATCTCGTGCTGCTGGCCATGCCGGGGTCGGCGATCGGGATCGGGCTTTCGGCGGTGATGTTCCGGATGACGCGGGCGGCGGTGTTGGATGTGATGTTGCGGGACTACGTGCGGACGGCGCGGGCGAAGGGGGTGACGCGGCGGCGGATTCTGGTGCGCCATGTCGTGCGGACTGCGTTGATGCCGGTGATTACTGTTCTTGCGCTGTATCTCGGGACATTGCTGGGCGGCACGGTGCTGGTCGAGTTCGTGTTCAACTGGCCTGGACTGTCAGGATCGCTGGTCAGTGCGGTGAATGCGCGGGACTATCCGCAGGTTGTCGGCATTATTCTGGTGATCTCGGTGCTGTTTGTCGGGCTCAATTTTGCTGTTGATGTGATCTACGGAATTCTGGACCCGAGGGTTCGCCGATGATGCGCCGACTGCCATGGGGCGCGATTGTCGGGGTGGGGATCATCGGGCTGTTGGCGGTGTTGGCGCCGGTGTTGGGGCTGGATAGTCCGGTGGCCATGGATGTGCCGAACCGGTTGGCCAAGCCTTCGGGTGCGCACTGGCTGGGGCAGGACGAGTTTGGGCGCGATGTGTTTGCGCGTTTGATCTGGGGTGCCCGCGTTTCGTTGTCGGTGGCGGTGGCGGCGGCGTCGGTCGCGTGTGTGACGGGGACGGCGCTTGGGGTGGCAGGCGGGTTCCTGCGCGGCTTTACCGAGATAGTGACCCTGCGCGCGATCGATGTGTTGCTGTGTTTTCCTCCGTTGTTGCTGGCGCTGCTGGTGGTGACGCTGCTTGGGCCGGGGGCCGCAACGTTGATCCCCGTTCTGGCGCTGGTGTATCTGCCGGGGTTCACGCGGGTTGCCTATGCCGGCGTTCTGACGGCGCGGAGCCAGGACTATGTCGAGGCGATGCGGGCTTTGGGCGCCGGCAAGGTTCGGATCATGGTGCGGACGATCCTGCCGAATATCGGTGGACCGTTGCTGGTACAGTTCTCATTGGCCATGGCGGCGGCTGTTGTCTTGGAGAGTGGGCTTTCGTTTCTTGGTCTCGGGGTGGTTCCGCCCGCCCCATCCTGGGGGCTGATGATCGGCGCCGCACGGGCGACGATGGCGCAGGCGCCGCTGTTGTTGCTGTGGCCGTGCCTGGCATTGACGCTGACGATCCTGGTGATGAACGTGCTTTGCGACGGGCTGCGCGATGCCGTTGATCCGCACCCGGCGTATCGGCCGGCGAAATGGCGGGTGTTGGATGCGTTGGCGCCGGGGCTGTTTGCGCAGCCACAGGCGGTGCTGGATTTGCGCGGGTTGACGGTGGAGATCGAAACGCCTGGGGGTGTGATCGTGCCGGTGCGGGATGTTTCGTTGCAGGTTTTTCCTGGCGAAACATTGGCGATCGTCGGCGAGAGCGGTTCCGGGAAGTCGGTGACGTCGCTGGCGATCACTGGGTTGTTGCCCGGTGGGGGGCGCGCTGTTGGTGGTGCCGCGTGGCTCGACGGGGTCGACCTGCTGCGGCTTGATGAGGAGCGGTTGCGCGAGCTGCGCGGGGCCAAGATGGCGATGATTTTCCAGGACCCGGGCAGCAGCCTCAATCCTGTGCATCGCGTGGGCGTGCAGATCGTGGAGGCGATATTGGCGCATCGGAAGATGCCGCGGGCGAAGGCGATGAGCGCGGCGGTTCAGTTGCTGAGGCGGGTGGGGATCCCTGACCCCGAGCAACGGGCACGGTCGTTTCCGCATGAGTTGTCTGGCGGGATGCGGCAGCGGGTGATGATCGCTATCGCGATTGCCAATGGTCCGCGCTTGTTGATTGCGGATGAACCGACGACGGCGCTGGATGTCACCATTCAGGCGCAGGTGCTCGATCTCCTGGCGACCTTGAAGCGCGAGAGCGGGCTGGCGCTGCTGTTTATTACGCATTCCTTGCCGGTTGTCGCCGAGATCGCTGATCGGGTGGCGGTGATGTATGCCGGCGAGATCGTGGAGATGGGGCCGACGGCGGAGGTGTTCGTGCAGCCGCGGCACCCCTATACGGCGGCATTGCTGCGCAGTGCGCCGGTGGAGGATGGGCCGGCGCCTGAGGGGATCGCGGGGGTGGTGCCGTCGCCAATGGCGTTGCCGGCGGGGTGTGTGTTCGGGCCGCGATGCGATCTGTTCGTTGCGCAATGCGGCGTGGCGCGGCCGGCACTGGTTTCGATTGGGGAGGAACGGATGTCACGGTGCATCCGGTGGTCGGAGCTATGAGTGTATTGATCTCGGCAGCGGCGCTGTCGAAACGATTTCCATTGGGCGGGTGGTTTTCGCGCGGGCGGGCGGTGCAGGCGGTGACGGATTTCACGGTGTCGATCGGAAGGGGCGAGACCGTTGGGCTGGTGGGGGAGAGCGGATCTGGGAAAAGCACTGTTGGGCGCTTGATGCTTGGGCTTTTGCCGGCGAGTGCGGGGCGGGTGTTGTTCGAGGGCGCCGACCTGGCAACGGCGAAGACGGAGACGCTGCGGGTGTTGCGGCAGCGCATGCAGCTGGTGTTCCAGGACCCGTATGGCAGCCTCGATCCGCGGCGACAGGTAGGCGCGCAGATCGGCGATGGGCTGGCGATCCATGGGCTGGTGCCGGCGGCGGAGCGGGCCGGGCGGGTGGCGGCGCTGCTGGAGCAGGTCGGGCTCGCGGCGGAGCATGCCGCGCGCTATCCGCACCAGTTCTCGGGCGGGCAGCGGCAGCGGATCGGGATCGCGCGGGCGTTGGCGACGGGGCCCGATTTTCTGGTGGCCGACGAGCCGGTTTCCGCGCTTGACGTGTCCGTGCAGGCGCAGGTGCTGGCGCTGCTGGCCGATCTGCGGAAGCGGCTTGGGCTGGCAATGTTATTTATCAGTCACGATCTGCCGGTTGTCCGGCATCTGTGCGACCGTGTGATGGTGATGTATCTCGGGCGGATCATGGAGGAGGGGCCGGTGGGCGCGGTGTTTTCCTCGCCGCGGCATCCGTATACGCAGGCGTTGCTGTCGGCGGCGCCAAGCTTGCTGCCGGAGCGGCGGCGGGTGCGGGTGCTGCTGCGCGGCGAGCCGCCGAGCCCGGCCGATCCGCCGTCGGGCTGCGTGTTTCGCACGCGCTGCCCGATGGCCATCGCGGCCTGCGGGGAAGCGGTGCCGGCGCTGCGGGATCACGCGGGTCACAAGGTTGCTTGTATCCGGGCGTAGGGAGTGACAGCCACGATGCGGATCGAACGGCCCTGGGCGGCGCTGCTGGCGGCGACATTGTTGAGTCTGCCGCTCGGGTCGATCTATGCGTTCAGCGTGTTGCTGCGGCCGATCGAGTTGGATCTGCACATTCCGCGTTCGGCGCTGTCGCTGGTGTTCGGGTTGGCGGCGATCGGGTTCACGGCGGGGGCGGTGATGGCGCCGGTGCTGTATCGGCTCGCTCCGGCACCGGTTCTGGTGATTGGATATGCCGTGATTGCTGCGAGTGGGATCGCGCTCGCGGCGATGGCGGAGGGGATGGCGGCGCTGCTGTTCGGCTATGGCGTGGTGTTCGGGACGGGCGGAGGGGCGGCCTATATTTCGTTGCAGCAGGGTGTCAACTGGCTGGTGCGCGGGCGGCGCGGGTTGGTGAATGGGTATCTGGTCAGCCTGTATCCGATGGGGGCGATGATTGCGGCGCCGGCGTTTCATTGGGCGAATGAACAGTTCGGTTGGCGGGTGACTCTGGGTGGATTGGCGGGGACGTTGCTGGTGTGCGGCGTGGCGGCGGCGGGGCTGACATGGTTGGCGGGGACACGGCTTGCACCGGTGGTCGTTGCTGGGACGCGACCGGTGCCGGCGCCGCTGGGTGGGACGTTCTGGCGGTTGGCGTCGGTGTTCTTCCTGGCGGCGGCGGCGGGGCTGACGGTGTTGAGCCAGGCCAAGGAGATCGTGATGGCCTATGGCGGCAGCCCGGGCCTGGCGATTGCGGCGACGACGGTCATCACGGGCTTGATTGCCGCGGCGCGGATCGGGGGTGGGTGGCTGGTTGATCGGTTCCCCGTGCCGTACGTTTCGAGTTCGGCGCATCTGCTGGCGTTGACGGGGGCCGTGCTGCTGACGCTCTGGCCGGCGCCGGGGATGGCGGCGGTGGCGCTCGGGATGATCGGGGTTGGCTATGGGTTCGTTTCTGGGGCGACGGCCGGTGGCATCGCGGTCTACTGGCGGCCGTCTGAGTATGGACGGGTGGCCGGGCGGACCTATGTGGCGTGGTGCACGGCCGCGATCAGCCTGCCCGTGCTGGCCGGGTATTTGTTCGACATGACGCAGGGCTATGCGGCGGCCGTGATTATCGCGGGGTGCGGCAATCTTGCCGGGATCGGCGTGGCACTGGGGATGAAGCGGCGATTATAGGGCGACGCCGATGCCGTCGCTGAAGCGGCGGGCGGCTTCGAGAATGTCGCCGTACTTACGATGGCCAGCGCAGTGCTGGGTGCAGGCGAGCAGCAGGCGATCGCGTTTCGGGCTGTGGCTCTTGGCGAAATCCTCAAGCATGTTCTGCGGAATTTCCTGATTATGCGGATCGTTGCCGATCTTGCAGGCGGCCAGAGCGAGAGCCTGCACGAGGGGGGCGCGGTCGGCGATGGTGTCGAGATAGGCCTGGACCCAGGCCTGCGCCTCATCGGTGTTTTGCAGGCAGATCGCGGTGTCGATGCGGGCGAGGAGGTCCTTGGCGCAGAGCTTGTCGGCGCCGGCCGGGGCCACGACGGGGCGCGCGATCATTTCGCCCGTGTGCTTCTGGTGCAGCGAGGTGGTGGTGATGAAGGCCGCGGCGACGTAGAGGAGGCGGAGGCGGCGGGGGTGGTTGAAGGTGTCGAAGAACCAGCCGAGCGCGTTGGTGTATTCGTAGCAGTGCATGGGCATCGAGAAGTTGTTGGCGCCATGCGTGTCGATGGTCAGTTGGGCCGCGGCGATTTGTAGTGCGTCGATGATCCGGCGCGGGTCGCGGCCGGCTTTGAGGAGGGCGGTGATGGCCTGGGTGTTTTCCGGTTCGTTGCCGTAGAGCAAAGTATTGATCAGGCTGGCTTCCTCGGCGGCGACGAGCGGGGCGGTGTTGCGCAGGACCGCAAGTTCGGCCTCCGACACACCGCCATAGGGAACGGCGGAGAGGCGCTGGCCCTCGATCTGCTCCTTGATGGTGTTGCAGGCCATTTCGTAGGTGGAATACCAGCGGGGGCCGACGGCGATGTCGAGCGCGCCGGCGTAGATCACCTGATGGGCGTTGTCCCAGCCCAGCGCGTCGCCGAGTTCGACGGTGGCGCGGGCGCGGTAGCCCTTGTGGCCCGTGGTGTAGGAGCGGTTGTTGAACATGCGATCCTGCACGTCGATCAGGCCGGCGAACACCATCTCGGCGAGGACCTCGCGACGGTCGGGTGCGTTCTCCATCATGCCGAGGAAGCTGCGATAGGCGTCGACGACCTGGCCGCGATGGACCATGGTCATCCAGTTGCCGAGGCGCTCCTTGAGGGGGGCGTTTTCGCGCATTGGCTCCTGGTCCGGCCAGTAGATGGCGGGCGCCGGCGGGTTCTCGATCTTGCTGTCATAGCCGCGGGTGTAGTGGCCGGGCGCCTTGCCGAGCTTCTGGTTCCAGATGTCGAGCCCCGTCGGGATGTACCAGATGGTTTGCGCCATCGGGAGCATGGAGAGTTCGGTCGGAAGCATCTTCGTGAGGTTCAGCGTGGCGCGGGCGCTGAGCAGGCAGTGGTCGTTGTTGACGAAGTTGACGTAGCCGTCATCGATGCGCTCATGATACGGAACATGGGTGTAGGGGGCGTGGATGCGGACACCCTCGGCCATGATCTCGTTGAGGGGACGGCCGGATTTCACCAGGTCGTAATAGACGACGCTGGCGCCCACCTGGTCGCGGGAGAGAATGCGGTCCTCCAACTTGTCATAGAGACGGACGGCATCGTTTGACATTGACATGACCGACGAACTCCCTGTGGAGGTGCCCCGGTTTGCCGGGGATTGTGGACTGGGGCGATGCTAGCGGGAAAGTATGGGGTCCGCTACTGGAAGGCAATCAAGGCTCCGCCGGTCGCGGCCGTTGTGCGAAGGCCGTCGATCCAGCCGCGAGCAGTATGGGGTTCCCAGGGCCCACGGCCCTGGGCCGGCGGAGCCTTGCTTTACTCGATCGGAATAAACACCGAATGCCGGAACTTGCCGTCGACGGCCTGGGAGATATGCCCCTTGCCGTGGGTATCCTCGACGAGAAACACTTCGCCCGGTCCGATGACGCGGGTTTCGCCGTCGCTGACGGTGATGCGGACGGCGCCGTCGAGGTTGATGATGTATTGGCGGCGGGGTGCGGGGTGCCAGTCGTAGTCGTAGGTGCCGGGCGTGGCGCGGAAGATGATGCCGGTGGCGGGCAGGCACTTGGACGTTTTGCCGCCCGGGCCTTCGGTGACCCAGTCGACTTCGATATCGCGGAAATGTGTTTCGCCCTGGTCGTCGGCGTAGAGGTTGTGGATGCGCATCGTAGCTCCTTGGGGGTCGCGGCTGTTTCAGGCGGGGGCGAAGAGGTCTTTCGATTTGGTGGCGGCGGCCTTGGGGATTTCGGCCTGCGGTTCGCCGCCGCCGCGGAAGGCCGCGTCGTGTTGCAGGCGGGGCATGACGCGGTCGGCGAAGAGGCGGAGGTTCAGTTCGGCTTCTTCGGCCGGCATGCCGCCGAAGGAGAATTCGGCGGAGAGATGGTCGAGGCCGGTGAGGCGGGTGAGTTCGGCGATCTGTTCGAGGCAGTCATCGGGCGTGCCGCAGACCTGGATGCTGACGTAGAAATCGGTGGCGGCGGCGCGGTGCTTGTCTTCCTTCAGTTTGGAATAGGTTTTGGCCATGCCGCCGTAGGATTCGTAGCCCTTCACGCCCGCGAGGTGGCCGTCGGAGAATTTGTAGTGGGCGTCGATGGAATCCCATTTGCGGCTGAGATATTCGGCGGCGCGGTCGCGGGCTTCGGCGCGGGTGGCGGCGATCGAGATGTTGGTGGAGACGATGGGCGGGCGCGGCGTGTGGCCCTGGGCGATGGCGAGGGCGCGGTGGCGGTGGATGTCGGAAGCGGCCTTGTTCCATTCGTTCTGCATGATGATGAGCATGCCGAAGCCGATGCGAGCCATGATCTCGGCCGATTCCGGGCTGACAGAGGAGGCGAAGAAGCGGCGCTCCGGGTGCGAGATCGGGCGCGGGCGGATGGACATGCGGGGGATGTCGAAGAACTCGCCCTTGTATTCGAAGACCTCCTCGCTGAGGGCGAGGGTGACGATCTTGGCGGCTTCGACGAAGCGGGCGCGGGCTTCGTCCATCGGCACGCGGAAGCCGGCGTATTCGACGCTGGCGGCGCCGCGGCCGAAGCCGAACACGCAGCGCCCGCCGCAGAGGATGTCGAGCAGGGCGATCTGTTCGGCGACGCGGATCGGGTCATGCCAGGGCAGCACGATGACGGAGGTTCCGAGCGTGATGCGCTTGGTTTTGCCGGCGAAGTAGCTGAGCAGTTGCAACGGGTCCGGTGACATCGCGTAGCCGGTGAAATGGTGTTCGAGGGCGAACAGCGAGTCGAACCCCAGGGGTTCGGCGAGGGCGCCGAGGGCGAGATGGTCGGCCAGGACCGAGGCGTCGGTGCGCCCGGGTTTGGTCAGCATATTCATCGACATCCCGACCTTCATGGCCGCGTTCCTCTCTGTTGATCCTGGGCCGGACGGCGCCGGAGCGTGCCCGGGCCGGTGGCCAATGGGTGACGCTAGCCTCCGATGCGGTCGGACTGCAAACGCAACCGGCGGCGCGGCGCCTGGAGGCTTCGTACAGAAAGGGATAAAAAGTTTTTGCTTCTTTTTTCAAAAAGAAGCGCTGTTCTTTTTTGAAAAAAAGAACCAAAAAACTTTCATCCGTTTGGCATTGTGCCTGGGTCGGCGCGGGGCCTGAGTTTCGGCACGGCGCCGAGGAGGCGGATCGTGGCGTCGGCGCGCGGGTTGGCGAAGATGGCGGCGGTGTTGCCGGTTTCGACGATGCGGCCGTCCTGCATGATGGCGACGCGGGCGGCGATGGCGTTGACCAAAGCCAGGTCGTGCGAGATCAGCAAGTAGGAAACACCGGTTTCGTCGCGCAGGTCGAGCAGCAGATTGATGATGCGGGCGCGGACGGAGACGTCGAGGGCGGAGACGGGTTCGTCGAGCACGATGAGGTCGGGCCGGCAGGCGATGGCGCGGGCGATGGCGACGCGCTGGCGTTGGCCGCCGGAGAGGGCGTGCGGGTGCTGGTCGCGCAGGGCGGCGGGGAGGCCGACGCGGTCCATCAGGGCGAGCACGGCGCGCGGGCGTTCGGCGCGCGGGGCCAGGCCGTGCAGGCGCAGCGGGTCGGCGAGGATGCGGCCGATGGTGGCGCGCGGGTTGAGGGCGGCGTGGGGGTCCTGGAAGACCATCTGGATGCGTTTTCGCAAGCCGCGCAGCTTGGTGCCGTGGGTGGCCAGGAGGTCGGTGCCGGCGAAAGCGATGGTGCCGGCATCGGGCTCGATCAGGCGGAGGATGCAGCGGGCGAGGGTTGACTTGCCGCAGCCGGAAGGGCCGGCGATTGCAAAAATTTCGCCGGGGGCGAGGGTGAGGTCGATGCCGTCGAGCGCCTGGGTTTTGCGGCCGTTGCGGTCGAAGGTTTTGCGCAGGCCGGTGACGGCGAGGAGCGGCGGGTCAGCCATGGCGGATGGCGAAGGTTGCGGGATCGATCTCGGCCAGGCGGGGCGTGCGGGGGGTGTCGAGGTCGAGGCGGGTGGCGATGAGGGCGCGCGTGTAGGCGTGAGCGGGGGTGTTGAGCACCGTGGCGATGGGGCCGGTTTCGACGATGGCACCGCGATAGAGGACGGCGACGGTGTCGGCGAGGTGGGAGGCGAGCGCGATGTCGTGGGTGACGAAGAGCAGGCTCATGCCGTCCTCGCGCACGAGTTCGTCGAGGAGGGTGACGAGTTCGGCCTGGACGATGCTGTCGAGGGCGCTGGTGGGTTCGTCGGCGATCAGCAGGGTGGGGCGGGCGGCGAGGGCGGCGGCGAGAGCGATGCGCTGGCGCTGGCCGCCGGAGAATTCATGCGGGTAGGCGGCGAGGGCGCGGGGGCCGCCGGCGATGCGGACGCGGTCGAGCAGGCGGGCGGCGGCGGCGCGGGCGGCGGCCCAGCTGTGGCCGCAATGGATGACGAGGACTTCGGCGATCTGTTCGCCGATGGTCAGGACGGGGTTCAGGCTGCCGCTGGGGTCCTGGAAGAGCACGCCGATGTCGCGGCCGAGGTGGCGGGGGGTGGGGAAGGTGATGGTGCCGGTGATGTGGGCGTCCGGGGGGAGGAGGCCGCAGACGGCCAGCGCCAGGGTGGACTTGCCGGAGCCGCTTTCGCCGATCAGGGCGAGGCGTTGGCCCTGGTTGAGGGTGAGCGTGATGGCGCGCAAAGCGGGCGCGGCGGCGGCGCCGTAGGTGACGGTGAGGGCGTGGATATCGAGCACGGACAAAATCATCGGTCGGGTTGGCGGGGGCGCAGGGCGGTGGCGATGCCGCGGCCTAGAAGGTGGATGGCGAGGACGGTGACGACGAGGGCCAGGCCGGGGATGATCGAGAGATAGGTGGCACTGCGCAGCATCGCGCGGCCCTCGGCGATCATCGAGCCCCAGGTGACGTGGTTGGGGTCGCCGAGGCCGAGGAAGGAGAGGGCGGACTCGATCAGCACCGCGGCGGCGACGATGACGGCGCCGAGCGAGATCACCGGGGCGAGCGCGTTGGGCAGGATTTCGCGGAAGGCGATTTCCAGGTTGCCCATGCCGATGACGCGGGAGGCGGCAACGAAATCGCGTTCGCGTAGGGACATCACCTCGGCGCGGGCGATGCGGGCGGGCTGCATCCAGGCGCCGAGCGCGATGCCGAGGACGATGGTGGGCACGCGCGGGCCGGTGACGCTGATCAGCGCGAGGGTGAGCAGGAAGGCGGGCACGGTCTGGAAGGCTTCGGTGATGCGCATCAGGATGTCGTCGGCGAGGCCGCCGAGGAAGCCGGCGATGGTGCCGATGGTGATGCCGATGCCGAGTGCGGTGGCGGCGGCGGCGAGGGCGACGAGGAGGGTAGTGCGGGTGCCGTGGATCAGGGCGGCGGTGACGTCGCGGCCGAGGCGGTCGGTGCCGAGGGGGTGGGCCGCGGTCTCAAAGGGATGCAGCAAAGGTGGCGCGCCGATGGCGAGCGGGTCGCCGGGGGAGAGGATCGGCGCGAGGAGGGCGACGGTGGCGAGGAGGGCGATGAGGACGAGGCCGGCGCGGGCTTCGCCGCTGAGGTGCAGGGTCATGCGGCGTCGGAGAGGCGGGGGTCGAGCGTGCGGTAGACGAGATCGACCAGGACGTTGACGGTGATGACGAGGACGGCGCTCAGCAGCATCACGCCGAGGAGGAGGGGGGTGTCGCGCTTGAGGACGGCTTCGTAGGCGAGGCGCCCCAAGCCGGGGATGGAGAAGACGCTCTCGATGACGACGCTGCCGCCGAGCATGCCGGCGGATTGCAGGCCGAGCATGGTAACGACGGGAAGCAGGGCGTTGCGGGCGACGTGGCGCAGCACCAGACGGGTGCGCGGCATGCCGCGGGCGCGGGCGGCGCGGACGAAATCGAGCGGCCATTGCTCGACCATGCCGTCGCGCATCAGGCGGAGATAGAGCGCCATGTAGATCAGGCCGAGGCTGGCCACGGGGAGGATCAGGTGGATCGCGACGTCCTGCGCGTGGGCCAGGCCGGTGAGGCCGGAGGCGGTGGTTTGCAGGCCGCCGACCGGGAGCCAGCGCAGGTCCACCGCGAAGACGACGATCAGCACGAGGGCGAGCCAGAAGCCGGGGATGGCGTAGAGGGCGATGGCGCCGGCGGAGAGCAGGCGGTCGTGCAGGCTGGCCGGGCGGGCGCCGCAGATTATGCCGAGCGTGGTGCCGAGGGTGAAGGCGAGGGTCATCGCCAGGCTCATCAGCAGCAGCGTGTTGCCGACGCGCTCCAGCAGCACGTCCAGCACCGGGCGGTTGAAGCCGGTGGACCAGCCGAGATCGAGGCGGACGATGGCGGCGAGGTAGGCGGCGAGGCGGGCGAGGATACTGCCGTCGAGGCCCCATTGGGCGCGCAGTTCGGCGATTTGCGTGGCGTCGGCGCCGCCGGTGCCGGCGATGTAGGCGTCGACCGCGTCGCCCGGAGCGGCTTCGAGCAGGAAGAAGCCGCCGATGGCGACGAGGCCGAGGACGGGCACGGCGCCGACCAGCCGCCGCCGCAGCAGGCGCAGGGCGGGCGGCATCAGCCTAGCCCGTGAGTGCCGTGTCGGCCCAGGACGAGGTGGCCCAGCGCGGGTTGTTCGAGACGTTGACGGCGCTGTCGCGCGCCACGGTGATGAAGCTGAACTCGGCGACGTTGATCAGCGCGACGTCGGAGACGACCTGTTGCTGGAAGCGCTTGTAGAGGGCGGCGCGTTTGGCGTCGTCGATTTCGCGGCCGGCGGCGGCGATCAGCGCGTCCACGTCGGGGTTGGCGTAGCCGTACTGGTTGGCGAAGGGAACGCCGGCGGGCAGGCCGCTCTGGTAGAGCACGGTGGTGGAGATGGCGGGGTCGCCGCGGTAGACGGGGGTGGCGACGGTGATGTCGAAGGCGTGGTCGGTGTAGACGGCTTTCAGATGGGCCGGGGTGTCGTTGGCGACGATGGTGGCCTCGATGCCGATGGGGGCGAGGGCCTGGCGGAGATAGGCGCCGAACTGCTTCGTTTCGTTGAAGAATGGCGCGGGCAGCAGGCGCAGGCGCAGGCGGACGCCATCGGCGCCGCGCGGCAGTCCCGCCTCATCCAACAGGGCGTTGGCCTTGGCGGGATTGAAGCCGAGATTGTCAACGTCGGGCGTGTAGAAGGCGGTATCATATTTAGGCACCGGCCCGGTGGCGGCGCCGGCATAGCCGAGGAAGATGGTTTTGAGGACGAAATCGCGGTCGATTGCGTGGGCGATGGCGCGGCGGACGCGGACGTCGGCCAACTCCTTGCGGCGGTGGTTGATCTCGACGACGAGCTGGTAGGTCAGGCCCTCATAGCCGTTCGAGTAGACCTTGATGCCCGGGACCTTGCCGATGCGCGCGAGGTCGGACAGGGGGACGGCGGAGAAGGCGGCGAGGTGGATGTCCTCGGCCTCCAGCGCGTTGCCGGCGGCGGCGCGGTCGGGGAGGGTGCGGAAGAGGATTTCGTCGAGCAGCGGCTGGTCCTTCGCCCAATAGGTCGGGTTACGCTTGAGGAGTTGGTATTCGCCGGGCTTGTACTCGGCGTGGCGGAACGGGCCGGTGCCGATGAGCTTCGTGTTGGCGGGATTCCGCATGATGTCGGTGCCGGCATAGAGGTGCTTCGGCAGCACGGCGGTCAATGCCGGCAGGGCGTTGCGGATCAGCTGGCCCGGCGTGGGGTTGGCGAAACGGAAGATGGCGGTGTGAGCGTCCGGCGTTTCCACCGCTTCGAGATCGCGGAAGACGACGCGGCCGAGGTTTTGCAGCTTCTTCCACACCTCCATCGCGGAGAAGGCGACGTCGGCGGAGGTGAAAGGCTGGCCGTCATGCCAGGTGGCACCCTGGCGCAGGGCGAAGGTGACGGAGCGGCCGTCGGGGGCAGCCTGCCATGAGGTCGCGAGGCGCGGGGCGAGGCCGTCCTTGCCCGTGTAGCTCGCCTCGGCCAGCGGCTCGATGACCTTGCTGGCGACGAAGAAAACGCCGTTGGAGGCGATGATGGCGGGGTTGAGGTTGCTCGGCTCCGAGTCGGCGGCGACGATCAGCCGGCCACCACGCTTTTGCGCCGCGGCGGGGAGGGCGAAGGGGATCGCCGTGGCGGCGAGCAGGCTACGGCGGGACAAGAGCGGCCGGGACATGGCGGACTCTCCTTGCAATGGGGACGAGACGATATCCGCATGGGCGCGACGGTTCCGCAAGCGACGGCGTTGCATTGCTCGTCCGCAGCGGAGGGGAAGGCAGGCAATCAAGGCTCCGCCGGCCAAGGGCCGAGGGCCCTTGGAACCCCCGACTGCTCGCGGCTGGGGCGCCGGCCTTGCTGGCGCCGCAGGCAATCATCTCTGCGAACCGCATGGCCGGTTGTAATGGATTCAGGGCTTCGCCAGCGAACCTGGCACAACCGAAGGCCGTCGATCCAGCCGCGAGAAGTCGGGGGGATCAAAGGGGCTCGCCCCTTTGCCGGCGGAGCCTTGCTTGATGGACGGGACGGCTGGCGGTTCCTAAACTGGCGGTTCCCTCGTTTCGGACATCGCGTATGCACGCCATCTTCACTGTGGCTTTTCCGATTTTTGCGTTGATCGGCATTGGCTGGTTTGCGGGGCGGCGGCATTTGCTGGGGGCCAACGGGACGGGTGCGTTGAACGGGTTTGTTACCTGGTTTGCGTTGCCGGCGATGTTGTTCAATGCGCTGTCGCGGGTGGCGTTGGAGGGGATTGTCAATGTCCCGTTCATGGTGGTGTTCGGCGGCAGCATGGTGCTGACGTATCTGATCGGCATGGTCGGGGCGCGTGTGGTGGCTGGGGCGGGGCTGGCGCATGCGAGCCTGCACGGCATTGCCGCGTCGTTCGGCAATGTCGGGTATATGGGCATTCCGTTGTGTTTGGCGGCGTTCGGGCCGGCGGGGGTGTTGCCGGCGACTTTGGCGGTCGTGCTGGGGGCGGCGGGGATGCTGACGTTCGGGCTGGTGATCGTCGAGATCGGCCAGCATCGCGGGCAGGGGGCGTTGACGACATTCGGGCGGGCCGGTGGGGCGGCGGTGCGCAGCCCGATCGTGCAGGCGGTGGCGCTGGGGATGCTGGTTTCGGCGTTCGGGGTGCCGGTGCCCGATCCGATCCAGCGGTTTCTCGATCTGCTCGGGACCGCCGCCGGGCCGTGCGCGCTGTTCGCGATCGGGCATTTTCTGTCGGAACAGGGGGTGCGCGGGCAGCGCGGCGAGGTGGCGTTGGCGACGATCGGGAAGGTGTTCGTGCAGCCGGCGATTGCGATGGCGTTGCTGCCGTTCTTCCCCGATCTCGACGCGACGTGGGGGCGGTCGGCGGTGCTGTTGGCCGCACTGCCGAGTGCGGCCAACGCGTTCGTGCTCGCCCGCGACTACGATATTTTCGTCGCGGGCGCTTCGGCCACGGTGTTGCTGTCCACCGTGTTGTCGGTTTTTACCGTCTCGGCGCTGATCGTCTATCTCGGGATCGGGTGACGCTCAGCGGCGTTTGAGTTGGCTGACGTCGCGGACGGCGCCGCGGGCGGCGGAGGTGGTGAGTGCGGCGTAGGCCTGGAGGGCCATGCTGACGACGCGCTTGCGTGGGGCTGGCAGCCAGGCGGCGTCGCCGAGGGCGTCCATGGCGGCGCGGCGGCGTGCGAGTTCGTCTTCGGTGACCAGGAGGGTGATCGCGCGGTTGGGGATGTCGATCTCGATGCGGTCGCCTTCCTGGACGAGGCCGATGGTGCCGCCTTCGGCGGCTTCCGGCGAGCAGTGGCCGATCGAGAGGCCCGAGGTGCCGCCGGAGAAGCGGCCATCGGTGACGAGGGCGCAGTATTTGTCGAGGCCTTTCGATTTCAGGTAGCTGGTCGGATAGAGCATTTCCTGCATGCCCGGGCCGCCCTTGGGGCCCTCGTAGACGATGACGACCACGTCGCCCTTGACGACCTTGCCGCCGAGAATGCTTTCGACCGCCGCGTCCTGGCTTTCGAAGCGCTTGACCGGGCCGGTGAATTTAAGCATCGAGGCGACGACGCCGGCGGTCTTCACGATGCAGCCGTCGCGGGCGATGTTGCCGGTGAGGATGGCCAGGCCGCCGTCCTTGGAGAAGGCGTGGTCGAGGTTACGGATGACGCCGGTGGCGCGGTCGGTGTCGATTTCCTCGTAGCGGCGGCCCTGGCTGAAGGCGACCTGGGTGGGCACGCCGCCCGGTGCTGCGCGGAAGAAGGTTGTCACCGCCTCGGTCGGGGTTTTCATCACGTCCCAGCGGTCCAGTGCGGCGCCGAGGGAGGTGGCGTGGACAGAGCCGACGTCGCGGTGGATCAGCCCGGCGCGGTCAAGCTCGGCGAGAAGGGCGGGGATGCCGCCGGCGCGGTGGACGTCTTCGACATGCACGTCCGCCACCGAGGGGGAGACTTTGCAGAGGCAGGGGACGCGGCGCGAGAGGCGGTCGATGTCGGCCATGGTGAAGTCGATGCCGCCCTCCTCGGCGGCGGCGAGCAGATGCAGCACCGTGTTGGTGGAGCCGCCCATGGCGATGTCGAGCGTCATCGCGTTTTCGAAGGCTTGGAAGTTGGCGATGCTGCGCGGCAGCACGGAGTAGTCGTCCTGTTCGTAGTGGCGCTGGGCGAGATCGACGATGACGCGGCCGGCTTCGAGGAACAGGTTCTTGCGGTCGGCATGGGTGGCGAGGACCGTGCCGTTGCCGGGCAGCGCGAGGCCGAGCGCCTCGGTCAGGCAATTCATCGAGTTGGCGGTGAACATGCCGGAGCAGGAGCCGCAGGTCGGGCAGGCCGCGCGCTCGATCACGTCGACCTCGGCGTCGGTCAGTTCCTCGTTGCCGGCGGCGACCATGGCGTCGATCAGGTCGACCGCTTGCAGCTTGCCGCGATGGATGATGCGGCCGGCTTCCATCGGGCCGCCGGAGACGAAGATGACGGGGATGTTGAGGCGCATGGCGGCCATCAGCATGCCCGGGGTGATCTTGTCGCAGTTGGAGATGCAGACCAGCGCGTCGGCGCAGTGTGCGTTCACCATGTATTCGACGGCGTCGGCGATCAGTTCGCGCGAGGGCAGGCTGTAGAGCATGCCGTCATGGCCCATGGCGATGCCGTCATCGACGGCGATGGTGTTGAATTCCTTGGCAACTCCGCCGGCGCTCTCGATCTCGCGGGCGACCATCTGGCCGAGGTCTTTCAGGTGGACATGCCCGGGGACGAACTGGGTGAAGGAGTTGGCGATGGCGATGATGGGTTTGCCGAAATCGCCGTCCTTCATGCCGGTTGCACGCCACAATCCGCGGGCGCCGGCCATGTTGCGGCCATGGGTTGTCGTGCGGGAACGATAGGCAGGCATGGTGTATCCTCCAAATATGCGCGCATCGATGCACCTGCGCGGCGGCTGTGTCGAGATAGCCTATCATATTGGTGCGCCTGGCAGGATTTGAACCCGCGACCAAGCCGTTATGAGCGGCCCGCTCTAACCAACTGAGCTACAGGCGCAACCGGGGGCAGGATTGCCGAGACGGCGGCTTGGTGCAACCTTCTGGGTAGGTATGCAAGGCAATCAAGGCTCCGCCGGCGTCGTGCGCAGCGCGCAGTCGCGCGACGGGCCGAGGGCCCTTGGAACCCCCGACTATCAGCGGCCGGATTGGCGACCTTCGGTTGCAGAACCACAATTTTGGGGTTTCGTGGGCGAAGCCGATCAATCCATCCGACTGCACGTCGCTTCGTGATCTTGATTGCCTGCGGCGCAAGCGAGAACGGCGATATCATCCGAAGGCCATCGCCCCCGCCGCTGATAGTCCGGGGTTCCAAGGGCCCTCGGCCCTTTGCCGGCGGAGCCTTGCTTGCTCGCGCGATTGCCTGCCGGTGACAACTCTGCCATATGCGCGCCAGATTACGGCCGGTTCATGCCGCGTCGCGGTTCATCGTGTTCAAAAAGATCTTGAGGAGGCGCTGCCTATGACTTCCGCCCAGTTGGTCATCATCGCCTGCGGCTTTGTCGCGGTGATCTATGGCCTGATCACCACCCGCCAGGTGCTTGCCGCCGACGCCGGATCGGCCCGGATGCAGGAGATTTCGGCCGCTATTCAGGAAGGCGCGCGCGCTTATCTGAACCGGCAGTACACCACGATCGGCATGGTCGGCCTGGTTATTCTCGTGCTGCTGTGGGCGTTCCTCGGCAAGACCGTGGGGATCGGCTTTGCCATCGGCGCGATCCTGTCCGCGGTGGCCGGCTATGTCGGCATGAACGTCTCGGTGCGCGCCAATGTGCGGACGGCGCAGGCGTCCTCCAAGGGTCTCGCGGCTGGGCTTGATGTCGCGTTCAAGTCGGGCGCGATCACTGGCATGCTGGTAGTGGGCCTCGGGCTGCTCGGCGTTGCCATCTACTACTTCATACTGCGCGCGGGTTCGACGAACCCTGATCTGCGGCCGGTGATGGAGGCGATGGTTGCGCTGTCGTTCGGCGCCTCGCTGATCTCGATTTTCGCGCGTCTCGGTGGCGGCATCTTCACCAAGGGCGCCGACGTGGGCGCGGACCTGGTGGGCAAGGTCGAGGCGAATATTCCCGAGGATGACCCCCGCAACCCCGCCGTGATCGCCGACAACGTGGGCGACAACGTGGGCGACTGCGCGGGCATGGCGGCCGATTTGTTCGAGACCTATGCGGTGACGATCGTCGCCACCATGCTGCTCGGCAATATCTTCTTCGCCGCCGGCGCGGACGCTGATGCGATGATGATGCTGCCGTTGCAGATCGGCGGCGTGTGCATTCTTACCTCCGTCGTGGGCACTTATTTCGTCCGCCTCGGCGCGACCAACAACATCATGGGCGCGCTCTACAAGGGCCTGCTGGTGACGGGCGTGCTGTCGGTGATCGCGATTGCGATTGTCATCAACATGACCATCGGCTTCTCGGCGCCGATCAAGATGGGCACGGCCGCGGTGACGGGCATGGGCCTGTTCGAATGCGCGCTGGTCGGCCTGGGCGTGACGGGGCTGCTGGTGTGGATCACCGAATACTACACGGCGACCGAGTACCGCCCGGTGCGCAGCATCGCGCAGTCTTCGACGACGGGGCATGGCACCAACGTGATCCAGGGTCTGGCGATCTCGATGGAGTCGACGGCGCTGCCGGTGGTGGTGATCTGTGCGGGCATCCTGATGTCCTATCTGGTGGCCGGGCTGTTCGGCATTGCCATCGCGGCGACGACGATGCTGTCGCTGGCGGGCATGATCGTGGCGCTCGACGCCTATGGGCCGGTGACGGACAACGCCGGCGGCATTGCCGAAATGGCGGGCTTGCCGAGCGACGTGCGCAAGATCACCGACGCGCTCGACGCGGTTGGCAACACGACGAAGGCGGTGACCAAGGGGTATGCGATCGGGTCGGCCGGTCTGGCCTCGCTGGTGCTGTTTGCGGCCTATACCGAGGACCTGAAGTTCTACTTCCCGAAGGTGGCGGTCGATTTCACGCTGCAGAATCCGTATGTGGTGGTCGGGCTGTTTATCGGCGGTCTGCTGCCGTATCTGTTCGCGGCGATGGGCATGACGGCGGTGGGCCGTGCTGCCGGCGCCGTGGTGGTCGAGGTTCGGCGCCAGTTCAAGGAGATCCCGGGCATCATGGAAGGCACCGCGAAGCCGGAATATGGCCGCGCGGTGGACATGCTGACGAAGGCGGCGATCAAGGAGATGTTGCTGCCGTCGCTGCTGCCGGTGCTCGCGCCGATCGTGCTGTATTTCGCGATCTCGGCGATTGGCGGCCAGGGTGCGGCGTTCTCGGCGGTCGGTGCCATGCTGCTCGGCACCATCGTGACCGGGTTGTTCGTGGCGATTTCCATGACCTCCGGCGGCGGTGCGTGGGACAACGCGAAGAAGTACATCGAGGAAGGCAACCATGGCGGCAAAGGGTCCGACGCGCACAAGGCGGCGGTGACCGGGGATACGGTCGGGGATCCCTACAAGGACACCGCCGGTCCGGCGGTCAATCCGATGATCAAGATCACCAACATCGTGGCGCTGCTGCTGCTGGCGATCCTGTATCACCTCAAGCCCTGATCGCGGGCGGAGGGGGACGAAAAAGGCCCCGGGGTGCGCACCCCGGGGCCTTTTTTCATGGGAGTGGTCGGAGGCGGCGGGTCATTTCATGAACAGCCAGGCGAGGGCGCCGATGGCGATCCAGGCGGCCAGACCGAAGGCGACGCCGATAGCGATGCCGCGGGCCGGATTGAGCCACGAGTCGACCCGCCCGGCGCGGCCGTCGTCCATTTCTTCGTTGATGGCATGCTCTAGCAGAGTCGGCATTTCGTGAGTCCCCACACCCTGCGGGCGAGCTTAAGCCGGTTTCTGCAACCGGGTCAAAAAAGAAAGCATGTGCGGATTGCGGGCCGCGCGCTTGCCGGGTTCGTCGGGCGGAGCCTATTCTCGACCGACTCAGGGAGGGCATACAGAATGAACGACATTGCTTTTGCATATGACCATCTTTTCAATCCCGACCTGCCGGCGCCGGCGGCGCGGTTCGGTGGCCATCCCAAGTTCAACTTCATTGGCGGGCATAACGACCCTGTTCATATTCCCTCCGCCGAGCTGGCCGCCGCCGCTGACGCGGTGATCCGTCGCGAGGGCGACAAGCTGGCGATGTATAATCTCGGGCTGGGGCCGATGGGGTTTCCGGGGCTGCGGGAGTTCGTGGCCGACAAGCTGGTGCGCCATCGCGGGGTGAAGACCACGGCCGAGGATGTGCTGATCACCACCGGGTCGGGCCAGGGGATCGATCTGGTCAGCCAGCTTCTGCTGGTGCCCGGGGATACCGTGCTGCTGGAGGAGTTCTGCTATGCCGGGGCGATCAGCCGGTTTCGCAAGCTTGGTGCCAACGTGATCGCGCTGCCGCTCGATGATGACGGCATCAAGGTGGATGCGTTGGCGGGGATTCTGGCGGACCTCAAGGCGAAGGGGGTGACGCCGAAGTTTCTCTATACGATCCCGACGATCCAGAATCCGACGGGGAGCATTCTGCCGCTCGATCGGCGGCATGCGATCCTGGCGTTGGCGAAGCAGTATGGGTTCCCGATCTTCGAGGATGAATGCTACGCCGATCTGCTGTGGCAGGGGGGCGCGCCGGCGGCGTTCTATGGGCTGGCACCGAGCCAGGTGATCCATATCGGGTCGTTTTCGAAGTCGCTCGCGCCGGCCTTGCGGGTTGGCTATGCGGTGGCGGATTGGTCGGTGTTGAGCCGTCTCGTCGCGTGCAAGACGGATGGCGGGACCGGGGCGCTCGATCAGATGGTGATTGCCGAGTATTTCTCGCGGCATTTCGACGACCATATCGCCAAGCTGTCCAAGGTTCTGGAGGACAAGCTTGATACGATGTTCGAGGCGGTGGAGACGGCGTTCGGGACGTCGATGCAGGTGGTTCGCCCCAAGGGCGGGATTTTTCTGTGGATGAAGCTGCCGGAGAGTGTGGATGTGAGGACGCTGATCAAACCGGCCGCGGCGGCGGGGATTGTTTTCAATCCTGGGCCGGAATGGGCGGTGAATGGGGCGGAGGCGACGCCCTATCTGCGGTTGTGTTTCGCGTTGCCGTCGAAGGAGACGATCCGTGATGGGGTGGCCGCTTTTGCGCGGGTTTGCCATGACGTGACCGGGATTCCGGCGCAGAGCGGGAACGTGAAGCTGGGGTAGCCTGGGGTCCGGGGGGTGCCCCCCCCGGACGGGTTCAGTAGGGGGCGGCGGGGCCGTCGAGGTCCTGGATGGTGCCGACGATGGGTGCCGTGTTGCGTAGGGCGTGGGACTGGGTTTCGACGGCTTTGAAGAGGCGGATGAAGTTGCCGCCCATCAGGCCGGCGAGGTGTTTGTCGGACCAGCCGCGGCGGATCATTTCGGCGATGAGGTGGGGGAAGCGGGAGACGTTTTCCAGGCCGACGGGCATGGCGGGCACGCCGTAGAAATCCGAGCCGATGCCGACGCGTTCGGGGCCGATGCGGTTGGCGAAGTATTCGATGTGGGTGGCGACGTGTTCGATGGTGGCTTTCGGGCAAAGGCCGTGATCCTTTTCCCAGGCGCGGATGCTGTCGGCCCAGCCGGGGCCGAAGCTGCGGGGGACGGCGGCGCGCATGGGTTCCATCCAAAGACGCAGGTCTTCGCTGAGGAATTCGGGAATGAAGGTGGCCATCACCAGGCCGCCATTGGCGGGCACGCGGTCGAGCACGTCATCGGGGACGTTGCGCGGGTGGGCGCAGAGGGTTTGCGCGTTGGAATGCGAGAAGACGATCGGGGCGGTGCTGCTGTCGAGCACGTGGTGCATGGTGGCGGGGGCGACGTGGGCGCAGTCGATGATGATGCCGAGGCGGTTGAGTTCGGCGACGACGGCGCGGCCGAAATCGGTGAGGCCGGCGTGGCGGGCGTCGTCGGTGGCGCTGTCGCACCAGTCGAGCGTGCCGTTATGGCAAAGGGTCATCAGGCGGACGCCGAGGGCGTGCCAGAGGCGCAGCGGGGCGAGGCTGTTTTCGAGGCCGACGCCGCCTTCGACGGAGGCCATGCTGGCGATCTTGCCGAGGCGTTTGGCGCGGGCGAAGTCGGTGGATTTGAGGACGGGGTGGAAGGTTTCGGGGTAGGTTTCGTTGATGCGGCGGATGATGTCGATCTGTTCGAGGGTGGCGCGGGTGGGGTGGGGGATTTCGGAGGGGATGAAGGCGGCGAAGACCTGGCCGCCGACGCGGCCCTGGCGGAGGCGGGGGATGTCGGTGTCGCCGTCATTGTGGATTTTGCGAAGGTCGTAGCCGGCGACGTCGCCTTTGGGGCCGGTGCGCTGGCGGATGACCCAGGGGAGGTCGTTATGGCCGTCGATGAACTGGAATTTCTGCATCAGCGCGCGGGCTTTTTCGAGGGCGGCGGGCTTTGTGAGGGCGCGTTTTGCCATTTGCGAGTCTCCTGCTGACACGGGAGAGTGGCGCGGGTGGGGAATGGCGGCAAGGTGTCGGAAATTTGTTTTGTAAACGTAACAAAATTGTCGTGGGTCAGCGGTGCCGGTCAGGCGCGGCTTCGTTTGGTGGGGACGATGTACCAGGGCCAGGGGGCGCGGCGGTCGTGCGGGTCGATCTCGCGCGGCGCGCGTGGCGGTCGTGGGGGGCGCGGGGCCTTGGGGGTGGCGGGTTTGGGTTTGGGGCGGGGGAGGGCGAGGACGGGGCAGGAGTTGAGGCCGGGGTCTCGGCAGGGGCCGAGGCCGAGCATGTGGCCGAGGGGGCGGAACAGGCGGGCGGCGGCGGGGTGGGCGGCGATGAGGTGCGCGGCGGCGGGATCGGCGAGCAGGGTTTCGAGCTGGCCGCGGAAGAAGGCGGCTTCGTGCTTCAGGTCGATGAGGAGCCAGGCGCGGGTGGTCGGGCGCCATGGGGCGCGGGCGGTGGCGCCCGGTTCGGCGGGGGGACGGACGCGGCCAAGGCGGGATTTGCGCGGGCGGCGGCCGGCGGCGATGTGGGCGGTCAGGCGGTCGAACCGACGGGCGGTTTCGACGAAGTAGCGGCAAAGGGGGAGGATGAGGGCGGCACGGGGGTGCTTGAGGAAGGCGCGGGCGACGAGAAGGACGAGGCCCGCGAGGATGGCGCCGAACCGCCGGGCGAGCTCGGGCGCGGCGGCCTGGAGGTCGGGGGGGATTGGGGCGGGGTGCATGGGGGTGTTGTTAGATAGTTAGTTAGATCGTTGCAAGGGTTTTTTTAGGGCCGGGTAGGGAAATCAAGGCTCCGCCGGGCAAGGGCCGAGGGCCCTTGCAACCCCCGACTGCTCGCGGCTGGGGCGATGGCCTTCGGATGTGATCCGATGATCATGTGAGGATCGCTGGCGAAGCCATCCAGCATCACCACAAGACCGTTTGGGCGGCTCTGGATTGCTTCGCAAGGGCTCGCAATGACGGTTGAGCACCGCCTTTCCCCTTTACCCGATTGCCCTGGCGGGGAGGGCGATGTGGATTGCCTGCGGCGCAAGATATGGGGTGCCATCCGAAGGCCATAGCCCCAGCCGCAAGCAGTCGGGGGGATCAAAGGGGCGTGCCCCCCAGCCGCTTTCGGCACGCAAGCGCGCGCCTGACGCGGGCTTGCCGGCGGAGCCTTGATTGCCTTCGCTAGGTCTTGTGGGCCGAGGGCGGGTGCCAATTGGCGATGGCGTCGCCATGAGACCGTTCGGGCGGCTCTGGATTGCTTCGCAAGGGCTCGCAATGACGGTTGAGCACCGCCTTTCCCTTCACCCGATGGCCCTGCTCCTATCCCGCCGACATCTTGCGCTGCAACGCCTCCTCTGCACTCGCCACCCCGCCGTGCGCAGCCGACCAGGCCACCGGATTCTCCAGGAATTTGCGCACCTGCCCCAGCGCCGACTCGGAGAAATACGGCCGCTCCCGGCAGGCATCGAGCACATCCCACCAGGTGCAGAGGTGGTGCAGCGAGATGTCCATCCGCTTCAGCGTCTCGAAACTGCCGGGGAACACGCCGTAGTAGAACACCACGAAGGTATGGTTCACCAGCGCGCCAGCCTCTCGCAACGCCTGGGCGAACTGGATTTTCGAGCCTCCATCGGTGGTCAAATCCTCGACCAGCAGCGTCCGCTTGCCCTCGGGGACATCGCCTTCGATCAGAGCATTGCGCCCGAAGCCTTTGGGTTTCTTGCGAATATAGGCCATCGGGATCGACATGCGGTCGGCGATCCAGGCGGCGAAGGGAATGCCGGCCGTCTCGCCGCCGGCCACCACCTCGATTGTCTCATAGCCGACATGACGGCCTATCTTCTCCACCGCCAGTTCGCATATCTTGGCGCGGGCGCGCGGGAAGTAGATGATGCGCCGGCAATCGATATAGACGGGCGATTTCCAGCCCGACGTCAACGTATAGGGTTCATCGGGGCGAAAATTGACGGCCTTGATCTCCAGCAGGATGCGCGCGGTCGTCAGCGCCGCGTCGCGGTCCCAGTCGGTCATGTGGAGCTTTTCCATAGCGGCACCTCGTCGTTGCTTGGCTCGAAGCCCACGCTTGGCTCGAAGCCCACGCTTGCCTCGAAACCCACGCTTGCCTCGAAACCCATGTCCTAGCTGCCCACCAGCGCGGCGTCGATAGCCATGACCACGACCCACCCCACCGAAGCGGCCAGCCCCGGCCCGGCAGACGCCCCGGAAGCCCGTATCTGGGTGCTCGACGACCCTCGGGCCGGCACTGCCGCCCAGGCGCTCGGGATTGCCGAACGGCTCGGCCTGCCGTTCCGACGCATTCCGTTGGCCTGGAGCTGGATGGCGCATGTTGCCGGCCTCGCTCCCGGCGGCTCGCTGCTCGGGCTCTCGCCGGCCAGCCGTGCCGCCCTCGGCGACACCGCGGCAACGCAAGACGCGCCCGACCTCGTGCTCTCCGCCGGCCGCCGCTCC
>JAYTUU010000035.1:0-33471 GCA_043744375.1 Rhodospirillales bacterium | reverse complement strand
CTCAACCGTCATTGCGAGCCCTTGCGAAGCAATCCAGAGCCGCCCGAACGGTCTTGTGGTGATGCTGGATTGCTTCGCAAGGGCTCGCAATGACGCCCATCAGGGGAAGGACGCCCATCAGGGGAAGGATGAGTGCCGAGACCTGCAATGCCGTGCTTCACCTGATTGCCCTGCCTGCGGCGGTCTGCGGCTTGACCGCCCCTTAACACCCCGCGTGTTCCAGTCCGGGCGAGCCTGGAGCACACCAAATGCCAACCGACCGAGCCGCCCTTTGCCCCGATGATCGCCGGATCGTCGTCGCCCTGTTCGCCGCGCTGTGGGCGACGTATGCGCTGATCGGCCCCGGCTTCATGGTGCTCAACGATAATAGCATCAGCCGGATGGGCTATGTTCTGACCCTCATCCAGGACCATATCGCCAGTATCGACGCGATCGCCGACTTCACCGTCGACAAGGCGGAACTGGACGGCCACTTCTATTTGGACAAGGCGCCCGGGCTGTCGCTGATGGCGCTGCCATTCGTTGCGATCATGGAGTTCGTCTCCCGGATGGCCGGGTTCGACACGGCGCTGGTGGCCGATGGGCAGCTCTCGCTCTACTACATTCTCGTCACGACCCTGACGACGATCCTGACCGTGGCACCGCTGTCGGCCGCCGGCGGTGCTGCGCTGTATGTGATCGCGCGCCGGGTCGGGGCCGAACGGGGAGGGGCGTTGTTCGCCACGCTCGCCTTCGCTCTGTGCACGCCCGGCTTCGGCTATGCCACCGTGTTCTTCAGCCATGCCGCCACCGGCGCCTGCCTGGTGCTCGGCCTGCTCGCGGTCCTCATCGCCTCCGATGCCGCCGACCCGCGCCAGGCCCGCATTCATGGCGCGCTGGCGGGTGCGGTGCTGTCCTGGTCGATGGTCATCGAATACACCGCCGGCGCGGGCGTCGCGGTGATCGCCCTCGCCGGGCTTTGGCGGCTACGGCAGCGGCCGGCGCGGCAGGTCTGGACGATCCTTGCCTGCGTGGTGGCCGGCGGGGTGCTCGCCGCGATCCCGATGGGGGTCTACAACACCATGGTGTTCGGGGGCGTGACCCAGGTTGGATACTCTCGCATGGTCGGCTTCGAAGGCATGCAGCGCGGCTTGTTCGGTGTCGTCTGGCCGGACCCGAACGTCGCCGCCCTGTTGTTGATCGGCAGCAAGCGCGGCCTGCTGCTGCTGAGCCCGCTGCTGGTATTGGCGCCGCTCGCATGGTTCGCCAGCCGGCGCCTGCCGGCCGAGATGCTGGCGCTCACCATCGCCATCCCGCTGATCTTCCTCGCCGTCAACGCCGGCTATGCCTACTGGGATGGCGGCGCCTCCACCGGGCCGCGCCATCTCACCGCGGCCCTGCCGTTCCTGGCGCTGGCCTTCGCCCCGCTCTGGGACCACGCCGGCCGGCCGATGCGCACGCTGTTGCTCGCTCTCGCCGCCCTCAGCCTGGCCATTTCCACGCTCTGCGCGACCACCGTGATGGGCGCGCCGATCTGGGACGACAATCCGCTGCCGAACTACATCTGGCCGCGCTTTGCCTCCGGCGACACCCATAATATTCTCGCCATCGCCGGAGATGCCGGCCATCGCTGGCTTGGCATTCTGCTGCTGCCCTGGCTGATCGCGGCGCGGTCGGTCGGGCTGCTGCCGGCTTCGCGGCGGATTGCCGGAGCGCCCGCCACCGCCTAGTTTGCCCGCCGGTCGAACGGAAGGGCGGGGCATGAAGGACGGCAAGGCGCGCCTGGCACGGCGGACAATGCTCGCAGCGTTGCTGCTGAGCCTGCCCGGGCCGCGCGTCCAGGCGCAGGAGTACCTGCGGCTCGCCCCGCGCCTGCGCCCGCCGCCGCGCCACGAGACCGTGCCGCCCTCGCCAGGACGCAGCTACGAATGGGCGCCGGGGCAATGGAAATGGAATGGCACGGCGTTTTTCTGGTCGCGCGGGCGCTACGTGCAGAGCCGGCCGCTCACCTATCGCTGGGTGAAAGGCCACGCCGAGGGCCATATCGGCAACGAGCGCTGGATTCCGGGATTTTTTGGCGGCCCGACACGGGCGAAGCCGCGTTGAGACAGGAAGGCAAGCGCGCCTCCGGCGGCAAAGGGGCAGTCGCCCCTTTGATCCCCCCGACTTTCTTGCTTGCGCCGCAGGCAATCATTGCGCAAGGGTCTGGGCTTCGCCCGTGAATGCAGCGAGATTAAGCCCCTTCAACCAAAGACCGTCGATCCAACCGCGAGGAGTCAGGGGGATCAAAGGGGCGTGCCCCTTTGCCGCCGGAGGCGCGCTTGCCTTGCTATTGAGCAGTTCGCAGCCTGCTGCTCTAGCCGATCTCGATGATGACGGGCACGTGGTCCGACGGCTGTTCCTCGCCGCGTTCGGTGCGGTCGGGGGCGGCGGCGGTGAGGCGTTCGGCGAGTGCGGGCGAGAGCAGTGCGTGATCGATGCGCAGGCCTTTGTCGCGGGGCCAGGCGCCGGCCTGGTAGTCCCAGAAGGTCCAGATGGGGCCGGCTGGGTGCAGGGCGCGGATGGCGTCGGTCAGGCCGAGCCAGAGGAGAGCGCGATAGGCTGCCCGGGTGGCTGGGCGCAGCAGCGCGTCATCGGCGCCGAGCGCGCCGGGGGCGTAATCGGCGTCGGTCGGGCAGACGTTGTAGTCGCCGAGGATGACGACATCGCGGTCGGCTTCCAGCAGTGCGGCGGCGCGGGCGCGCAGGGCGTCCATCCACGCCAGCTTGTAGGCATAGCCCGCCTCGCCGCCGGAATTGCCGTTCGGCAGATAGATGCCGATGGCCGTGATGCTGCCCACTTCGATTTCGATGTAGCGCGCCTGGGCGTCCTCCTCCGGGCGGCCCGGCAAGGCGCGATGCACGGTCGTGAACGGGACGCGGGCGAGCACGGCGACGCCGTTATAGGATTTTTGGCCGACCACCTCGGCGCGATAGCCGAGCGCCTCGAAACCTGCCATCGGAAAGGCCGGCGCCTCGCACTTGATCTCCTGCAGGAACAGCACGTCCGGCTGCACTCGTCCGAGCCACGACGTCACGTGGCGTTCGCGCTGGCGGATTGAGTTGACGTTCCAGGTGGCGAGTTTCACGCGGTCAGGCCACCGAGAAGCTGGTCCCGCAGCCGCAGGAGGAGGCGACGTTGGGGTTTTTGACGGCGAAATGGCTGCCCATCAGCGCGTCGGTGTAGTCGAGTTCGGAGCCGGCCAGCAGGTCGAGGCTGGCGGGGTCGATGAACACGCGGGCGTTGTTGTGTTCGATCACCACATCGTCCTCGGCTGCCGCGCGGTCGAGTTCGAAGCGGTACTGGAAGCCGTTGCAACCGCCGGCGAGCACCTCGATGCGCAGCGCCTGCTGGGCGGCGTCGGCGGCGACGATCTCGGCGATGCGCAGGGCAGCGCGGTCGGTGAGGCGGAAGGGGGCGGGGGCTGCGTTTTCCATCCCTCCAACATAGGCCCGATTGCTCCAACATTGAAGGGGGAGGATGCAGGGTGTATGCGCGGGGCATGGAACGCGCGATCTGGGCTGTCAGGGCGGAGAAGACACGGGGGCGGCTGCATGCCGAGCCGGAATCACCGACGCGCAGCCCGTATCAGCGCGACCGTGACCGCATCATCCACAGCTCCGCCTTTCGCAAGCTGCAATACAAGACTCAGGTTTTCGTCAACCACGAGGGCGATTTCTACCGCACCCGGCTGACCCACAGCATCGAGGTGGCCCAGATTGCCCGTTCGATCGCGCGTGAACTGGCGCTCGACGAAGACCTCGCCGAGGCCCTCGCGCTGGCGCACGACCTCGGCCATCCGCCGTTCGGCCATGCCGGCGAGGAGGCGCTCGCGCTGGCGATGAAGCCGTTCGGCGGCTTCGACCACAACGCGCAATCGCTGCGCGTGGTCACGCTGATGGAGGCGCGCTACGCCGCGTTCGACGGCTTGAACCTGACCTGGGAGACGCTGGAGGGGCTGGCGAAGCATAACGGCCCGGTGCGCAAGCCGCCGCCCTACGTCGTCGAGTATAATGAACGCCATAAGCTCGATTTGAACACGCATGCCTCTGCCGAGGCGCAGGTCGCGGCGCTGTCCGACGATGTGGCCTATCACAGCCATGACCTCGATGACGGGTTGCGGGCGCAGATTTTCACGGTCGAGGACATCGCCCATCTGCCGGTCGTCGGGCCGGCGCTGGCGGCGGCGCGGCGGGCGAGCCTGGACGTGCCGCCGCCGCGGCTGCGCCATGAGATGAACCGGCGCGTGATCAACGCGTTGATCAACGACATCGTGACCGAGACGCGCACGCGGATCGCCAAGCTCGCGCCCGCGGACGCCGACGCGATCCGTCAGGCGCAGCGCCCGGTGGTCGGGTTCAGCCCGGTCATGGCCGAGGCCAACGGCGTCATCAAGGAATTCCTCTACGCCCACATGTATCGCCACTGGCGCCAGCGCCGCATGCACTACAAGGCGCGCAAGGTGACCACCGAACTGTTCGCGGTGCTGCATGGCGAGCCCGGCCTGCTGCCCGATGACTGGCGGGCGCGGGCGGGCGAGGGGGCGGGCACGCCGCGCATGGCCGGCGTCGTTGCCGACTACATCGCGGGGATGACCGACCGCTACGCGATGGACGAGCACCAGCGCCTTACCGATATCTCTGTCAGCGGCTGATTGAACGGATAGTTATGACCGATAATGTTTTTGCCACTCTGCGCGACCGCGTGCTGGTCGCGCTGGCCGCGATCGTGCCTGATCTGCCCGCCGAGATCGCCGCTCGCGTCGAGGTGACGCCGACGCGGGACCCCGATCATGGCGACATGGCGACGAACGCGGCGATGGTCGCGGCCAAGCCGGCGCGGATGAAGCCGGCCGACATCGCCGCCCGCCTGGTGACGGCGCTGGCGGAGGATCCGTTGGTGGCAACGGCGGCGATGGCCGGTCCCGGTTTCGTCAATCTGCGCCTGCACGCCTCCGCCTGGCGCGCTTTGCTGCCGGTGATCCTGACCACCGGGGAGGCGTTCGGCGATGGCGCGGCCGGGGCGGGCGTGAAGGTCAACGTGGAATACGTCTCCGCCAACCCCACCGGCCCGATGCATATCGGCCATTGCCGTGGCGCCGTGGTCGGCGATGCGCTGGCCAACCTGCTGGCCAAGGCGGGGTTCGACGTCACCAAGGAGTTCTACATCAACGATGCCGGCAACCAGGTCGGCGCGCTCGCCTGGGCGGCGTATTTTCGTTACTTGCAGGCGCTGGGCACAAGCTTGACGACCGAGCTGTTCGCCGAGGAAGTGCCGGGTGGCCTGCAATATGGCGGCGCCTACCTGATCGAGGTCGGCGAGGCGCTGAAGGCCGCGCATGGCGACGCGCTCGCGGCACCGGGGGCGACGATCGCCGCGCCCGCGGTGTGGTTCGAGATTGTCCGCGATTTCACACTGGAAAAGATGCTGGCCTCGATCCGCGAGGATCTGGCCGCTCTTGGCGTGGTGCAGGACGTGTTTTCCTCCGAGCGCAAGCTGATCGAAGCCGGCGCCGTCGATGCCACGATTGCGCGGTTGCAGGCGCAGGGGTTGATCTACGAGGGCATCCTGGAACCGCCCAAGGGCAAGCTGCCGGATGACTGGGAACCGCGCGAGCAGACCCTGTTCCGCGCCACCCAGTTCGGCGACGACGTCGATCGGCCGCTGCGCAAATCCGATGGCAGCAACACGTATTTCGCCAACGACATCGCCTATCATGCCGACAAGATCGCACGCGGTTTCACCGTCATGATCGACGTGTGGGGGGCGGATCACGGCGGCTATGTGAAGCGGATGCAGGCGGCGACCAAGGCGGTGGGTGGGGCGCTCGATATCGTGCTGTGCCAGATCGTGCACGTGCTGAAGAACGGCGAACCGGTGCGGATGAGCAAGCGCGCCGGCAGCTATGTGGCCCTGCGCGACCTGATCGACGAGGTCGGCCGCGACGCGGTGCGCTTCACCATGCTGACCCGCAAGTCGGACGCGCAGATGGAGTTCGACATCACCGCCGCCGTCGCGCAGACGCGGGAAAATCCGGTGTTCTACGTGCAATATGCCCATGCCCGCTGCCGCTCGGTGCTGCGCGCCGCCTTGGAGATGTTCGGCGCCGAGGCGGTGACGCCCGCGGCACTGTGCAAAGTTGCCACGGACTCGCTGGCCGATACCGCCGAATTGGCCCTGATGCGGCGCCTTGCCGCCTGGCCGCGCACGGTGGAAGCAGCGGCTCTTGCAAGGGAGCCGCACAGGATAGCGTTTTTTCTCTATGATTTAGCCGGCGACTTTCATATGCTGTGGAACCGGGGCAGGGAAGATGCTGCACTGCGGTTTCTGCAGCCCGACCAGACCGGCGAAACGCTCGCCCGCGTTGCCCTTGTGGCGGCTACGGCGGCCGTGATTCGCTCCGGACTGGCGGTCATGGGGGTCGCCCCGGTGGAAGAGATGCGTTGATCGCGGCAGGCTGACAGCCCGGCCGCGTCGGGAGAGCGGCAAAATGCGCGACGACATGGATATTCCTTTGCCTGCCATGGGCCCCAGCGGCTCCACGACGGCCAGCTACCGCGTGCCGAGGCCGCGCGAGGGCATGGACCCGAACACCAAGAAACTGGCCCTGATCGCGGCCGGCATCGGCGGCACCCTGCTGGTGCTGTTCGCCGCCTGGTCGTTCACCGGACCGCGCCGCACGGGCGTGCCCGTGGTGGAGGCCGATATCCGGCCGCTCCGCGAGAAGCCCGCCAATGCCGGCGGCATGCAGGTGGCCGGCAAGGACGAGACCATTCTCTCCGGCAAGAGCGAGGGGCAAGCGGCCCTGGCGCCGGCCAGCGAGGCGCCGGCCCCGCAGGCCTTGAAGCCGGTGGTGGTGGCGGCCGCACCGGTCGTGGCGCCGAATGTCGCGACGGCGCCGGTGGCAACGCCCGCGCCGACGGTCGCAACGCCGGCGCCGGCCCGCCCGGCCGTGGTGGCCTCCGCCCCGCCGAAAGCCGCGCCTGTGGTCGCGCCCGCAGTGGCAAAACCTGCGCCGGTTGTGGCACCCGCCGGCCATGGCGCACAGATCCAGCTCGCCGCCGTCGGCACCGAACAGGCCGCACTTAGCGAGTGGCAGCGCCTGGAGAGGAAAATGCCGGACCTGCTCGGCGGCCGCAAACCGGTCGTCAGCAAGATCGAGCGCGACGGCAAAACCTTCTGGCGCCTGCGTACCGGCGGCTTCGCCGACGCAACGGCGGCCAAGAATTTCTGCGAGCAGGTCAAAACCAAATCGGGCGGCGGCTGCACGGTCGCCACGTTCTGACCCGGGGCAGAACGGGGGGCAGAAGCGTGACAGACGCGCGACAATTCTGTTGATCGTGGGCACCGATCCGAGGTGGTTTCGGGCTTCGGATTGGAGCGCCAGGGATGCCCGAGTTCAGTGTTGCCAGCGAGTCTGAACTGCGCGCCGCCCTCGTCGCCGTGAATCCCCTTGGGTCGGCATCCGGCTACGCCTATCAACAGATCACGCTCACCGCCGATATCACGCTGTCCGACGATCTGCCGGCGCTGGATGCGGGGGCGTATTCGTCCCCGATCACGGACTGGTCCGCGTGCATGGCGGTGCCGTTCCAGCCAACGCGTTCAGCGGATTATCGCCCCGCGAGACAATCGATCTGCTGGATATCGCACTCGTGCCCGGCGTCGGCATGGTTGATCCTGCGACCTTGCGCCTGCCTCTGGCGCTGTCCAACGGTGGAACAGCCTCGCTGCTGCTAACGGCGCTGCCGGGCGCCCAACAGGCCGCGGCGGTGGTCGCCGATGGCACCGGCGGGTCCGCGATCACCTTCATTTATGTCGCCTCAGTGCCAGGCGCGCCCGGCGGAACGCTGCTGGTCCCGATGGGCAACGGCGCCTATGTCACGGCCGCGCAGACGGCCATCACCGCCGCATCGGGCGGCGCGATCCAGTTTCTCCACGCCGGCGGCAGTGCCACCGTCGCGCCGGGCACCGCACTCTTCGCCGCCGACGCGATGGCCCCCGTCACGCTCGCCGGTGGCTCCACCGATGGCCAGTTGATCGTCACCGGCACCAGCTTCCTCTTCGCCGGCACCGGCAACGACATCCTGCGCGAAGGCACCGGTCTGACCCAATTTGTCATGCTCCACGGCCTCGTCGGCGGCCACGTCACCATCGAAGACTGGAACCCCACCCACGCCCAGGTCGCCCTCTCCGGCTACGCTCCCGGCGAAACCGCCGCCGCCCTGGCCGGCGCAACGGCGGCCGGCGGCAACCTCACAATCACCCTCTCGGACGGCACGTCGATCACGTTCCTCGGCACCTCCACACTGTCGCCTTCCAGCTTTATCTGACCGGCTTTATCTGACCGGCGCGCTCGCTTGCCTGCCGCCCGCATCCCCCGTACCGTCGGGCGATGGACCCCACCGTGAGCGCCGCGATCATCGGCATAGCCGGACCCGACCTCGCTGCGGACGAGGCCGCGTTGCTGCGTGCCTGCAACCCGGCTGGCGTCATCCTGTTTCGCCGCAATGTCGTCGATGGCGCGCAACTGCGGGCGCTGACCACGGCCTTGCGCGCGGCGTTGCCGGCCGGCGCCGTGGTGATGGTGGATCAGGAGGGCGGCCGTGTCGCGCGGTTGCGTCCGCCGCATTTTGGCGCCCATCCGCCGGCCGGGGCGATCGGGGCGTTGTATGGGCGGGACCGGGCGCGTGGGTTGCGGGCGGCCTGGCTGACGGGGGCGTTGATCGGGGTGGAATGTGCGGCGCATGGGCTCGATGCGGTGTGTGCGCCGGTGCTGGATTTACGGCTGGAGGGTGCCAGCGACGTGATCGGGGATCGCGCTTTTGCCGCGGAACCGGCGGTCGTGGCGCGGCTCGGGCGGGCGATGGCGGCGGGGTTATTGGCGGCGGGGGTGCAGCCGGTGGGCAAGCATGCGCCGGGGCATGGGCGGGCGCGGGTGGATTCGCACCGCGCGCTGCCGGAGGTCGACACCAATGACGTCGAGGCCGATCTGCTGCCGTTTGCGGGGAATGCCGACCTGCCATGGATGATGACGGCGCATATTCGCTATCGCGCGTGGGATGCGGCGCGGCCGGCCACGTTGTCGCCGGTGGTGATCGGCGAGATCATTCGTGGGCGGATGGGGTTTCGCGGCGTGCTGGTGTCCGACGATCTCGCGATGGCGGCGCTGACCGGCACCCCGGCGGCGCGGGCGTGTGCGGCGCTGGCGGCGGGGTGCGACGTGGCGCTGTATTGCCCGGGCGCTGCGGCGGGGAATGCGGCGGTGCTGCAAGCGGTGCCGGCGGTGACCGCGGCGGCGGCCGGGCGGCTGGTGGCGGCGCGTGCCCTCGCGTTGCGACGGCGTTTGGCGCTAGACCCCGCAGCACTGAGGACGGAACGGGACGGGTTGGGCATTTGATCGATATTCTCCTTGCGATGGTCGCGGCCGTGCTGGCGATCACCCTGCACGAGGCGGCGCATGGCTACGCCGCGCTGGCGATGGGCGACGACACCGCCAAGCAGGCCGGCCGGCTCTCGCTGAACCCGCTGGTGCATGTCGATCGCATGGGCACGGTGGTGGTCCCGCTGGTGCTGCTGGTCTCGCAAATGCTGACGATCGGGCGGGTTGCGTTCATGTTCGGCTGGGCCAAGCCGGTGCCGGTGGCCGCCTGGCGCTTCGCCAATCCGCGCCGCGCGATGATGGTGGTGGCGGCAGCCGGTCCGGCGGCGAATTTCTTTCTGGCCTGGTTGGCGGCGATGGCGCTGATCGGGGTGATCGACGAACCGTTCGACGCCGAGCGCGCCGTGCCGGTGTTCCTGATGCAGTTCGTGCGGTTCAACCTGTTGCTGGGCCTGTTCAACCTGCTGCCGATCCCGCCGCTCGATGGCGGGCGCGTCGCGGTCGGCCTGCTGCCGGAGGCGCTGGCGAAGCAATGGGCGAAACTGGAGCGCTACGGCATTCTGGTCGTGATCCTGCTGGTGTTCGTGATCCCCGAGATGTCGCGCGATTTTGGCTGGGGGTTCGATCCGGTGGGCAGCGCGCTGAACACGCTGCTGCCGTGGCTGATGGAGATGGTCTTCCAGGCGGCGCTGCACTCGGTCGGGTTCGTGCAGGGGCTGTTCGGTGGCGGCGGGCATGATCTCTGAGCCGGCAGCCAATGACGCGGCCGTGCCTTCAGACGCGCTGCTGCTGCATCTCGACGGCTTCGACGGCCCGATGGACCTGCTGCTCGACCTCGCGCGCGGCCAGAAGGTGGATCTGGCGCGCATTTCCATCCTCTCGCTGGTCGAGCAATACCTCGCGGTGATCGAGGGGGCGCGGCGCGTTCGGCTCGAACTGGCCGCCGACTGGCTGGTGATGGCGGCGTGGCTGACCTGGCTGAAATCGCGCCTGCTGCTGCCGCTCGGCGCGGCGGCGGCCGAGGAGGGGGAGGCCGCCGCCGAGGTGCTGGCCGCCCGGCTGCGTGATCTCCAGGTGATCCGCGCCGCCGCGCTATGGCTCGGCGGACGCAAGCTGCTGGGGATCGACGTGTTCGCGCGCGGCGCGCCGGAGGATTTCTCCGAGATCGATAATTCCCGGCTGGCCGCCGATGCGCCCGGCCTCTTGCGTGCCTATATGACGGCCCTGCGGCGTGGCACGAAGCATCGACACTACCGCCCCGAGCGGATTTCGCTGTGGGGCGTGCAGGACGCGCTGGCCCGCCTTGCCGTGCTGATGGGCAGCCTGCCGGACTGGTCCTCGCTCGACCTTTTCCTGCCGGACAGCCTGCTGGGGCCGATGGAGCGGAGGGCGGCGATGGCGAGCACGTTGCTGGCTGGGCTGGAGATGGCGCGCAGCGGCACGCTGCGGATGCGCCAGGAGGAGGCTTTCGGGCCGATCCTGCTGCGCGCCCACCAGGGCGGTGGGGAGATGGGCGGCGAGGAGATCGGCGATGAGTGAAGGCGCCGTGCCGCTGGATTTCGAGGGCCTCGTCCGTCTTGCCGAGGCGATGGTGTTCGCCGCGGCGGCACCCATGGCCGCCCGCGCATTGACGCTGGCCCTGCCCGATGGCGCGGACGTGGAGGCAGTGATCGCCGCCCTGGCCGCGCGCTATGGCGGGCGCGGGGTGGAGTTGGTCGAGGTCGGCGGCGGCTGGCAGTTTCGCACCGCCGCCGATCTGGCGCCGCATCTGAAGCGCGTCATCCGCGTGCCGCGCCGGCTGCCGCGCGCCGCGATGGAGACGCTGGCGATCGTCGCCTACCACCAGCCGGTGACGCGCTCGGAAATCGAGGAAATCCGCGGCGCCACGCTGTCGCAATCGACGCTGGACGCGCTGCTGGAGGGCGGACTGATCACGCCGAAAGGCCGCCGGGAAACGCCGGGGCGGCCGACCATGTGGGGCACCACACCGGCCTTCCTGACGCAATTCGGCCTCGCGGAGATCGCGCAGTTGCCACGCCGCGAGGATCTGCTCGTGGAACCGCCGCCGGTCGCGGTCGAAGCGGCTCCGGTATCGCCGGAGATGCCGGAGTGAGCCGCGCGCGCGGTTTCCCCATCGCCGCGATTCCTGCTAGCAGAGGCGCCTTGGAGTTGGGAGCGTGAGGCACGTGGCGGCGCATGTTTGATTTTGCCTGGTCCTCGGTCGCGTTGATCGGCGTTGTCGCGCTGATCGCGATTGGCCCGAAGGATTTGCCGGTCGCCATCAAGGGCGTGGCGAACATGATCAAGAAGGCGCGCAAGATGGCGGGCGAGTTCCAGACCCATGTCGATGAGATGGTCCGCGAGGCCAATCTGGACGGGGTGAAGGACCAGCTGAACCAGCTCAGAAACTTCGACCTGAAGGGCGAGATCGAGAAGGCCGTGGATGCCGATGGCACGCTGCGCGACACCTTTTCGGGCAACCCGCTCGACAGTGCGTTCGGCACCGGCTCGGGGGCATCGGGCGGTGGGAGTGCCGCGGCCGTTGCCGCGCCGCCGCCGAAATGGGAACCGTTCAAGCCTGGTCCGCCCGCCTTCATTCCGCCGGAAATCGCCGAGGCTCCCGAGCCGCCGGCTTTCATTCCGCCCGACGTCGTTCGACACTGAGGCGCAGCATGGCCAGCACTGACAAGACGGGTACTGACAAGATCGGCACCGACAAGACGGGCACCGACAAGATCGGCACCGAAAAAGAAGACATCATCGACGACAAAGCGATGCCGCTGCTCGACCATCTCGTCGAGCTGCGCACGCGGCTGATGTGGTCGCTGGGCGGCTTCATGATTTCGTTCTTTGTTTGCTATTATTTTTCGGGGCAGATCTATCTGTTCCTCGCCCAGCCGCTCGCCGACGTGTTCAACGAGAGCGGCGAGGTTCGCAAGATGATCTATACGAACCTGACGGAGGCCTTCTTCACCTACCTGAAAGTGGCGTTCTTCGGCGCGGCGTTCATTTCTTTCCCGGTGGTGGCGACGCAGCTGTGGATGTTCGTCGCGCCTGGCCTGTATCGCAGCGAGAAGAAGGCGATCGCGCCGTTCCTGGTGGCAACCCCGGTGCTGTTCCTGCTTGGCGCCTCGCTGGCTTATTACTTCATCTTCCCGGTCGCGTGGAAGTTCTTCATCAGCTTCGAAATGCCGGCCTCCGGCAACGGCCTCCCGATCGAGTTGCAGCCGAAAGTCGGCGAGTATCTTGATCTGGTGATGAAGCTCATTCTCGCCTTCGGGATTGCCTTCCAGCTCCCGGTGGCGCTGTCGTTGCTTGCCAAGGTTGGCATTATTTCATCGGCAGGGCTGAAAAAATACCGGCGCTACGACTATGTCGGCATGTTCGTCATCGCCGCCATCCTGGCGCCGCCCGACGTGATCACCCAGATCGGCCTTGCGGTGCCGCTGATCGGGCTGTACGAAATCTCCATTATCGCCGCAACGATTGTCGAGCCTAAACCCGCCGAGGAGTGAGACCATGGAGCCCGCGCTGCACATCGCCTGCCGGCATACGGTGGATAGCAACATCGCCGTTTTCGAAGCGGCGGCGCAGGGCCTCGATCTCGGCCTGTCGCATGTGGTGCGCGCCGATCTGCTGTCGTGCGCCGAGGCCGTGCTGCTGACCTGCTCGACCGTGGGGCCGGCCGCGGGGCTTGGGGCCGCGGCGGGCAAGGGCTGAGACGATGCACGATGTCAGAACGATCAGGACCGATCCGGCCGCGTTCGACGCGCAACTCGCACGGCGCTTCTTCCCGCCGGCGGCGGCCGTCATCGTCGAAAAGGACGGCGCACGCCGCGCCGCGCAGACCGATCTGCAGGACAAGCAGGCGCGGCGCAACGCGCTCTCCAAACAGGTCGGCGAGGGCAAGCGCAAGGGCGCGGATACCGCATCCCTCGAAGCGGAGGCGACAGCTTTGCGCCACGAAATGGCGGTGCTGGAACAATCTGCGGCAGCTTTGGACAAGGAGATCTTCGATATCCTCGCCGCCCTGCCGAACGCGCTGGACGCCGACGTGCCTGATGGACCGGACGAGGCCGCCAACATCGTGCTCAAGCAGGTCGGCGCCCCGCGCGACCTCAACTTCGCCCCGCGCCAGCACTTCGAGTTGGGCGAGGCGCTTGGGCTGATGGATTTCGAGACGGCCGTGAAGATCGCCGGCAGCCGGTTCACCATCCTGCGCGGCGCGCTGGCACGGATGGAACGCGCGCTCGGCCAGTTCATGCTCAACATGCACACCGAGGAACACGGCTACACCGAAACGATCGTGCCTTTGCTGGTCAACGACGCCGCGATGTTCGGCACCAACCAGTTGCCGAAATTCGCCGAGGATTCGTTCCGCACAACCGACGGCCGCTGGCTCATCGCGACCTCCGAAATCCCGCTGACCAACTCGGTATCCGGCGCCATCCTCGCCGAAAAGGCGCTGCCGATGCGCCTGACGGCTCTCACCGAATGTTTCCGCTCCGAAGCGGGTTCCGCCGGGCGGGACACGCGCGGCATGCTGCGGCAGCACCAATTCCGCAAGTGCGAGCTCGTCTCCATCGTGCATCCCGATGCCAGCGCCGAGGAGCAGGAGCGCATGACCGGCTGCGCGGAGCGGGTTCTGGAGCGCCTCGGCCTGCCCTATCGACGCGTCGTCCTCTCCTCCGGGGATACCGGCTTCGGCGCCGTGCGCACCTTCGACCTCGAAGTGTGGCTGCCCGGCCAGCAAGCCTGGCGCGAGATTTCGTCCTGCTCGAATACGCGCGACTTCCAGGCCCGGCGAATGAACGCGCGCTTCCGCGCGGCCGACGGCAAGGTCGGTTTCGTACACACCCTGAACGGCTCGGGCGTGGCTCTCGGGCGGGCGCTGATCGCCGTGATGGAGAACTACCAGCAGGCCGACGGATCGATCCTCATCCCCGACGTGCTGCGTCCATACATGGGCGGAATGGAACTCATTCCGGCGGCGTGAAAAGGAGGCAACGATGGCGCAACGTTTTGCCGTGATCGGGCTCGATCATCGGCATATCTACGAGTTGACGCAGTATCTGATCGCGGCCGGTATGGAATGCGCCGGCTACTGGCCGGTCACCACGGATGCCGGTGTGCTCGAAGGCTTTCGCAAACGCTTCCCGCATCTGCCGGAAGTGGCGGAGCGCGACCGGCTGCTCGACGATCCCACTATCGACGTGATCGTCAGCGCATCGGTTCCCTGCGAGCGCGCGCCCCTTGCGGTCGCGGCCATGCGGCGCGGCAAGGATGTCATGGTCGACAAGCCGGGCATCACCAGCTTCGCCCAGCTCGCCGAGATCGAGCGCGCCGTCGCCGAAACCGGGCGCATCTTCTCCGTCTGTTTCGGCGAGCGCGCGCAGAGCCCGGCGAGTGCCGCCGCTCTGGAACTCGTGCAGGCCGGCGCCATCGGCCGCGTCATCCACACCGCCGGCCTCGGCCCGCACCGCCTGAACCGCCCGACGCGCCCGGCCTGGTTCTGGGACGTCTCGACCTATGGCGGCATCCTCGTCGACATCGCCTGCCACCAGATCGACAGCTTCATCGCCTTCACCGGCAGCGAGCGGACCGAAATCGCCATGGCCTGCGTGGGCCATTACGTTGTCGGCGGCGGCTTCGAGGATTTCGGCGAGATCATGCTGCGCAGCGAACGCGCCACCGGCACCATCCGCGTCGACTGGTTCACCCCGGACGGCCTGCCGACCTGGGGCGACGGGCGGATGACCATCCTGGGCACCGAAGGCACCATCGAACTGCGCAAGAACCTGGACATCGAGGGCCGGTCCGGCACCGACCATTTGTTCATGTCCGACGCCAAAGGCACCCGCTACATCCACTGCGAAGGCCGGCCCTTGACGTTCTTCCGCCGGTTTTCCAACGACGTGCGCGACCGCACCGAGACGGCGATGATCCAGGCCCACGCCCTGAACGTCTGCCGCCTCGCGCTGGAGGCACAGGCGATGGCGGTGCGGCTCCCCGCCTAGCCCCGCTAACCCCTGCGGCTCCCCGCCTAGCCCCGCTAACCCCCGGCCCCGCTAACCCCCGGCCACGCCCAGCCGCCCGGCGACGTCCTGCACATACTGCCACGCCACGCGCCCCGACCGGGCGCCGCGCGTCATCGTCCATTCCACCGCGCCGGCGCGCAATTCCTCCGGCGAGATCGGCAACCCCAGTGCCGCCGCGTAACCGTCGATCATGGCGAAATAGACGTCCTGGTCGCACGGATGAAAGCCGAGCCAGAGGCCGAAGCGGTCGGACAGGGACACCTTTTCCTCGATCGCCTCGTTCGGGTTGATCGCCGTGCTGCGCTCGTTCTCGATCATGTCGCGCGGCATCAGATGGCGGCGATTCGACGTGGCATAGAACAGCACGTTGTCCGGCCGCCCTTCGATGCCGCCGTCGAGCACGGATTTGAGCGCCTTGTAGTCCGCGTCCTCGCGCTCGAACGACAGATCGTCGCAGAAGATCAGGCAGCGCCGCGTCTCGCCGCGCAGCAGCCGCAGCAGGTCGGGCAGCGAGGAAATATCCTCGCGGTGGATTTCGATCAGCACCAGGCTGCCGGGAATTTCTGCCAGCGCCGTGGCATGGGCGGCCTTGACGAGCGAGGACTTGCCCATTCCGCGTGCGCCCCAGAGCATCGTGTTGTTGGCCGGGAAGCCGCGGGCGAAGCGCAGCGTGTTTTCCAGCAGGATCGCCTTGGCGCGCTCGATGCCGAGCAGCAGGTCGATCCCGACTCGGCTGACGGCCATGACCGGCAGGAGTTTGGCCGGCGACGGTTGCCAGACATAGGCGTCCGCCGTGGTGAGATCGGCCCTCTCGGCCGGTGGCGGCGCCATCCGTTCGAGGGCCTCGGCAATGCGAAGTGCGGTCTCAAGCAGGCGTTGGTCGATCATGTGCGGTCTTTCGGCTTGACGCGGGGATGGCGGAAACTATGGTCCGGGCCGAAACATCGCAACCCGGAAGCCCTTCATGCTCATTTCTCCCGCCTATGCCCAGGACATCGCCGGCCTGATGGGCAGCGCTGGCCAGTTCCTGCCGCTGATCCTGATCTTCGCCGTGTTCTATTTCCTGCTGATCCGCCCGCAGCAGCAGCGCCAGAAGGAGGCGAAGCTGATGCTGACCGCCCTCAAGCGCGGCGACAAGGTGGTCACCGGCGGCGGCATCGTCGGCGTGGTGACCAAGGCGAAGGACAAGGAGAGCGAGATCGAGGTCGAGATCGCCGACACCGTGCGCATCATCGTGCTGCGCGACACGATTGCCTCGGTGATCAATCCGAAGCCGGCGAATGACACCAAGCCGGTGACGAAGAGCTGAAACGAAAAGGGGCCCCGCGAGGGGCCCCTTCCAGAGGCGAGGCGGCGGCGATCAGAGCTGCGACGCGGCATACTCATAGTTGGCGAGGTTATCGAGCCAGTTGGTGACGTAGTCCGGCCGGCGGTTGCGGAAATCGAGATAGTAGCTGTGCTCCCACACGTCGCAGCCGAGCAGCACCTTGCCTTCGCCGGTCGCCAGCGGGTTCGAGCCGTTCGGGGTCTTGGCGGTCTTCAGCTTGCCGTCGGCGGCGAGGACGAGCCAGGCCCAGCCGGAGCCGAACTGCGTGGTGGCCGCGGTCTTGAAGGCGTCCTTGAAGGCCGCGACCGAACCGAAATCGGCAATGATCTTGGCTTCCAGCTTGCCGGGCATCGCGCCACCGGTCGGCGCCATGTTCTGCCAGAAGATCATGTGGTTCCAATGCTGGCCGGCATTGTTGAACACACCGGCGAGGCTGGTATCGCCATGCGACAGCTTGACGATCTCTTCGAGCGTCTTGCCCTGCAAGGCGGCATTGGCGGTCACGAAGCCGTTCAGCGCCGTCACATAAGCCTGGTGATGCTTGCCGTGATGCAGTTCCAGCGTCTCCTGGCACATGCCGCGTGCCGCGAGGGCGGTGTGGGAGTAGGGGAGGGAGGGGAGTTCGAAGGCCATGGGCGTTTGCTCCGGGCTGTTGTGTTCGCAGGCGTGGGCGTGCGCAGGAGGTATGTCCGCCCCCGCGATGCGTCAAGCTTGCACGCAGCCGCGGTTTTTGCCACCTCGCGCCGATGACCCCTGAATTGTCCGCCCCGCCTGCCTTGTCACCAACGGCCGCTTTGGTGCGCCGCGCCGACCCCGACCGCTTCCTGACCGCGCTGTTCGCACCGCCGGAACGCCGGGAGGCACTGCTCGTGCTCTACGCCTTCAACCACGAGATCGCCCGCGCCCGGACGATGGTGCGCGAGCCGATGATGGCGCTGATCCGCCTGCAATGGTGGCGCGAGGTGGTGGAGGGCACCCGCCGGCGCCATGAGGTCGCCGGACCGCTGGGCGAGGCGCTGGATGCGGGGGCGATCCCAGCGGCGCCGCTGCGGGCGATGATCAGCGGGCGGGAGCGCGAGGTGGAGGAGGCGTTGGATGGCGCCGACTGGGTGGCCTGGCTGGGGGAGACGGAGGGCGCCCTGGGGGATGCGGCCGGATTGGTCCTGGGCGCTGATGCGCCGGAGCGAGGGCGGTTGCGGGCGCTCGCGGTGGCGTATGGCGCGGCGCGGGTTGTGCGTCGCGGGGGCGCGACCGGGTTTGTTGTGGCGGAGGGGCGGCGGGCTTTGGCGGCCGGAGGCGGGCGATTTTCGCGGCATGCAATGGCGGCGGCGCTGCCGGGGGTGCTGGCACGAAGGGACCTGCGCCGCACCATGTGGGGGCCGCGAGGTTTGGGGGATCGCCTGGCGGTGACGATGGCGGCGCTAACCCGCTGGGTTTGAGGGTTGTGGTCTCGCAGACAATGAAATCGCCATGAACCGGCGTCGGAACGCGCGCGAACGGATGCAACGCGAGGTAGGCCGAGTCGTCGGGATTTACGAACGGGTTGATCTCGACGTGACCGTGCGGGACGCGTTTTTCGGCAAGCGCGAGGCGCCCGACGCGCAGGTAGACGCTGTAGTGGTCGCCGGGAGCACGACCCGGGTCATTGGCGCAGCGATCGAAAGAAGCGCCTGATGTCCGCGGCGAGCAACTCGGGCTGCTCCATCGCCGCGAAATGGCCGCCGCGCGGCATCTCCGTCCATTGCCGCACGTCGAACACGCGCTCCACGTAGCTGCGCGGGGGATGCAGGATTTCCTTGGGGAAATGCGCAAACCCCAGCGGCGGGATCACCCGCTCGCCCGGCGCGAACACCAGCGGCGCCGCCCGGCTTTCCTTATAAATCCGTAATGACGACGTGATGTTGCCGGTGAACCAGTAGATCGCGATGTTCGCCAGCATCGTGTCGATCGGAATGGCGCGGGCGATGTCTCCGCCGCAATCCGACCAGGCGCGGAACTTCTCGGCGATCCAGCCAGCCAGCGCCGCCGGCGAGTCGGTCAGCCCATAGCCGAGCGTCTGCGGCTTGGTGCCCTGGATCGCGCCATAGCTGCCCTCGGCGTCGCGCCAGCGCAGCACCGAGGCGAGATACTCCTGCTCGCTCGCCGTCAGCGGCGCGTCCGCCGGCGCCTGGAAGGCCGACTGCATGAAGTTCAGATGCGCGCCAATGACGCGCTCCGGCTGCGTGCGCGCCAGCCAGACCGACACTGCCGACCCCCAATCGCCGCCCTGCACCCCGAAGTTGATATAGCCGAGTTCGCTCATCAGCGTGGCCCATAGGCCCGCGATCGCCTGCGGGCCGCAGCCCGGCGCGGTTGGGCGACCGGAGAAGCCGTAGCCCGGCAGCGAGGGGATCACCACGTCGAACGCGTCCGCCGGATCGCCGCCATGGGCGCCGGGGTCGGTGAGCAGCGGAAGAATGCCCTCCATCTCCACGAAGGAGCCGGGCCAGCCGTGGGTCAGCAGCAACGGCACCGGCTTCGGGCCACGCCCCTTCGCCCCACGCCCTTTCACATGAACGAAATGGATCGGGATGCCGTCGATGTCGAGCCGGAACTGCGGCAGCCGGTTCAGCCGCGCCTCGGTGGCCCGCCAGTCGAACCCCGTGCGCCAGTACTGCGTCAGATCGCGCAGGAAGCGGGCGTCGGTGCCATAGGACCAGGCGTCGTCGTTGACCTCGTCGGGCCAGCGCGTGTTGGCGAGGCGCGCGTGGAGATCAGCGATGTCGGCGTCGGGAATGGCGATCCGGAAGGGCAGGGGGGACATCGGTTCTATCCTGTAAACGTTGAGAATGTCTCTTGCAGCGCCTTGCGCTGGTCGCCGGCCGCCGACGACGGCACGATCACCGGGGTATGCACCCCCGCCGCCCGCCACGCCTCGACTCCGTCGCGGATTTTCGCCGGCGGCCCGAACAGCGTGCAATCCGCCAGCCAGCGATCATGCATGTATTTCGGAATATCGTCGCGCCGGTCCTCGGCGACGCAGCGCTCGATCGCCTCCATCTCCTCCTGGTAGCCCGCCTCCTTCCAGTAGTTCCGATAGTTCGGCAGCAGCACATAGCCGCCGAGCGTGCGCCGATGGATCGCCTTGGCGGCCGCGATGTCCTCGCTGATGCAGGTCGGGATCATGTTGCCGATGAAGAATTTTCCTCCCGTGCGCTGCTCGGCGGGGAGCACGGCGAGCGACGCTGGCGTGTGGCTGAGGCTGGCATTGGCGAAAATCAGCCCCTGCCCACGCTCCCCCGCCAACGCGATCATCTTCTGCCGCAGCGTCGCGACGATCACCGGCGGCAATTCCCCGAAGCGCGACTGCGCATGAAAGCGGTCGATGAACCCACGCGTATCCCCCAGCGGCTTGCCCGGCGTGACGCCCATGCGCACATGGCTCGGCCCATGCGCGATGCCGATGCCCAGGCTGAACCGCCCGCCGGAAATCTCGTGCATGAACGCCGCCGACTGCGCGAAATCCTCGACCGTGCGCTGATAGATTGGCGCAATCGCGGTGCCGAACGGGATAATGGAGGTGTTCCACGCCAGCGCCTCGCAGAACGACATGTTGCCGAAGGTCGACGGCGTATAGATGCCCGCGAATCCAAGCCGCTCCGCCTCCTGTGCGGCCGCGACCGCAATCCGCCGGCGCGTCGGCGTGGGGGTAACACAGATGGCAGGCGGGGATTGCGGCATCGGGCGGCTCCTCGGATTCTGGACAGACCGTAGCCCGGATGGAGCGCAGCGCAATCCGGGGTGTGCGGCCGGGCACGATATGGACACGGGCGACTTCGTCACGCCGTTCGCGGGTGGCTTCAGAACGGATTGGCGATCCGCAGACAGTCGTTGACGATCTGCCCGTGCTGCAAGTCCTCGGACCACAGCGTGTCGCAGCCGGCCAGGAGCGCAGCGGCGAGGATCATCGCGTCATAGATCGCGAACTGGTGACGCGCCGCCAGCGTCAGGCCGAGATCATGCGTCTCGCTGGTCAGGGGCACGATATCGACCAGCCCGCGGACAAGGGCCAGGAAGGCGCGGAGATCCGGCCAGTCCATGCCCATCTTGCGGCGCGCGACATTCGCCATTTCGTTGAGTACTTGCACGCTGATCGTCCCGCCACCGGCCAGTAGCGCCTCGGCCCGATCGGCCTTAACCGGGTCGGCGGAGGCGAGGTAAACGAGAACATTCGTGTCGAAGAAACTACCGGCCATTGGCCTCGTCGCGATCAAAGATGAAATCGGCCGGCAGACGACCCCGAAACGCGCGCAGCCGTGCGATCAACTCGGCCCGGCCAGGCTTGCGCGCCACGGCGAAACTCCGCGCGCCCTCCACCCGAATTTCGATGTCGTCCCCCTCCTTCAACGCGAGCGCCTCGACCACGGCGGCGGGCAGGCGGATGGCAAGGCTGTTGCCCCATTTGGCGACGTGCATGGCGGCCTCATTGGATATACTTTAGGGATAATGTATAGGGTTGGCGGGGTGGTGTCAACGCAGACAGAGAGCGCGGCAGGGCCATCGGGTGAAGCACTGCATTGCAGTCATCCTTCCCTGATGGGCGTCATTGCGAGCCCTTGCGAAGCAATCCAGCATCACCACAAGACCGTTTGGGCGGCTCTGGATTGCTTCGCAAGGGCTCGCAATGACGGTTGAGCACTGCCTTTCCCCTTTACCCGCTTGCCCTGGCGGGGAGGGCGATGTGGATTGCCTGCGGCGCAAGAATGGGGTGCCATCCGAAGGCCATAGCCCCAGCCGCAAGCAGTCGGGGGTTGCAAGGGCCCTCGGCCCTTGCCCGGCGGAGCCTTGATTGCCTTCGCCAGGTCTTGTGGGCCGAGCGCAGCTCGGCCACGCAGTCGCCGAGATTGACCGTCGCGTCCACGCTGCGATGCCGGAGATGATCGCGAGCCGCGTCAGGCGCTGGTATCCACCGGCGCCCCTTCGCGCGGCAATCCGTTGCGATAGGTGAAATTCGCCGCCGTCGGATCGCCATGCGGCACGGTGCAGCCGGCATAGTTCCCCTCGGCGTCATGGAAATGCAGCCGGTGCTCCTCGACTCCGCCCCACACCGCGCCCAGTTGGTGATAGTGATACTGGATGGCGCGCCGCCGCATGTTGGAGCTGTTGGCTGCGGTGTAATGATGCACCAGGGAATGAAAGATCAGCGCGTCGCCCGGCTGCATCTCCACTGCCACCCGCCGCTCGGCCAGCAGCTTCTCGGGCACGATGCGGCAGCGGTTGAAGTCGTTCTCGTGCACATGCGGCACCCCGCCGGCCAGATGCGTTCCGGGCACCAGTTCCATGCAGCCATTCGCCTTCAACGCCTCGTCGAGCGCGATCCAGACGCCCACCACAAGGCCGGGATCGGTGACGCGAAAATACGCCGCATCCTGATGCCACGGCTTCTCGCCGCCGATGCGCGGGGGTTTCACCAGCGCCATCTCCTGCATCAGCACTCGCCCCTGCCCCAAGAGCTGGTCGAGCACCAGATGCAGCCGCGCGCTGAAGGCGGCCGCTTTCAGCGCCGGCGCGTCCTCGCAGAAATCCATGTATTTGCGGATGGCGAACTCGCGCTCCTCGGGCTTCAGCCGCGCCGCATCGACGCCCGTTTCATACATCAACTTCGTCTCTTTCGCCGGAATACTGCCCACCGCCAGCCCGGCCAGCGCGTCCTTGCACGCCGCGACCGTCTCCGGCCCGAGCAGGTTGCGCACCACGATGAAGCCGTCGCGCCGATACTGCGCGATCTCGGCGGCACTCAGCAGATCAGCGGCGCTCAGCAGATCAGCGGCGCTCAGCAGATCAAGGGTGCGGGACGGTGCGATGTCCATGGCGATTTCCTCTTGGCGAATTTTGAACGAAGCATGCCGCAAAATGGCGCCGCCGTAAAACTTGTTGGCGTGCCACGCCTCCCGCCCCTAACCTTCCGCTTCCTTTCGAGACCCAAGTATGACCGCACCCGCCCCGCCCCGTGCTCCCGCTTCACCGCGCAGCAACGACCCGCGCAACCGCAAGCCGATCGTGCTGACCTCGCACCCCGGCCAGGCCGGCAGCCAGCCGCGCATCGCCTGGGGCGCCGGCGTCGCCACCGAACGCGGCCCCGTCGTCGCGACGCTGCGAAACCTCGGCGGCCGCAACGCCATCGGCACCCATGCCGGCGCCTATTCCCTCTACCGCGCGCTCGGCGAGGTGACCAAATTCCTCGTCTACAACGCCCGCAAACGCCAGGAGGGCGGCGACACCGCGGAGACCTACTTCCAGCGCACCAAATGCGTGGCGGGGGTCTCCGACATGCGCTTCCAGGAACTGATGCCGGACGTGCTGCACTGGCTCGGCATCACCCGGATCGACCGCCTGGTCAGCATGAGCAACATGAAATTCGCCCCCATCGTCGACAGCGGCATCGAAGTCATCGAGCGCGTGCCGATCCCTGATGACCTCATCCCCGCCGATGCCAGCGTCGAGATGGACGCCAAGAAGGCCGCCGGCTATTTCTCCGCCAGCGTGCCCGACGGGGCAGAACTGCTCGTGGCCAAAGGAAGAGGTCTCGAAGAATGAGCCGCATCGTTACCGTCATCGACCACCCGCTGGTGCAGCACAAGCTGACCCTGCTGCGCGCCAAGGGCACGAGCACCACTGGCTTCCGCCGCATCACCCGCGAGATTTCGCTGCTGATGGGTTACGAGGTGACGCGCGGGCTGCCGTTGGAGACGATCGAGATCGAAACGCCGCTGGAGACCATGCAGGCGCCGCAGCTGGCCGGCAAGAAGCTGTGCCTAGTCTCCATCCTGCGGGCCGGGAACGGCATTCTGGAGGGGATGCTCGACCTCGTGCCCGCCGCCCGCGTCGGCCATATCGGCCTCTACCGCGATCCGCACACCCTCTCGCCCATCGAATACTACCTCAAGCTGCCCGACGACATCAGCGAGCGCATGGTCATCGTCGTCGACCCGATGCTCGCCACCGGCCATTCCGCCGCCGCCGCCGTCGCCCGCCTCAAGCAGGCCGGCGCCACGCAAATTCGTTTCGCCTGCCTGATCGCCGCCCCCGAGGGCATCCACGCTTTCCACGACGAACATCCGGACATCGAGATTTTTGTGTGTGCCATCGACCGCCAACTGGACGACCACGGCTATATCCGCCCCGGCCTCGGCGACGCCGGCGACCGGCTCTACGGCACGAAGTAGCGCGCCAAACCGGCCATTAGCCAAACCGGCCATTGCACGAAATCCCCAACGCGGTAGGCTCGCGCAAAGAGCAGGGGAAATTCCAGATGACCAGCGAACGCACCAGCATCACCCGCCGCCGGATGCTCGCCACCACGGCCGCCGCCGGCCTGTTGCCGGCCCCCGCCGTGCTTGGCCAGGCCAAGTCACCTCACGCCGGCACCACCATCCGCGGCTCGGCGTTCGCGCTGCCGTTCCATACCTATCTGCGCAACTACTTCCCTGAATTCGAAGAAAAAACCGGCATCAAGATCGTCTTCGACGTGCAGGCCTTCCCGGTCTACAACCAGCGCACGGACCTTGAGCTTTCGACCCGCGGCAGCACCTACGACGTCATCAACATCACCTACGCCTATACCGGGCGATGGATCGGCGCGGGCTGGATGACCGATCTCGACGAGTTCACCACCAACGCCAACCTCACCCCGCCCGAGTTCAATCCCTCCGATTTCATCGCCGGTGCCCAGCTTTCCATGCAGGACAGCAAGGGCCACACCTACGGCTACGGCATCGAGGCCGGCGCCATGATCCTCGGCGCCGCGCGGGCGGACCTGATCGACAAGGCCGGGCTCAAGATGCCCACCACGCTCGATGAATTCCGCGCCGTCTGCGAGGCCACGCAGGGCAAGGATGGTGTTGCGGCCTATGTCGCCGACAAATTGCATCACTGGAACTGGACGCCCTATCTGCTCGCGGCCGGCGGCAGCATCATGAAGAACCCGCCCACCAACCTGACGCCGACACTCGATACGCCGGCGAACGCGCTGAGTGCGGACTGGTATGCCGACCTGCTGACCAAGTTCAGCATCCCCGGCGTGCTCTCCTACACCGACGACCAGGCGATGCAGGCGCAACTCTCCGGGCGCGCCAATATGCGCACGCAGTCGATGACCTGGATGCTGCCGCTGTTCAAGCACGCCGACAGTAAGGTCCAGAACACCATCCGCTACGGCATGATGCCGGCTGGCCCTTCCGGTGCCTTCCCGGGTGCCAACTGCCACGCGTTCGGCATTCCCGTCGGCTCGAAGAAGAAGGAAGCCGCCTGGGAGTTCATCAAATGGGCGACATCGAAGGAAATGCTGACCCGCATCGTCGAAAAACACGGCTACCCCAGCGTGGTCCGTCGCTCGGTGGTCGATTCGAGCATCTACCGCGAGTCGATGACCCTGAACGGACAGGATGTCGCCGCCCTGTATCTGCAAGTCCTCGAACGCGGTGAAAAAGGCGGCTACATGAAATACCGCACCACCCCCGTGTTCCCGCAAATCGGCGATAAGATGAACCGCGCGATCGAGGCCATCGCCACCAAACAGCTCGACGCGCCCGCCGCCCTGAAACAGGCCCAGGCGCAGGCCGTCGAGGACATCAAAAAGGCCGGCATCCCGATTGATCTTTGACCCATTCGTGACCCCGTTCCGACCCAGCGCAACCGGGCGCCGCTTCGGCCTGCGCGGCCAGCGGCGCCTGTTCCTTTGCGCCTGCCTGGCCCCGTCATTGGCGACGCTCATGGTGATCACCCTGGCCCCGCTGGTCTACCTCCTCGCCACCAGCCTGACGCCGCTGAACCTCACCATGCCCGCCACGCAATGGGATTTCCGTACCCCCTTCGTGAACTACGCCGCCCTCCCCGCCGATACCCGCTTCCTCAATTCCCTGTGGGTGCAGCTCAAACTTTCCTTCTGGACCGTCAGCCTGCAACTGCTCATCGGCCTCGGTTTCGCCCTCCTGCTGAACACCGGCACCGGCCTGATGCAGGCCCTGCGCACCATTTTCCTCATCCCGATGGTGCTGCCGCCGATCGTCGTCGCCATCATCTGGAAGGTCATCTACACCCCCGATATCAGCCCGATGCACTGGGGCTTGCGGGCGCTGGGATGGGACATCCCGGCCCTCATCACCCACCCCGATTTCGCCCTCGCCGCCATCATCGCAGCCGACACCTGGGAGTGGTTCCCGCTGACGATGCTGATGATCCTCGCCGCCCTGCAAACCATCCCCGAGGAACTGCTCGATGCCGCCCGCGTCGATGGCGCAAGCCGCACGCAGGCCTTGCTGCATGTCATCCTGCCCTATATCCGCGGCACCCTGATGGTCGCCGGCCTGCTCCGCCTCATCGACAGCATCAAGGCATTTCCATTGATCTATCTGCTCACCGATGGCGGCCCGGGCTCGGTCACCGAAGTAACGAACTACTACGCCTTCCAGCAGGCCTTCAACTTCTCCTATCTCGGCTATTCCAGCGCCATCACCATGGTGCTCGTCGCAGCCGTCCTGCTGTTGAGCTGGGCGATCGTGCGCATGACCGGCTGGGGCGCCACCGATGACTGACACCCCGCACACCAGCCGCCGCCGGCGCCTGCTGCTGAACGCGCTCGTCATCGTACTCGTTGTCCTCATCCTCGCGCCGTTCCTCTGGCTCGTCCGCCTCTCCGTGCAGACCAACGCCCAGATATTCGCTTTCCCGCCCGAGATATTCTTCACCCCGACACTGGCCAACTACACCGCTTTGTGGGAGACCGAGTTTCGCCACTCCTTCATGAACTCGCTTGTCACCAGCACGGTTTCCACCGCCATCTCGATGATCCTCGGCGTCCCCGCCGCCTACGCGCTCGCTCGCATGCGCACCCGGTCGAACACGCTGAGCCTGTGGATTCTCGCCAGCCGCCTGGCTCCCCCCACCGCCTTCGCCATCCCCTATTTCCTCGTCTATCGGCAGCTTGACCTGATGGACACCTGGACCGGCCTGATCCTGATCTACCTCACCGTGAACCTCTCGCTGGTCATCTGGCTGATGCGCTCCTTCTTCGAGAACACGCCGCGCGCCCTCGAAGAGGCCGCCTGGATCGACGGCGCCGGCTTCTGGCAGGCGCTGCTCGTGATCGTCCTGCCCACCGCCGCCCCCGGCCTCGCCGCCACCGCGATACTATGCTTCATCTATGCCTGGAACGATTTCTTCTTCGCCCTCATCCTCACCCGCACCGACGCCATGACCGCCCCGGTCGCGGTCGTGAACTTCATGAACTACGAAGGCTGGGACTGGGGGCGCATCGCCGCCGGCGGCGCCATGGTGATGCTCCCCGTGCTCGTCTTCTCCATCCTCGTGCGCAAATTCCTCGTCGACGGGCTGACCGCCGGCGCCGTTAAAGGTTGACCCATGGACCCGCTCGCCCGCCGCAAACTCGGCAAATCCGCACTCACCGTCACCCAGTTCGGCTTCGGCACCGCCCCCCTCGGCGGCTTCCGCGCCCGCATCCCCGAACCCGAAGCGGTCGCCACCATCACCGCGGCCTATGATGCCGGGCTGCGCTTTTTCGATACCTCGCCCTATTACGGCTACGGCCGCGCCGAACTCCGGCTTGGCGCCGCCCTGCGCGACCAGCCCCGCGACGACCTGGTCATCTCCACCAAGATCGGCCGCTGGATGACCCCGATCACGGCCGCCACCGAGCTGACCGGCGTGCGCACCGGCGGCCTCAACTTCGCCCCCACATTCGACTACAGCTATGGCGGTGTCATGCGCTCCCTCGAACAATCCTGGCTGCGCCTGGGCATGAACAAGATCGACATCGTCTTCATCCACGACGTCGATTTCTGGACCGTCGGGAACCACGACATCCTCGAACAGCGTTTCTCCCAAGTCACGACCGACGGGTTCCGCGCGCTCGACGAACTCCGGCGCGCCGGCGTCATCGGCGCCATCGGCGTCGGCCTGAACGAGGCCGCCATGTCCGCCCGCTTCGTCCGCGCGATCGACCTCGACTGCGTGCTCCTCGCCGGCCGCTACACGCTGCTGGAGCAGGCCGCACTGGACGACTTTCTGCCCCTCTGTGTCGAACGGAACGTCGGCGTCGTCATCGGCGGCCCTTTCAATTCCGGCATCCTCGCCACCGGCGCCGTGCCGGGCGCGAAATACGACTACGCCGACCCGCCGCAATCCGTCATCGACCGCGTCAACCGCATCGAGGCCGTCTGCAACAGGCACAAAGTGAAGATGGCCGCTGCGGCGTTGCAGTTCCCGCTCGCCCACCCCGCGGTCAGCGCGACCATCCCGGGCGCGATGAACCCCGGCGAGATCGCCGCCAACCTCGCGTTGTTCCGCACCACCATCCCGGCCGCCCTCTGGGCCGAACTGCGCCACGAAGGCCTGCTGGACGCCAGGGCGCCAGTGCCATGATGCGCCTCTCCGACGAGGAACAGGCAATGCGCGCCGGTGCGTTCGGCGAACCGGTGCGCTGGGCCATCGAGCACCAGATCGAAGTCGGAACCTTCTTCGATGCCGCCGACATGGTCGAAGTCCGCCAGGCCCATATCATGGCTGACAGCGAATCGCTCGGCCCCGCCGGCGTCGCCTTCCTCGAACGCCTCGCCACCGCCCCGCGCGCCGACCGCCTGGTCCGCATCCCCACCATCACCGACCCCCGCGGCGTCGATTTTTCCTCCTATCGCCGCCTCGGGATTTCGGAAAACCTCGCCACCCTCGAACGCCGCGCCGTCGCGGCCTTCGAGGCCCTCGGCGTGATGATGACCAACACCTGCATCAACTACCAAACACTGATCCCCCCGATCCGCGGCGAACACATGGCATTCGGCGACACCGGCGTCGTCATCTACAGCAACAGCGTGTTCGGCGCGCGCAGCAACTTCGAAGGCGGGCCCTCGGCACTTGCCGCCGGCCTCACCGGCCGCACGCCGCGCTACGGCCTGCATCTGGATCGTTACCGTATCGGCACCGATCTCTTCGTGGTTGAGACCGAACCACAATCCCTCAGCGACTGGGGCGCCCTCGGCGCGCTCGTCGGCCGCGTGGTCAACGACTACTGGCGCGTCCCGGTCATCACCGGCATCGCCACCACCCCGTCATCGGACGCGCTCAAGCAATTCGGCGCCGCCCTGGCCAGTTTCGGCTCCACCCCCCTGTTCCACATCCCCGGCATCACCCCCGAGGACCCTGCCTTCGCCGGCGGCGAGCCGACGCGGATCACCGCCGCCGACCTCGCCGGCTTCTACGCGGGCTTCGCCGCCACCGGCGAAAAGCTCGACGTCGTCGTGTTCTCCGCCCCGCAACTTTCGCTGATCGAAATGCACGAAGTCGCTGGCCTGCTCGACGGCAAGCGCGTCCACCCCGACACCACCCTGCTCGTCGCCACCTCCCCCGAAATCAAATCGGCCGCCGACCGCATGGGCCTGACCGCGACGATCGAAGCCTCCGGCGCCATCGTGCTCGACGGCGTCTGCTTCTATCAGAGCTACGCCAAGGAAATGGCCGAGGCCAATGGCTGGTCCCGCCTGATGACCAGCTCCGCCAAACTCGTCAACATCATCGCCGGCTACGGCTACCGCCCCACCCTCGCGAGTACCGCCCGATGCGTCGACAGCGCCGTCGCGGGGCGCGTGCTGTGATCGTCCTCAAATGCCATCCGGGCATCGGCGCCCCCGTCACCGGCCGCGCCCTCGTCGCCGCCGACGGCTTCTCCGCCCGTTACGACCTCGATCGTAACGCCGGCATATTTTCCCGCCCAACCCATAAACTCGCAGGCCAGTCCTACGTCGACCGCATCCTCGTGCTGCACACCGCGAAGGGCGGCGTCGCCACCGCGTGGATGCTGCGCGACATGGCCGAGCGCGGCATCGTGCCGCTCGCTTTGCTGTTCAACCGCACCAACCCGATCATCGCCCAGGGCGCCGCATTCGGTGGCGTCCCCCTGCTCGACCGTTTTGAAGGCGACGTCACGGAACTCCTGCGCACCGACGACCTGCTGCGGGTCGACCCAGTGCGCGGTGAAGTCACCGTCCTCGAGCGCAGGTAGCGCGCCCCCGCCTCAGCGCGCCCCCGCCTCAGGCCGCCGGCGCGCGATGGATCGGGTCCACCCACAGCACCGTCTCCGGCTTCTCGATCGGCTCGATGTCGAGGTTCACCACCACCGCCTCGTTGTCGCTGCGCACCAGCACGCATTCCAGCGTCTCGTCGATGGAGGCGTTGATCTCCTGATGCGGCACCCAGGGCGGAATGAAAATGAAATCCCCCGGGCCGGCCTCGGCGGTATACTCCAGCCGCTCCCCCCAGCGCATCCGCGCCCGCCCGCGCAGCACGAAGATCACGCTTTCCAGCGCACCGTGATGGTGCACGCCGGTCTTCGCGTTCGGATGGATGAGCACGGTGCCGGCCCAGATCTTCTGCGCCCCGACCCGCGCGAGATTGATCGCCGCCGCCCGGTTCATTCCCGGCGTCTGCGCGGTGTTGCTGTCCAACTGATCGCCCGGGATGACCTTCACCCCGTGAAGCTTCCAGTCGATCTTCGCCCCCTCCGGCCCGCCGCCATCATGCGCGTGGTCATGGTCGTGATGATCGTGGTCGGCGTCATGGCACATGGGGTCGCTCCACCGGCCACTCGGAGAGTGGGCCGCATACTATGAGGGTCTATATCACGTTAACACTCAGTGATAAAGTGTGATCCTATCATTTTACCACTTTCAGGCGCTGTCAATATCTAATCTATGTCGATATGCGGTTATCAGAAATTGCACGACATGAACATGCAAGTTAATCCGCCGCAATCAGCGCCCACCCCCCGGCGCCTCCGGCATCGTCTCCCGCCGCCAGACATAAAGGCCGGACGCGACGATCACGCCGATCCCCACCACACTCCACGCATCGGGGATCTCCCCCCAGATCACGATCCCCATCAGTGACGTGTAGAGGATCGCGCCATACTCGAACGGCGCCACCAAGGTCGCCTCGCCGCTGCGATACCCCTCGGTCATCAGCATTTGCGCCAATGCCGACATCGCGCCCATGGCGACCAGGCCCGCGAGTTGCGGCAGGCTCGGCGTCACCCAGACCGGAGCGACCAGCAGGCTGGCAAGCCCGAATCCGCCGATCGAGAACCACACGATGATCGCCTCGTTGCTCTCGCCGGACGCCCCGAGCCGGCGAATGCTGATCATCGAGAACGCCCAGGCGATAACCCCGAACAGCACCACCGCGACCGGCCATAACGGCAGCGCATCCGCCCCGTCCCGCCATGGCCGCACCATGATCAGCACACCCGCCAGCCCGGCCAGCACCGCCATCGCCCGCCGCCACCCAACGCGCTCGCCCAGGAAGGGCCCGCACAGCACCGTCAGCACCAGCGGCATCGCGAATCCGAGCGCGGTGTTCGCGGCCAGCGGCAGATGCGCGTAGCCGTAGTACGAGGTCACCATCCCCGTGAACCCGCTGCACGTCCGCGCCACATGTCCCCATGGCTGTCGCGTCCGCAGCAGCAGTCCGATGCCGCCGCGCCGATGCAGCAGCGGCAGGATCAGCGCGCCCACCATCAGGCTGCGGAAAAAGGCGATCTCCACCGTCGGGATATCCGCCGCCACGGCCTTGATCAGCGCCGCCACCACCGAGAAACACGCCGACGCCGCGAGCACGCACAGGATCGCATGCCGCCGCAACGCCGCCTGTGTCGCACCGGTCACATGGCTGAGTCCTGACGCTTCCATGGTTGCAGCCTAGGCGGGTCTCCCCACCTGCACTACCCTATGGGCAAGCAAATTGGAGCCGACCCATAATGACCGCCCAGACACTCGATATTCTCGCCATCTCCGGCAGCCTGCGCACGGGATCGCTCAACACCGGCCTGCTGCGCACGGCGCAGGAGGAAGCGCCCGCCGGCGTTACCATCGAAATCTACGATTACAGCGACGTGCCGCTCTATAACGGCGACGTAGAGGCCGCCGGCTTCCCCGCCGCCGCCGCCCGCTTCAAGGACCGCATCACCAAGGCCGACGCCATCCTCTTCGCTGTCCCCGAATACAACTACTCGTTCCCCGGCGTGCTCAAGAACGCGATCGACTGGGCCTCGCGCCCCTCCCCCCAAGGCAAGGGCGCCTGGGGCGGCAAGCCGACGGCGCTGGTCAGCACCGGCGGCGGTCTCGGCGGCGCGCGGGCGCAATACCATATCCGCCAGGTCCTGGTCGGCCAGGGCATGCACCTGCTGTCCGGCCCCGAAGTCTTCGTCGTCAACGGGGGCACCAAGTTCGATGCCGCCGGCCGCCTGACCGATGACGTCGCGCGCGGCCTGATCCGCCAACTCGTCGTCAACCTCGCCGCGTGGACCAAGCGGCTGGCCGCCACCGCCTGAGACCGCGCGCGCAAGGCCGCCGCCGATGGCCAGCAATCGCTGGGTCTTCCTGGCGCTGCTCTCCGTCATCCGCGTCGGCATGGGCTTGCAGTTCCAGTCCATCGGCGCCGCGGGGCCGGCGATTCACGACGGGCTGGGGCTCGACTACGCCTCGCTCGGCGCGTTGGCCGGCTCCTACATGCTGCTCGGCGCCGCGATCGCGTTGCCGGCGGGCTGGCTGAGCGCGCGCTTCGGCGACCGCCGCATCCTGCTGACCGGCCTCTCCCTCATGGTCGCCGGCGGCATCGGCATTGCGTTCGCCGACAGCTTCGCCACTGCCCTCGCCTGGCGCCTGCTCTCCGGCTGCGGCGCGGTGATGCTGAACATCGTCGTCTCCAAGATGGCGATGGACCGCTTCGACGACGCCTCTCTCGGCCTCGCCATGGGCGTCATGCTCGGCGCCTGGCCGCTCGGCATTGCCCTGGGGTCGATCTTCCTGCCCTATCTGGTCGACGCGTTGACCTGGCGCGGCATCATGCTGGCGAGTGCGGCCACCTGCGCCGGCTTCCTGATCCTCGCCGCCGCCGCGCTGCCGCCCGCATCGCGATCGACCACGGTGCTGCGTGGCGGCTTCCTCCCCGCCCGTGCCGCCGCCGCCGTGATCGCCGCAGCTCTGGTCTGGACCTTCGCCAACGCCGGCTACATCATCCTGCTCGGCTTCGCACCGAGCTTCTACGTCGAACGCGGCTACACGCTGGCCGAGGCCGGCGCGATCCTGAGCCTCGCGAGCCTCGCCACCATCCCCGTCGGCCCGCTCGGCGGCTGGCTCGGCCAGCGCTTCGGCCACCCGATCACCCTCACCACCGCCAGCATCGTCCTGGTCTCCGTCGGCATCCTCGCTTTGCTCGACACCGCCCACCCCGCGCTCGTGCTGCTACTTACGGGCGTCGTCCTCGGCCTGCCCTCCGGCCTCATCGTCGCCCTGCCCGCGCGCGTCCTGACGCCCAACAACCGCGCCCTCGGCATGGGCCTGTTCTACAGCATCTTCTATGTCGGGATCGGCGTTCTTGCGCCCTTCGCAGGCTGGCTGCGCGACATCACCGCACGACCGGAGGCCCCATTCGTGACCGCGGCCGCCCTCAACCTGCTGGCCATTCCCGCCCTCGCCGCCTTCATCCACCTGAGCCGCCACCGCAACGCCCTCGCCCGGAACCGGGGACCCTAAATGGATAGAAAGTTTTTGCTTCTTTTTTCGTAACTGCCCAGGTAGGGGTCCGCGGTGGCCGGTTGACTCAAGAATGCAGACATGAGTCAAGCTGTCCATGTCCTTTCCGCCTGCTTCCCGACCGCAACC
>JAYTUU010000034.1:0-79837 GCA_043744375.1 Rhodospirillales bacterium | reverse complement strand
TGCGAGCCCTTGCGAAGCAATCCAGCATCACCACAAGACCATTTGGGCGGCTCTGGATTGCTTCGCAAGGGCTCGCAATGACGGTTGAGCACCGCCTTTCCCTTCACCCGATTGCCCTGGGATTTTAACTATTATGTATCCGCATCAAGTCGTATTCGGATCGTCTCCGCTGGATCATCCGCTGGTCCCGCGGGAACCGCCAACCACTCGGGCGCACCGGCGCCGCTTGCCGCCGCGCGCCTGAGTACCGTCAGATCGGCATCGGACGCGTCATCGCGCCGGGTCGCGACCCGGGCCTCCAGCACCGGCAACTCCGCATCCAGCCAGACCCCCAGAAACCGCGCCCCCTCCGCCGCGGCGGCGACCGAGGCGCGGTGCACGGGGTCCATGAACGTGGCATCGGCGATCACCGCATGCCCGGCCGCGGCCAGACAGCGCACCGCCGCATTGATCGCCTCGAACACCGCACGGCTCTGCGCCGCACCATAGGCCGACGCCGGCAGCCGCGTTTCCGGCGCGACACCCTGCAACCGCTTGCGGATCTCGTCGCTGCGTACGATCACCGCCCCCGGCGCCGGCCCGAGATCGGGCGCCAATGCCCGCGCCACCGTCGATTTCCCCACCCCTGGCAGCCCGCCGATCGCCACCACCACGGCCCGCTTGCCCGGCTCCAGATAGGCCAGCGCCCGATCCAGATAGGCCGAAGCCGTCGCCCGCTCCCCGCCGCGCGCGACCACGTGCGCTCGCACCATCGCCCGCATCGACAGGAACACCGGCAGCCCGCGCACCATGTCCCAGTCGCCGGTGCGCGCCAGATAGCGGTTCATCACCCGGTTCGCCGCTGCCCGGCCGACGCGGATATCGAGGTCCATCAGCAGGAACGCGAAATCATAGCCGAGGTCGATGGTGGCCATGTCCTCGTCGAATTCCAGCGCGTCGAACGGCACCGGCCGGCCTTCGCGCAGGCAGAGATTGCCGAGATGCAGATCGCCATGCGCGCGCCGCACGAAGCCCGCAGCGCCGCGCGCGCGCAGCCAATCGGTGCGCGCGCCGATCGCCGCCCGCATTGCCGCCAGCCACGAGTCGATGGCGGCGCGGGGCAATCCGGCGGCCTCGGCCGAACGATGATTGCCGGTCGCGATCCGTAGCAACCCTGCCGCCTGGTCCTTCTCGGCCGGATCGAGCGCCGCGTGCATCGCTGCCACCGCGTCGGCCAGGGCGTCCTGCATCGAGACGTTCAGTTCGCCGCGTGCCGCCACTGCATCGAGAAAGTCCGGGGCTGGAACGCGTGCCATCCGCAGCACCCAGTCGATCGCCACGCCCTCGCCGCCGAGCGTCAGCGTGCCATCCGCCGCGCGCGTGACGGCCGCGACGTCCCGATACATCCCCGGCGCATGCGGCGCGTTCAGCTCAAGTTCCCGCAACGCCGTGCGCCGCCGTTCTGCCACGTCGGTAAAGTCGTGGAACGGCAGGTGGACCGCTTTCTTGAGCTTCCACACAGTCTCCGCGCCGACAAACACCGCCGAGATATGCGTCTCGATCGGCGTCGTTCCCGCCAGTCCTTCGAGTAACGCCGCCGTCGAGCGTTGCTCGGTAGGAATGCTTAAGGGATAAAAAGTTTTTGTTTCTTTTTTCAAAAAGAAAGCCTGTTCTTTTTTAAAAAAAAGAACCAAAAAACGTTCATCCGTTTGGCTTCACAGGCCATTACGGATAGAGTTTTCCGGTGCGCCAGTCGGTGCCGTCGCGGTCGTAGACGGTGCGATCATGCAGGCGGAACGGCATGTCCTGCCAGAATTCGATGCGGGCGGGCACCACGCGATAGCCGGACCAGTGCGCGGGGCGGGGGATGTCATCGCCCGGATACTGTGCCTCGAACTCGGCCAGCCGGCGTTCCAGGTCGGCGCGGGCCGGCAGCGGGCGGGACTGGATCGAGGCCCAGGCGCTGAGGCGGGAAATCCGCGGGCGGGAGGCGTAGTAGGCGTCCGCCTCGGCGTCGGTCGCCAGCGTGACATGCCCCTCGATGCGGATTTGCCGGTGCAGGGATTTCCAGTGGAACAGCAGCGCCGCGCGGCCGTTCTCGCGCAGGTCGTCGGCCTTGCGGCTTTCCTGGTTGGTGTAGAAGACGAAGCCGGCGCTGTCCCAGCCCTTCAGCAGCACGATCCGCGCCGAGGGATGCCCCTCCTGGTTCGCGGTCGCCAGCGTCATCGCGTTGGGATCATTGGGTTCGCTGGCCTGCGCCTCGGCGAACCAGGTGGCGAAAAGGGCAAACGGATCGGACATTGGGGGGCCTCCCGGCATCGTGCCGCCACAATTTGGGCGCTTCGAGTGCGCACGCCAAGCCGGGTTGCCTCTTGCGGGCACCCGGTCGGCTATGTCACCACGTCAGGGCTCACCGCCTGCATGAAATTCGGGATTATCGACCCAATGCCCACCAGCGACCGCCCCCCCGTCACGGGAACCCTGATGCAAGGCAAGCGGGGCCTCATCATGGGGGTCGCCAACGACCACTCCCTCGCCTGGGGCATCGCCGCCGCCTGCGCGGCCCAGGGCGCCGAACTCGCCTTCACCTACCAGGGTGACACGCTGGAACGCCGCGTGCGCCCGCTCGCCGCCTCCGTCGGATCGACGCTGCTCGCCCCCTGTGACGTCTCCGACGACGCCAGCATGGACGCCGCCTTCGCCCATATCGGCGCTGCCTGGGGACGGATCGACTTCCTGATCCATGCCATCGGGTTCGCCGACAAGCAGTATCTGCGCGGCCGCTACATGGACACGCCGCGCGCCGCCTTCCTGCAGGCGATGGACATCTCCTGCTTCAGCTTTACCGCCGTCGCCCGCCGCGCCGCGGAACTGATGCCCGATGGCGGCGCGATGCTGACGCTCAGCTACCTCGGCGCCGAGCGGGTTATTCCCCATTACAACGTCATGGGCATCGCCAAGGCCGCGCTGGAGGCGTCGGTGCGCTACCTCGCCACCGATCTCGGCCCGCGCAACATCCGCGTGAACGCCATTTCCGCCGGCCCGATCAAGACCCTGGCGGCCAGCGGCATCGGCGATTTCCGCTACATCCTGCGCTGGAACGAATACAACTCCCCGCTGCGCCGCAACACCACGATCTCCGATGTCGGCGGCGCCGGCGTCTATCTGCTTTCGGACCTCGCGGCCGGCGTCACCGGGGAAATCCACCACGTCGACAGCGGCTACCACATCGTCGGCATGAAGAACCCGGACGCGCCGGACATTACGGCGGCGGGCCAGGAGTAGGATTGCTGATGCAGCGCGATCATCATGTCGCATAACAGCTTCGGCCACCTGTTCCGCGTTACCACCTGGGGCGAAAGCCACGGCCCGGCGATCGGCTGCGTCGTCGATGGCTGCCCGCCGCGCCTCACCCTCACCGAAGCCGACATCCAGCCCTGGCTCGACAAGCGCCGCCCCGGACAGTCCAAATTCACCACCCAGCGCCAGGAGCCGGATACGGTCAAAATCCTCTCCGGCGTGTTCGACGGCATGACCACCGGCACCCCGATCGCCCTGCAGATCGAAAACGTCGACCAGCGCTCCCGCGACTACGGTGACATCGCCGAACGCTACCGGCCAGGCCATGCCGACCTCACCTATGACCTGAAATACGGCATCCGCGACTATCGCGGCGGCGGCCGCTCCTCCGCCCGCGAAACCGCCATGCGCGTCGCCGCCGGCGCCATCGCCCGCAAAGTGCTTGGCATCGGCGTCCGCATCCGCGGCGCGCTCGTGCAGATGGGGCCACACCCGATCGACCGGGCAAACTGGGACTGGGCGGAAGTTGAAAAAAACCCGTTCTTCTGCCCGGACCCGGTCGCCGCCACCGCCTGGGAAACCTATCTCGGCGCCGTCCGGAAATCCGGCTCCTCCTGCGGCGCCATCATCGAAATCCAGGTCGATGGCGCCCCGCCCGGCCTCGGCGCCCCCATCTACGGCAAACTCGACGCCGATATCGCCGGCGCGCTGATGAGCATCAACGCGGTGAAAGGCGTTGAAATCGGCGACGGTTTCGCTGCCGCCAGCCTCTCCGGCGAAGCCAACGCCGACGAAATGCACATGCAGAACGGCGAAGTCACCTTCAGCGCCAACCACGCCGGTGGCATCCTCGGCGGCATCGCGACCGGCCAGCCGATCATCGCGCGCTTCGCCGTCAAACCCACCAGCTCGATCCTGGCACCCCGCCACAGCGTCGATCGCCAGGGCCGCGACGTCGAAGTCATCACCAAAGGCCGCCACGACCCCTGCGTTGGCATCCGAGCCGTCCCCGTCGGCGAAGCCATGCTCGCCCTCGTGCTGGCCGACCACCTGCTGCGCCATCGGGCGCAGAACCCGGACGCACCGACTTCGGCGCATCTGCCACGGAATTAGGGCAGGCAAGCGCTTTCGTGCCGAAAGCGGCTCGGGGGTATGCCCCATAGGCGCTAACATAAGGAAGGCGAGGGCTCTGCCGTCGCCGCGCAAGCGGCGCGTCGGACGACACGGCGAGGCTTTGCCTCGACCCGCAAAGGGTCAGGGACCCTTTGATCCCCCGACTGCTTGCGGCTGCGGTTCCATGATCTTGCCGGTTCGTCGGCGAAGCCAGGGGATCCGCACTCCTCTCCAGTAGTTTCCGCGACCCGCGATGTTGATTGCCTGCGGCGCAAGCAAGTCGGGGGGATCAAAGGGGCGTGCCCCTTTGCCGCCGGAGGCGCGCTGCGCACGACGCCGCTTGACAGAGGGGGCGGCGCTGGCGCCAAGCTTAGGCTCACCGCCGCCGGGCACCGGCTGGCGGCAATGAAAAACGATCGGGTGAGGAGCGAGCGATGTCTGAGAACGGTGAACAATTCAGCATGTCCGGCACCGGGGTGTCTGACGAAGGGCCGCGCAACGCCGGCCGGCGCAATGTCATGAAGGCCGCGCTGCTGGCCTCGGGCGCCGCCTTGGTGCCGGCCTGGGCGCTGCTGCCGGGGGCGGAAGCCTTCGCGCAGACCCCGCCGCCGCGCGATCGCACGATGATCCTGGTGTGGGTCGGGCGGGAGGGCCGCTGGGTCGATTTCGAACTGTGGAACCCGTACTCGCTCGGTTCCAACCACCAGAACGGCCCGAACCTGATCTACGAGCCGCTCGCCTATTACAGCGCGTTCGCCGACAAGATGCACATGTGGCTGGCCGAAAGCTACGAGTTCACGCCCGATTTCCGCAAGCTGACGATCAAGACGCGCCCGGGCATCACCTGGTCCGACGGCGTGGCGTTCAGCGCCGCCGACGTCGCCTACACCTTGAACAGCCTGCGCGACCTCGGCCCCAAGGTGCGCTGGGGCATCGACGTGAACCAGGCGGTCGAGAAGGCCACCGCGACGGATGCCAATACCGTCGTCATCGACTTCAAGATCCCGTCGCCGCGCTTCTTCTTCTTCATGTCGTACAAATACGACATCGGCGTCTACATCGTGCCGAAGCATATCTTCGAGGGCCAGGACTGGACGACCTTCAAGCATTTCGACATCGCCAAGGGCCTGCCGATCACCACCGGGCCGTGGCGGGTGACCGCCGCCTCGCCGCAGCAGAAGGTGTTCGACCGGGCCAACAAGTGGTGGGCCGCCGAGAAGGGCCTGGCGCCGCTGCCGCAGGTGCTGCGCAACATCTGGCTGCCGACGGCCGGCGAACAGCAGACGGCGCAGTTGTTGATCACCAACCAGATCGACGCCGGCACCGGCATGCAGGCGGCGACCTTCCCCACCGTGTTCCGCCAGAACCCGAAGATCACCACTCATTCCGGCCAGAAGCCGCCGTTCGGCTATCGCGACTGGTGGCCGCTGTCGCTCTACCTCAACAACGAGGTGGCGCCGTTCAACGACAAGGATGTGCGCTGGGCGATCTCCCACTACGTCGATCGCCAGCAGATCATCGATGTCAGCTTCCTCGGCGCATCGGAGGTCTCGCCGCTGCCGATGCCCGACTACGCGCCGCTCGCGCCCTACAAGGAGCACATCAAGGACCTGCTGGTGAAGCACGACACCTTGGCCTTCGACCGCCGCAAGGGCGACGCTTTGCTGACGGCCAAGGGCTTCAAGAAGGGTGCGGACGGCATCTGGGCCGATGCCGCGGGCAAGAAGCTGTCGCTCGACATCATCGGCTTCGGCGGGTCCGGGCCAGCGATCGGGCCGGTGCTGGTCGAACTGCTCAAGCGTGCCGGTGTCGATGCCACCCTCTCTTTACCGCCGGACTTCGATGACCGCTTCCAGAAGGGCCAGTATACCGGGGCGATCTACGGCCATGGCGGCAGCGTCAACGAGCCCTACAACACGCTGAAGCTGTACCAGTCGGCCTCGGTTGCCGTGCCCGGCGGGCACCAGGTGAACTTCGCGCGCTGGAAGAACGCCAGCTACGACAAGATCGTCGACGAAATGTTCTCGGTGCCGCCGACCGACACGGCGAAGCTGAAGGAGCTGTTCCGCAAGGCCATGGAAATCTGGCTGCCCGACCTGCCGGATGTCCAACTCGTTCAGCTCCATCATCGCATCCCGATGAACACCACCTATTGGAAGAACTGGCCGACGGCGGAGAACGCCTATGTCAACGGCGCCCATTGGCATCTGACCTTCCCGATGGTGCTGTGGAACCTCCAGCCGGCCTGACGACCAGAACACCTTAAGAGCAGAACACGGGATACGCCGAAGTGCGCCTGATCGATATCTCCAAGCGCTTCGGCGTGTTCGTCGTCATCATCTGGCTGGCGGCATCGTTGAACTTCTTCCTGCCCAAGCTCTCCGGGCAGGACCCCGTGCGCACCAAGCTGCTGCAACAGGCGGCCCTCGGCGGCTACGTGCAGCAGGGCATCGACGAGATGGTGAAGATCTACGAGGTCCGCTTCGGCCTCGACCGGCCGCTGTGGCAGCAATATGTCAGCTACCTCAGCGATGTCGCGCGGCTGGATTTCAACTTCTCGATTGCCAACTATCCACGCACGGTCTCCGACATGATCGGCGAGGCGGTGCCGTGGACGATCGGGCTGCTCGGGCTGACGACGTTGTTCTCGTTCGTGCTCGGCACGTTTCTCGGCGCCCTGCTATCCTGGCCACGGGCGCCGCGCTGGATGGCCTGGCTGATGCCGCCTCTATGGGCGTTGCATGCCATACCATTCTTCCTGCTCGGCCTGATCCTGATGTATCTGCTGGCCTTCCAGATCCCGTTGCTGCCGATTTTCGGCGGCTATTCGATCGGCGCCGCGCCGTCACTGTCGGTCGGTTTCGCGCTCGACGTGCTGCGCCACGCGACGCTGCCGGCCCTGTCGATCATTCTCGTGGCCACCGGCGGCTGGGCCTTGGGCATGCGCGGGATGATGGTGACGACGATGGGCGAGGACTACGTGCTGTTCGCCGAGGCCAAGGGCCTGAAGAGTGCGACGGTGTTCGTGCGCTACTGCGTGCGCAACGCCATCCTGCCGCAGGTGACGGCGCTGGCCTTGGCCCTGGGGCAAATCCTGTCGGGCGCGGTGCTGGTCGAGGTCATCTTCGGCTATCCCGGCATCGGCACGCTGCTGTTCCAGGCGATCCGCGAGAACGATCATTTCCTGATCCAGGGCATCGTCTTTACTGTCATCGTGGCGCTTGGACTGGCGACGTTCATTCTCGATATTTTCTACCCGATGCTCGACCCGCGCATTTCCTATCAGCGGACCTGAGCGATGCCCTGTCAGCGGAGCTGAGCGATGCACGGCTTCCTGCGCTACTTCCGCCGCAATACCTCGCTGATCGTCGGTATCGTGCTGCTGGCGATCCTCGCGCTGTTCGTTGGCATCGGCCATCTCGTGGTCGACACCGAGGACGCGCGCGCGCTGTCGGTGCGGGCGCTGCAACCGCCGTCCTGGAAATTCCCGTTCGGCACGGATCGGCAGGGGCGGGACCTTCTGGCGGTGATGGTGGCGGGAACGCCGCTGACGCTGCGCATCGGCTTCATCGCCGGCATTCTCGGCGTCGGCATCGGCACGGTCCTGGCGTTCACGGCGGCCTATTATCGCGGCATCGCGGATACGCTGATCCGTGGCATCGCCGATATCGGGCTGACGGTGCCCGGCCTGCTCGTGCTGATCATCATCGCCGTGTCGATCAAGGGCGGGCTGACGGTGAACCAGATGGCCATCGTGGTGGCCTCGCTGGCCTGGCTGAACCCGACGCGGACCATCCGCGCACAGGTGCTGAGCCTGCGCGAGCGCGGCTATGTCGAGATCGCCCGGATGTCCGGCGTCTCAGGCCCGGGCATCATCTTTACCGAATTGATGCCCAATCTGCTGCCCTATCTCGCGGCCACGCTGGTCAATGCGGTCTCCTCCGCCATCCTCGCCTCGATCGGCCTGGAAGTGCTCGGCCTCGGCCCGATCGACAGCCCGACCTTGGGGATGACGCTGTACTGGGTGAACTTCAACGCCGCCATGATCAATGGCTGGTGGTGGTGGTGGACGGCCCCGACGGTGATCATCGTCATGGTGTTCCTCGGCTTGTTCTTCCTCACCGTCGGCCTCGACGAAATCGCCAACCCAAGGCTACGCCGCACCGTCTGAGGCGCCGCGCAGCCGCGCGAGGACGACGTCGCGCTGGGGGCGGTCTTCCAGTTCCATCGTGGTGGGCACACCATAGTGGGCAAAGGGAAGCATCCCGTCGCGCGGCAGATAGGCGCGGCCGGGGTCGGCGATCCAGACCTCGGCGCCCTCCGCCATGCGCCGCAGCCAGGGCAGAATATGGGCGGCCATCGGCGCCTCGTAGCAGACGTCGCCACACAGGATGATGTCCCAACGACAGGCGCTGCCGACGATGTCGCCGGCGACGGCGGTGAGGGTGACGCCGTTCAGCGCCGCGTTGAGGTGCAGTGCGGCGATCGCCAGCGGGTCGATCTCGGCCGCTTCCACCGTCGCCGCGCCGGCCCGCACGCAGGCAATCGCCGCGAGGCCGCAGCCGGCGGCGAAATCGAGCACGCGCTTGCCGGCGACGGTTTCGGGGTGATCGAGAACATGCCGCGCGAGGGCGATGCTGCCCGGCCAGGCGAAGGCCCAGAACGGCGGGGCGATGCCGGTGCGATGCAGCCAGTCCTCGGTCGCCTGCCAGATCGGTGTGATCTCGGTGGCCAGATGCAGCGCGATGCCGGGCAGCAGAGGGGCGGCGCCGATGATCGTGTTGGCACGGACGAAGGCGGCGTGATCCGTCCCAGCCATCCCAGTCGTCACAGGCGTCCCAGCAGGATGGCGAACCCGATGGCGAACCCGGCCTCCCGGTTGGCGTGGAACAGCGTCAGGCACAGCGCGGGGTTGTCGATGTCGAGGCGGAGGATCTGCCCGGCGAGCAGCATCGCGGGGAGCAGCAGGGCGAAGTGGAACAGCCCGGGCAGGTCAGCGAGGAAGCCGGCCAGCGCCAGCAGCACGATGGTCGCGGTGTAGCAGGCGGCGAGGAAGGGCTTTGTCCATTGCACGAACAGCCGAGCCGTCGAACGCACGCCGATCAGCGCGTCATCCTCGCGGTCCTGGTGGGCGTAGATGGTGTCATAGCCGAGGATCCAGACGATCGCGGCGGCATACAGCGCGAGCGCCGCGGCGTCGATCCGCCCGGTCGCCGCCGCATAGCCCATCGGCGCGCCCCAGCCGAAGGTGAAGCCGAGCATCAGCTGCGGCCACCAGGTGACGCGCTTGGCGAGCGGGTAGGTGACGACGAGCAGCAGCGAGCCGATGCCAAGCGCCTGGGCGAGCGGGCCGAGTTGCAGCAGGATCGCGAAGCTGAGGGCGAGCAGGATCGCCAGGAAGATGACGGCCTGGCGCATCCGCAGCGCCCCGGAAGCGAGCGGGCGGCCGGCGGTGCGGGTGACCAGGCGGTCCATGTCGCGGTCCCACATGTCGTTCACCACGCAGCCGGCGGCCCGCATCAGGAAGGCGCCGGCGAGGAACAGCGCGATCAGCGTGGCGCCGCGTTCGAGGGTGGGGGCCGCGAGGGTGATCGACCACAGGCCGGGCAGGAACAACAGCCACCCCCCGATCGGCCGGTCGGCACGGGCAAGATGGATATACGGCACCCAGGCGGCGGGAACGCGCGCGACCCAGCCGGTGGTCTTGATGTCGGTATGGACAGGGGGAGGGGCGGGGGGCATCGTGCCTGGGGCTTTTTGGGAAGTAAGCAAGGTGTGGCACAGAGGACACTGAGAAGAAAGGCAAGGCAAGCCACAGAGGAAGGGGAGAAGACAGGGTGGATGAAGCGGATGGGGGGCTGACGGCGCGGGTGATCGGGGCCGGGATTGCGGTGCACCGGGAACTCGGGCCGGGATTGCTTGAGTCGGTCTATGAGGAATGTTTATGCTATGAACTGCAACGCAGCGGCATCGCGTTCGCGCGGCAAGTGCCCGTCGCGGTGCGCTATCGGGACATCCGGCTGGAGGCCGGGTTTCGGCTTGATGTGCTGGTAGAGGGCGTGCTGGTTGTGGAGATCAAGGCGGCAGAACGCCATCTGCCACTACAGACGGCGCAGGTCCTGACGTATATGCGGCTTGGCGGATTTCGCGTCGGGCTGTTGATGAATTTCAACAGCGTGAAGCTCTCCGATGGCGTCCGGCGCTTTGCATTATGATTTCTTCTCCGCTTCCTCTGTGGCTTGCCTGGCCTTTCTTCTCAGTGTCCTCTGTGCCACATCTTCCTTGCTTGCCCGACCTCAAACCGGCCACGGGCTGACCCTGATCATCTCGCCGTGCCGTGTCTCCAAAACTCCGCAGAGGTCGGCGATCCCCGGCGCCACGTCGGCGGGTTGCGGGAGTTTGGCCTGGTCTTCGCCCGGAAAACCAACGGAGCGGAGGCGGGAGGCGACGGGGCCGGGGTCGGCGAGATTGATGCGCAGCTTGGTGGTGCTGGTTTCCGCCGCCCAGGCCTGGATCAGATGATGCAGCGCGGCCTTGGTCGCACCGTAGATGCCCCAATAGGCGGTCGGGCGCAGGACGATGCGGCTGCTGACGAACACGGCGCGGCCGGCGTCGGCGGCGAGCAGCAGCGGCGCGCAGGTGCGGATCAAATGCAGCGCGGCGGTGACGTTGACGGCCATGGCCGCGGCCCAGTCCTCGGGGATGATGTGCGGGACGGGGGTGAGCACGCCGATGGTGCCGGCGTTGCTGACGAGGATGTCGAGCCTGCCGAAGCGGTCATAGAGGCTCGGGCCGATGGTCTCGATGGCGGCGGTGTCGGCGAGGTCGAGCGGCAGCAGGGTGGCCGTGCCGCCGGCCGTGCGGATGGCGTCGTCGGTTTCCTCCAGCCCGCCCTGGGTGCGCGCGGTGATCACCACATGGGCGCCGCGGCGGGCGAGTTCGATGGCGGTGGCGCGACCGATGCCGCGGCTGGCGCCGGTGACGAGGGCGATCTTGCCGGCGAGGCTCATGCTCAGCGCGTCTCGGTCAGCAGGCTGAGCTGGCGGCTCTCGTTGTCGACCATGTCGGGCAAAGCGATCGGGTAGTCGCCGCTGAAGCAGGCGTCGCAGAAATGTGGGCGGCCGGGGTCGCGTCCCGGCTGGCCGAGCGCGCGGTAGAGGCCGTCTATCGAAATGAACGCCAGGCTGTCCGCACCAATCAGGGCGGCCATTTCCTCGACCGTGTGGCGGGCGGCAAGCAGCTTGCCGCGCTCGGGCGTATCGATGCCGTAGAAGCAGGAATGCGTGGTCGGCGGCGAGGAGACGCGCAGATGCACCTCGGCCGCGCCGGCGGCCCGCACCATTTCGACGATTTTTCGCGATGTGGTGCCGCGGACGATGCTGTCATCGACCAGGATCACGCGCTTGCCGGCGAGCACCGGCTTGTTGGCCGAGTGTTTCAGCTTGACGCCGAGATGGCGGATGCTGTCGGTCGGCTCGATGAAGGTGCGGCCGACATAGTGATTGCGGATAATGCCAAGCTCGAACGGAATGCCGCTCTCGATCGCGTAGCCCATCGCCGCCGGCACCCCGCTGTCGGGCACGGGCACGATGACGTCGGCCTCGATGTGGCTCTCGCGGGCCAGTTCGGCGCCGATCCGCTTGCGGGCGTCGTAGATGGCGGTGCCTTCGACGACCGAGTCCGGGCGGGCGAAATAGATGTATTCGAACACGCAGAAGCGCGACGCGGTACGGCCGAACGGCTTGATGCTGCGCACGCCGGCGGCGTCGATGATGATGATCTCGCCCGGCTCGATGTCGCGCACGAACTCGGCGCCGATGATGTCGAGCGCGCAGGTTTCGCTGGCGAGCACCCAGGAGATCGAGGCGTCGGCGTGGGTGACGCGGCCGAGGATGAGCGGGCGGACGCCGAGCGGGTCGCGCACGCCCATCAGCGCCGTTTCGGTCAGCGCCACCAGGGCGTAGGCGCCGATCACCTGTTTCAGGGCGTCGATCAGGCGGTCGACGACGGTGGAGTAGAGCGAGATGGCGATGAGGTGGATGAACACCTCGCTGTCGGTGGTGGACTGGAACAGGCAACCGCGGCGCACGAGGGCGCGGCGCAGGGCGGTCGCGTTGGTCAGGTTGCCGTTATGGGCGACGGCGAAACCGCCGAACTCGAAATCGGCGTAGAGCGGCTGGACGTTGCGCAGCGCGGTCTCACCGGTGGTGGCGTAGCGGTTATGGCCGAGGGCACGGCTGCCGGCGAGCGCGTTGATGACGCGGGCGTCGCCGAAATTATCGCCGACCAGGCCCATGCCGCGATGGGAGTGGAAGCGGCTGCCGTCATGGGTGACCATGCCCGTGCTTTCCTGGCCGCGATGCTGGAGCGCGTGCAGGCCGAGCGCGGTGACGGCAGCGGCGTCGGGATGGTTCCAGATGCCGACGACGCCGCATTCCTCGTGCATCTTGTCGTCGTCACCCACGCAGCTTCCCGCGTGGTCTTCGCTCGGTTCCCAGGCAACGACGTTGAGCTTGGTCTGGGCGTCCATCATGCGTTCTCCTGATCCCCTCATGGCCGGGAAGTGGGCCGTCCATGAGGGGTCGCTTGCAGCAATTCGGCGGCGCTGGTGACGCGTCCGACCGGCGGGGCGGGGACGTGCGGGCGGTAGTCGGGCGGCAGGAAGCGGACGATCCAGGCGGCGACGGTATGAATATAGGGCACCGAACGCGCCTCCGCCGCCGCGGGCGACCAGCGGTCGGTGCCCACGATCTGGGTTGCGCCGATATAGAGCGCGGCCAGGATGACGACGCCACGGACGATCCCGAAGGCGACGCCGAGCGTGCGGTCGACGCCTGAGAGCACGGAGTTGCGGACGGCGCCGCCGATCATGCCGGTAAAGACGGAGAGCACGATCAGGCCGAGCAGGAACACCGCGCCATAGGCGGCGGGGTCGGCGATATCGGAATTGCCAATCCAGCCGCGCATGGTCGGGCGCAGCAGATGGGCGGTGGTGGAGGCGAGGAAGAACGCGCCGACCCAGGCGCCGATGCCGAGCACCTCGGCGATGAAACCGCGCGCGCAGGCGATCACGGCCGAGAGGGCCACGATGAAGAGAACGGTCGTGTCCACCCAGTTCATCGGGCGCCGCCGGTGGGTGAGGGGGGTGCGTGCATGTCCGTCCACATGATGTGCGTCGTATAACGTTCACATGCCGCACAACGCCACCCTGTCATGCGGGTTTTGACGCCGGTTTCGCGGCGAAGCGGGCCACGAGGTCGCTGAGATGGCCGATTTCCTCCAGCGCGAGGCCGGCCGGGGCGGCCAAGGGGCGGTTGCCGCGGGCGACTCGGCGCGGCAGACAGGCCTTCTCGAAGCCGAGTTTGGCGGCCTCCTTGAGGCGCGACTCCGCACCCGCCACTTGGCGGACTTCGCCGGACAGCCCGACTTCGCCGAAGAACACCATGCCCGGGTCGGTCGGCTGGTCGGAGGCGGCGGAGGCGAGAGCGGCGGCGACGGCGAGGTCGGCGGCGGGTTCGCTGACCCGCAGGCCGCCGGCGACGTTCAGATAGACGTCGGTCGCGTTCAGGCGCAGGCCGCAGCGGGTTTCCAGCACGGCCAGCAGCATGGATAGGCGGCCCGAATCCCAGCCGATGGTGGAACGGCGGGGGGCGCCGCCGGGGTTGGGGGCGAGCAGGCACTGGATTTCGACCAGGACCGGCCGCGTGCCCTCCAGCCCGGCGAACACCGCGCTGCCGGAAATATTGCCGCGGCGTTCGGCGAGGAACAGCGCCGAGGGGTTGGCAACCTCGGCGAGGCCGCGATCGGTCATCTCGAACACGCCGATTTCGTCGGTGGCGCCGAAGCGGTTCTTCACCGCCCGGAGAATACGGAACTGATGGCCGCGATCGCCTTCAAAATACAGCACCGCGTCGACCATGTGTTCGAGCACGCGGGGGCCGGCGATGGCGCCTTCCTTGGTCACGTGCCCCACCAGGACGACGGCGAATTGCTTGCCCTTGGCGAGCCGGATCAGCTCGAACGCCGCGGCGCGGACCTGGGAGACGGTGCCGGGCGCGCTGTCGATCGTGTCGAGCCACATGGTCTGGATGGAGTCGATGACGACCAGCGCGGCGTCCGAGGCGGCGTCCAGGCTGGCGGCGATGTCGCGCATGTCGATGGCGGCGGCGAGTTCGAGGTTTTTTCCCTTCAGGCCGAGGCGGCGCGCGCGCAGGCGGATCTGGTCCACCGCCTCCTCGCCGGAGATGTAGAGAACGCGGCGGCCGGCGTCGGCCAAAGCGGCGGCGGCCTGGAGGAGAAGGGTAGATTTGCCGATGCCCGGGTCGCCGGCGAGCAGCAGGGCCGAGCCGGGGACCAGGCCGCCGCCGAGCACGCGGTCGAACTCCGCGATCCCCGTGGCGACGCGCGGCGGCGGCTCGGCGGTGCCGGCGAGATCGACGAAGGTCAGGCCGCGGCCGGAGGGGCGGGCGGGTCCACGCGGGGCCGATTTGGCCAGGCCGGGGCCGGTCTGCACGGCTTCCTCGACGATGCTGTTCCACTCGCCGCACGCCTCGCAGCGGCCGGACCATTTGGAGGACACGGCCGCGCAGGACTGGCAGACGAAGCGGGCGACGGGCTTGGCTATCGCCTGAGTTCCATCTGGATCGGGCCTTCGCGGCGGCCGTGGGTGAACTGGTCGACGGTTTCGTTGCCGCTGTTCAGCAGGTCGGCGGCGGCGCCCTGCCAGACGATTTTTCCCTTGTGGATCATGGCGGCGCGGTCGCCGATGCGGCGCGCGCTGATCATGTCATGGGTGATGGCGATGGTGGTGCTGCCGAGGGTTTTCACGCAGTCGATGATGAGGCCGTCGATGACGGCGCCCATGATCGGGTCGAGGCCCGTGGTGGGTTCGTCGAAGAACAGGATTTCCGGCTGGGCGGCGATGGCGCGGGCGAGGCCGACGCGCTTCTGCATGCCGCCGCTGAGCTCGGCCGGCCAGAGGTCGCCGACGGTGGCGGCGAGACCGACCTGGGCGAGGATGGAGGCGGCCTTCTCGCGGGCGGCGTCGCGTGGGATGTCGCGCCGGGCCAGTAATCCGAAGGCGACATTCTCCCAGACCGGCAGGCTGTCGAACAAGGCGCCGTTCTGGAACAGCATGCCGATGCGGGCGCGGGCGGCCTCGCGCGCGCGGCGGTCAAGGGCGAGGATGTTCTGGCCGTCGATCTCGATGCTGCCCTCGTCCGGCGCGATCAGGCCGAGGACGCATTTCAGCAGCACGGATTTGCCGGAGCCGGAGCCGCCGATGACGACCATGGACGTGCGCGGGGCGACGTCGAGATCGATACCGTCGAGCACGAGTTTGTCGCCGAAGCGTTTGGTGAGGCCGCGGATGCGGATTTTCGGAACGTCGGTCATCGCGCGAAGAACAGTTCGGTCAGCACATAGTCGAACGCCAGAATAAGCACGCTGGCGGTGACCACGGCGGCGGTGGTCGCGGCGCCCACGCCCTGCGCGCCGCCGCGGCTGTTGTAGCCGTGGTAGCAGCCCATCAGCGCGATCAGGAAGCCGAACACCCCGGCTTTCACCAGGCCGGAGACGACGTCCTGGGTTTCCAGGAAGTCGAGCGTGTTCTTCAAGTAAATGCCGGAATTGAAGCCGAGTTTCACGGTCGCGATGATGAAGCCGCCGAGCACGCCGAGGATGTCCGCGATGACGACCAGCAGCGGCAGCGCAATCAACCCGGCCAGCAGGCGGGGGGCAACCAGATATTTCATCGGGTTGGTGGACAGCGTGGTCAGCGCATCGACCTGATCGGTGACGCGCATGGTGCCGATTTCCGCGGCCATGGCGGCGCCGACGCGGCCGGCAACCATCAGGCCGGCGAGGACGGGGCCAAGCTCGCGCGTGACGGAGAGGACGACGAGGGAGGCGACCGCGCTGTCGGCGGCGAAGCGCGACAGGCCGGTGGAGGATTGCAGCGCCAGGACCATGCCGGTGAACACCGCCGTGAGGGCGACGACGGGCAGGCTGAGATAGCCGATCTCCATCAGCGCGCGCAGGAACTGGCGGCCATAGAAGGGCGGGCGGAACACATGGGACAGGCCCTCCGCCGCGAACACGGCCAGACGCCCGGTGCTCAGGCAGGCCGCGAGGACCGCGCGGCCGATGGTGGCGATGAAGTCGAGCACGGCGTTCATGCGCGATAGGTCCGCGCGTAGCGGGCGCCGAGGCTGGTGAGGATTTCGTAGCCGTTGGTCCCCGCGGCCTCCGCGATGGCGTCAGCCGGCTGGTCGGGGCCGATGAGTTCGAGCAGCGCGCCGGCGGCGATCTGCGGGAAATCGGTGATGTCGTAGGTGGTCAGGTCCATGGAGACACGGCCTACCAGTGGCACGGGCCTGCCGTCAAAGATCGCGTGGCCGCGGTTGGACAGCGCGCGGGGCCAGCCATCGGCGTAACCGACGGACACGGTGGCGATGCGCGAGGGACGGGCCGCGCGCCAAGTCGCGTTATAGCCGACCGTCGCCCCGGCGGGGATCTCGCGCACCTGCAACACCGGCGCGCGCAATGTCACGACATGACGCATCGGGTTGGGGCGGCCGGGCGTCGGGTTGATGCCGTAGAGCGCGGCGCCGGGGCGGGCGAGGTCGGAGGCGAAATCCGCCCCGAGGAAAATCCCCGACGAGTTGGCGAAGCTGCGGGGAGCGGCCGGGAGGCGGGCGCAGGCGGCGGCGAAGGCGGTGCGCTGGCGGGTGTTGTCAGGGTCATCCGGCACTTCGGACGAGACCAGATGGGTCATCACGTAGCGCAGCTTGATACCCGCAAGAAGCCGCGGATCATCGGCGAGCACGGCCAGCTCGCGCGCATCCAGGCCAAGGCGGTTCATGCCGGTGTCGATGTGCAAAATCGCCGGCCCGGACCAGCGCGCGACGCTCGCCAACGAACCCAGAACCGGCGTGATGCCATGCGCAATGTAGTCGCCCTCACTGCCCCGCTCCATGCCGTTCAACACCGCCACCATCGCATCCGGCACCAGCGGACGGATCGCCAACGCCTCCGAAAAATGCGCCACAAAGAAATGCCGGCACCCTGCCGCCCATAACGCCGGCACAATCCGCGCCGCCCCCAACCCATACGCATCCGCCTTCACGACGCCCGCCACCGCCCCGGTTGAATGGACCGCACTCAACACGCGCCAATTCGCCACCACCGCGCCGACATCGACGATGAGCGTGGCGGTCATGGGGCGGAAGGAAGCAAGGCCAGGGCTTTGCCCGTCGCGCGAAGGCGCACAACGGACTTCGTGGGGTCGAGGGGCAAAGCCCCCGCCTTGCTTTTCTTTCCCCCCACCGCCGCCGCGCTCATTCGCCGTCGTGGGTGGAGTGGTGGAGGTCGATATCGGCAAATCGGGTGAACTCGCCTTCGAAGAGGAGGTCGATCTTGCCGGTCGGCCCGTGGCGTTGTTTTTCGATCAGCAGTTCGGCGCGATTGTGGACTTGTTCCATGTCGCGTTGCCATTTTTCGTGGGCGGCGTGGAACTTGTCGTCGTTATCGAAGGCGATTTGCTTGGGGATGCGCTGTTGCAGGTAGTAGTCGTCGCGGTAGACGAACATCACCACGTCGGCGTCCTGTTCGATCGAGCCGGATTCGCGGAGATCGGAGAGTTGCGGGCGTTTGTCTTCGCGGCTTTCGACGGCGCGGGATAGCTGGGAGAGGGCGAGGACGGGGAGTTGCAGTTCCTTGGCGAGTGCCTTGAGGCCCTGGGTGATCTGGCTGATTTCCTGCACGCGGTTTTCCTGGCGGGTGCCGGCGGCGGGGCGCATCAGTTGCAGGTAATCGACGACGACCAGGCTGAGGCCCTTGGTGCGCTTGAGGCGGCGGCAGCGGGTGCGCATGGCGGAGAGGGTGATGGCGGGCGTGTCGTCGATGTGCAGTGGCAGGCCGCTGATTTCGCGGCTGACCTGGACGAATTTGTCGAAGTCCTTCTGGCCGATATCGCCGCGGCGGATGCGGTCGCCGGAAATGCGCGATTCTTCGGCGAGCAGGCGGGTGGCGAGCTGTTCGGCGCTCATTTCCAGCGAGAAGATGGCAACCGAGGCTTTGGGGACGGCGTTGGGGTCGCTCGCGCGAGATTCTTCGAGCAGGGAGCGGGCGGCGCCGAAGGCGATCTTGGTGGCCAGCGCGGTTTTGCCCATGCCCGGGCGCCCGGCGAGGATCAGCAGGTCGGACGGGTGCAGGCCGCCGATTTTGCGGTCGAGGTCGCGCAGGCCGGTGGACAGGCCGGAGACGCCGCCGGAGCGGTGGAAGGCGCGTTCGGCGACGTTGATGGCGTCGATCAGCGCGTCCTTGAAGGTAACGAAGCCGCGATCGGTGCCGCCTTTGGCGGCGAGGTCGAACAGCGCCTGCTCGGCGGCTTCGACCTGCTTGGGGCCGTCAAGCTCGGGTTCGGCGCCGAAGGCGTTGTTGACGACGACCTCGCCGATATCGATCAGCTGGCGGCGCATCCAGGAGTCGTAGACGGCGCGGCCGTATTCGCCGGCGTTGATGATGCCGACCATGGCGGAGAGGAGTTGCGCGAGATAGGCGGTGCCGCCGACTTCTTCGAGCACGGCGGAGTGCTCGAACTCGGCCTTCAGGGTGACGGCGTCGGCGAGTTGGCCAGCTTCGACGCGGCGCGAGATGGCGCCGTAGATACGGCCGTGAATGGGGTCGGCGAAGTGGTCGGGGATGAGGAATTCGCTGACCCGCTCATAGGCTTTGTTGTTGGCGAGCAGCGCGCCGAGGAGCGCCTGCTCGGCTTGCAGGTTGGTCGGCGGGAGCCGCTGCGACATGCCGGAGAGGGCGGGGGCGGTGAGCGATGTGTGGGTGTCGATGGTGTTCATGCGCCTGTCACCATAACGGATTGCGGGCGGCGGGGGCAGTCACGTTCGGCTGTGGATAGCTGTGGATAGCGGGGGTGGTTTAGATGGCTTCGAGTTCGTTGGCGCGCCAGCAACTGACCTGGTGGTCCGGCGCGTGGGTGACGAGGGAAGGGCCGGGCATGGCGCGGCAGCCGTCGGCGACGTGGGGGCAGCGCGGGTGGAAGGTGCAGCCGGAGGGTGGATTGAGCGGGCTGGGGATTTCGCCGCGGGCCTTCTCGCGGGCGAGGGTGGCGGCGTGGAACGGGTCGGGGATGGCGGCGATGAGGGCGCGGGTATAGGGGTGGGCGGGGCGTTCGAAAATCTCCTGCCACGGGCCGGTTTCGACGAGGCGGCCGAGATACATGACCGCGACGCGGTCGCTCATGTGTTCGACGACGCCGAGGTCGTGGCTGATCATGATGTAGGCGAGGCCGAGTTCGTCCTTGAGTTCGAGCAGCAGGTTGATGATCTGCGCGCGGATGGACACGTCGAGCGCGGAGACGGGTTCGTCGCAGAGCACCAGGCGGGGCCGCAGGATGAGGGCGCGGGCGATGCCGATGCGCTGGCGTTGGCCGCCGGAGAATTCATGCGGGTAGCGGCCGGCGTGCTCGGGGCGCAGGCCGACGCGGGCGAGCATGTCGGCGACGCGGTCGTTGACTTCGCCGGCGTTGGTGACGCCGTGCAGGCGGAGCGGGTCGGCCAACGTGCGCTGGACGGTCTGGCGCGGGTTGAGTGAGGCGTACGGGTCCTGGAACACCATCTGGGCGATGCGGGCGACGGTTTTGCGGTCGGATGCGGCGGTGGCGGCGACATCCTTGCCGTCGAGCATGATGCGGCCGGAGGTGGGAGTGGCGAGGCCGAGGATGGCCAAGGCGAGGGTGGATTTGCCGCAGCCGGATTCGCCGACCAGGCCGACGCATTCGCCGGCGTTGACGGTGAGCGAAACGCCGTCGACCGCCTTCAGCATGCGCGCGCCGCCGCCGGTGAAGAAGCCGCCGCCGATCGGGAAATGGACGGCGAGGTTCTCGATCGCGAGAAGCGGCTCAGGCATGGTGGCACCGCACGAGGCCGCCATCGGCCAGCGGGGTCGGGGGCGGGTTCTGCGATTGGCAGATCGCGGTGGCGCGGATGCAGCGCGGGTGGAAGCGGCAGCCGGGCGGGAAGGCGGCGACGGAGGGGACGGTGCCGGTGATCTCGGCGAGCTTGCGCTGGCCGTGGGCGGCGCGCAGGCCGAGGCGCGGCAGCGAGCCGACGAGGCCTTGCGTGTATGGGTGGGCGGGGGTGCGGAAAACGGCGCCGGAATTCTGCCGTTCGACGACGCGGCCGGCGTACATGACACAGACGCGGGCGCAAATGTCGGTGACCAGGCCGAGGTCGTGGCTGATCATCAGGATGGCCGTGCCGTTTTCGGTGCAGAGGTCTTTCATCAGATCGACGATTTCGGACTGGACGGTGACGTCGAGCGCGGTGGTGGGTTCGTCGGCGATCAGGAGGTCGGGTTTGCAGGCCAGCGCGATGGCGATCATCACGCGCTGGCGCATGCCGCCGGACAGCTGGTGCGGATAGTCCTTGGCGCGGCGCTCGGGGGCGGGGACGCGGACCTGTTCGAGCGCGCGGACGGCGAGGCGCTCGGCCGCGGCGGCGGAGGCGCCCTGGTGGAGGATGAACATCTCGGCGATCTGCCGGCCCACGGGGGAGAGCGGGTTCAGCGCGGTCATCGGCTCCTGGAAGATCATGGCGATGCGGGCGCCGCGGAGTTTTCGCAATTCGGCGGCGGGCAGGGCCTGGATTTCGCGGCCCTCCAGCAGGATGCGTCCGCCGGCGAGGCCGAGGGGTGGGCGCAGCAGGCCCATCAGCGAGAGCGCGGTGATGCTCTTGCCGCAGCCGGATTCGCCGACGAGACCGAGGGTTTCACCACGGCCGATGGTGAACGAGACGTCCTCGACGGCGGAGTAGCGGAAGCCGTCGCCGGAGATGTCGATGCGGAGGTTTTCGACCTCGAGGAGGGGGGTCATGCCAGACTTGCCGTCACGCACGCCGGGACTGCGATTGGGGGTCAAGCACGTCGCGCAATCCGTCGCCGAGGAGGTTCAGGCCGAGCACGGTGAGGAAGATGGCGAGGCCGGGGAACAGCGAGAGCCACGGAGCCGTCGTGATCTGGTCGCGGGCTTCGGAGAGCATGCTGCCCCAGGACGGCGCGGGCGGACGGATGCCGAGGCCGAGGAACGACAGTGCCGCTTCGGCGAGCACGGCGCCGCCCATGCCGAGCGTGGCGATGACGATCAGTGGGCCGAGCATGTTGGGCAGAAGCTGTGTCAGCATGATGCGCATGTCGCCGTAGCCGAGGACTTTGGCGGCCTGCACGTAGCCCTGGCTTTTCAGCGACAGCACCTGGGCGCGGCTGATGCGGCAGGTGAAGGACCAGTTGGTCAGGCCGAGGGCGATGAGCAGGCTGGTGAGGCCCGGGCCGAGGATCGCCATGATCGCGAGGGCGAAGATCAGCGAGGGGATGGCGAGCATGAGGTTGGTCAGTCCGCTGACGAGGTCGTCCCACCAGCCGCCCCAGTAGCCGGCGGACAGGCCGAGGGCGGTGCCGATGACGCTGTTGATGACCTGCGAGACCAGGCCGACGGTGACGGAGATGCGGGCACCGTGGAGGACACGGGAGTAGATGTCGCGGCCCTGCTGGTCGGTGCCGAACCAGAATTCGGCGTCGGGCGGCATTTCGGCGTTCATCAGATTGGCGTCCATCACCGGGTCGGTGTGGGCGAGGACGGGGGCGAGAACGGCGAGGATGACCGGGACGACGCTGAGGAAGCCGCCGATGACAAGATTGGCCCGGAGTTTCATTGGGGGCGTTTCATCAGGCGTACCGGATGCGCGGGTCGATCAACCGGTAGGCGATGTCGACGGCGGTGTTGATGGTGAGGAAGAACAGCACGATCACCAGGATGGTGCCCTGCACCGCGGGGATGTCGCGCTGGAACACGCTGTCGACCAGCAGGGAACCGATGCCGGGCCAGGCGAAGAGCTTTTCCACCACGACGGCCTGGCCGATCAGCGCGCCGAATTGCAGGCCGATGGTGGTCAGCACGAGGACGAGGGCGTTGCGCAGGACATGCCAGGTGACGACGCGGTATTCGCTCATGCCCTTGGAGCGGGCGGTGCGGACGAAATCGGCGTTGAGGATGTCGAGCACGGCGGCGCGGGTGGTGCGGGCGAGCAGGGCCATCGGGCTGACGCCCAGGCTGATGGCGGGGAGGATCAGATATTTCAGGCTGCCGTCGCCGTAGCCGAAGCTCGGCAGCCAGCCGAGGATGAGGGCGAACAGGTACATCAGCATCAGGCCGAGCCAGAACTTGGGCAGCGAGAGGCCCGAGACGGCGGTGACCATGGTCACGAGGTCGACCATGCTGCCGGGCTTGAGGGCGGCGATGAAGCCGAGCGGCAGCCGACGACGATGGCGAAGATCATCGAGACGGTGGTGAGCTTCAGCGACGGCCACAGCCGGGCGGCGATGATCTGGGTGACCGGCTGGCGCGAGCGGAAGGAGATGCCCATGTCCAACGTGGCGAGGGCGCCGATATAGCGGCCGAAGCGGACATGGATGGGGTCATCCAGGCCAAGCTCGGCGCGCATGCGGGTGACCACGGCCTGATCGAGGCCGATGCCCTCGTCCTGCTGCCCGGTGGCGAAGGAGCCGGGGATGACGTTGAACATGATGAAGATCAGCAGCACGACGGCGGCGATCGTCGGGATGGTTTGCAGGATGCGGCGGAGGGTGAACAGCAGCATGGCGGGATCGACCCTGGCGCCGGGCGCGTGGGCGCCCGGCGCTGGAGACTCTACTTCGCGACCGGTGAGGTCGCGTCGACCCAGAGATCTTCCGGGTATTGGTGGGTCAGTTCGGTGGCGTTGGCCTGCTTGATGAGGGCGAGTTGCTTGACCGGATCGGCTTCCTGGCCGGCCGCGTCAACCACCTTGTCGTAGGCGGGGTCGTTGAACATGTTGGCGTTGCAGGCGGTGCGCGGGGTGCCCGAGTGGAAGCAGCGCAGGGTGCCCAGCGGGTCCGGGCCGGTCTGGCTGGAGCCGATATAGGCCTGGAACTCGCCCTTGGCGACGACGTCGGTCAGCACGGTAACCTCGACGAGCTTCGTCTTCACCCTGATGCCGACGCGCGCCAGCATGGGGATGACGGCTTCGACGATCGGCAGGCCCCAGCTTTCGTTCTGGCTGGTCGTCCACTCGAACTCGAAGCCATTCGGGTAGCCGGCCTCGGCGAGCAGCTTCTTGGCCTTCTCGGGGTCGAAGGCATAGGGCTGCATGGCGGTATCGAAGCCCGGCGAGGTCAGCGGCAGCCAGGAGACGGCGCGGTAGGCCTTGCCTTTGACGAGGCGGGTGACGGGAATGTGTTCCTTGAACTTGAACGGGCCGAGGCCGACCGGGTTGACCGCGTAGTCCGGCTTGTCGGCCTCCTCCTTGGGCAGGATCGAAGTGGTCATGTTGAACAGGAAATAGCCGGGCTCGACGCGGTCGTTCATCGTGATCTCGAGGGTGAAATCATCGATCTTGCGCAGGCCGGACATCGTGGTGGCCGTGCATTTCCGCACACGGAGTTGACCAGATGGCGGCGGCGGCCGGGTTGCGGCGGATGAACGCGCTCAGCGCGATCGCGTTGTGCGGCCTGCTCGGCTGGCTCGCGCCCCGTCGCTAGCGTGGGTCGCTAGCGTGGGCCGCTAGCGTGAGCCGGTAGCAAAGGGTCAGGCCGTGGTCGCGGTCTCGTCCTTGGCGCCGGCCTCGCGCTTCAGCCGCAGATAGCTGCGGGCGCTGAACGGCAGCATGCCGACATAGATCAATCCGCCCAGCGCCAGCGCGGCCCAGGGATCGGCGAACAGGAAGGCGGCGTAGAGGCCGATACCGAGCAGCATGGGCAGCACATATTCGGTGCGGACCTTGAAGTTCTTGAAGCTCCACACTGGCAAGGTGGAGACGGCGAGCAGGGCGGTGCCGACCAGCATGGCCGCGCAGAACGCCGGCGATTGCACGATCATCAACGGCCAGTCCCAGCCGATATCGCGGGCTTCGAGGCCGACGAAGAGCGGGAACAGCACCAGCCCCGCGCAGGCGGGGGCGGGCACGCCGGTGAAGAAGTTGTAGGTGTAGGCCGGGTGCGGTCCGGCATCGATCGCGGCGTTGAAACGCGCCAGCCGCAGCGCAATGCAGACCGAATACATCAGGCAGGGCACGAAGCCGAAGCCATGCAGCGTTTGCAGCGACCACAAATAGAGGATGAACGCCGGGGCCACGCCGAAGCAGAGAAAATCGGCCAGGCTGTCGAACTCGGCGCCGAAACGCGACGTGGCCTTCAGCAGCCGGGCGATCCGGCCGTCGAGACCGTCGATGCAGGCGGCGACGACGATGGCCGCGGCGGCCGCGCCGAAGCGGCCCTCCAGCGCGAACCGCATGCCGGTCAGCCCCGAACACAGGCCTAGCATGGTCAGGATGTTCGGGATCATCCGGTTGAACGAGGGGCCGCTGAAGCGCGGGCGCAGGCGGGGCTTGAGCCGGCTTTGCAGCTTGCGCATCGAGGCTTCCATCAGGGGGACGGTGCGGGGACGCTGATGGTAGCCGCTCATGCTCAAAGCTCCGCGATAACGGTTTCGCCGCCGATCATCGTCTGGCCGACGGCGACCAGCGGACGGATACCCTCCGGCAGATAGATGTCGGTGCGGCTGCCGAACCGGATGATGCCGAAGCGGGCGCCGGCACGGACGGCTTCACCCTCGCGCACGTCGCACAGGATGCGCCGTGCGATCAGGCCGGCGATCTGCACGACGGCGATCTGGCGGCCATCGGCGAGGCGAATGGCGAGCGCGTTGCGTTCGTTGTCGGTGCTCGCCTTGTCCAGATTGGCGCTGAGGAACTTGCCGTGGCGATAGGCGATGCGGGTGATGGTGCCATCGACCGGCACGCGGTTGACATGGACATCGAGCACAGAGAGGAAAATCGCGACCCGCCAGCGCGGCGCATCGCCCATGTCGAGCTCAGGCGGAGGCACGGCGGGCATGACGGAGACGATATGGCCGTCGGCGGGGGCGATCACCGCGCCGGGTCGGTCGGGCGGGACGCGCTCAGGATCGCGGAAGAAATACAGGCAGAATGCCACGAAGGCGACGCCGATCCAGACCAGCCAGTTGCTCAGCAACAATCCGGCAACGGCCGCTATTGCGCCCCCGGCGATGAACGGCCGGCCGGCGGGGTGCGGCGGCGAGAGAACGATGCGGAGTGATTCGGCGAGCGCCATGGCGGCCCTGAAAGAATATGAGCGCGGTTTATGGATGCTTCATATGGGGCGGGCAAGCTGCATGTTCAAACATGGCAGGAGAGAGTGTATGCAGATCGCCCCCTCGTATCGGCTTGGGCCGTTCAAGGTGGATGTGGATGGCGGGTTGATGCCCCCCATTGATCGTTCGGCGCACTTCCGGGTGAACTGGCGCGGCTGCGCGGTGTCGGCCGGCATACGGGCGACGCGCGACGAGAGCGCGGAGGAGATCGTCAGCCTCGAACTGAGCGCCATCATTGGCCGGGTGCCGAGCAGCGCCTCCGGTGGGCCGCCGCAGCGCGAGAACGCGCTGGCGCTGCTGCGCGGCATGGCCGGCGCGGTGCCGGCGGGGTTGACGGTCGGGTTGAGCGCCGATCATCGCCTGGTTCTGCAATCGGCGCGGCGGCTCGAGGTGCCGGTCACCGCGCGGCGGCTGGTGGCCGAGGTGACGGATTTCGTGCTCGAAGTCGCGCCCTATCTCGATTTGGCCGGCGAGTCCGGCGCGGTGGTGCCGGCGGGAATGGTGAATACCTGACCGGGGAAGATCAGTTTGGGGTCGCGGATCTGGTCGCGGTTGGCTTCGTAGATCACCGTGTACTGGATGCCCTGGCCATAGGCGCGACGGGCGATGCGCCACAGGTTCTGGTGCGGTTGCACGATCACGCGGCCCTCGGCGATGTCCTGGGCTGACAAGGCGGCGCGCTGGAACGGCAGTTCCACACGGGTGAGAACCTGCCCGGTGGTGCCAAGCTGGTCGATCCGCAGGCGGTGCTCGCCCGGGGCGATCTCGATCGTTGGCTTCAGGACCCAGCGCCCGGCGGCGTCGGCGACGGCGTCGCCTGCCACGATGTCGTCGACATAGAGCCGCGCGGCGGTACCGGCCTGGGCCGAGCCGGCGAAACGGATTTTGCCGCTGTCGTCGTAGTCCACCACATCGAGCCCGACGCCGCCGGAGGCTTTCGCGGGTCCTTGGAGGACGCGTGATGGGCCGGTTGGGGATAGCAAGACGGCAAGCGGCGGCTGGGCGGCTGCCACCGGGGGAGGCGATGGCTGGGGCGCGAGAGCGGCGGGTGCCGGCCCTGCCACGATGGTCGCCGGGGGAGTCGGCTGCGGCGATCTCATCGCCATCGTCGCCGGTGGCTCGGCCAGCACGATCACGACAGGTGCTTCGGCACTGCGATCGACGCCGTCGCGACCACGCGCGGTGAGCGTGAGTTCATGACCGCCGCCGGGCAGCGGTGCCGACGGCACGATGACCCACTGGCCCTGCGCGTCCGCGGTGGCGCGGCCGATTTCGCGGCCGTCGAGGGCCACCGATACCATGGCGCCGGCCTCCGCGCGTCCGGCAAGAACAGCGTCCCCGGTCGGGCTGATCCGCACGATGTCGAAACTCGGCGTGGGTTGGGCGACGGCGGGTCGCGCGGGGGAGGCAGGGGGCGGGGGGGAGGCAGGGGGCGGGGGCGGCGCAGTTGGACGCTGGCTTGCGATCTTTGGCGCAAGCGGGCTCGGCGCCAAGGTGGGTGATGGCGCAGCGGCGGCTGGTGGCGGCGTTGGCGCAAGCACGGGCGGACTTGTCGGCGCCATGAGGGCGGGCGCAACGACGGCCGGAGCCGCCGGAGCCGCCAGCGTCGGTGCCTGGACCGTCGCGACGACCGGCGATGTTGGCGCAGCCGGGGTCACGACCGGCGTCGCTACTGGCGTCGGAGCCGGAGCGGACACCTGCGTTGCGGTCGTCGCGGTCGCGGGCGGCGGTGCTCCGGGGCGGTGCCACACATACCACAGTCCACCGGCGGCCACGCCGACGGCCGCGAGCCCGAGCACTGCTGCACGTGACGCTGCCACTCTGGATGTTCCTGGGCCGAGTTCTGCCATGGCACCGAACGTAAGCAGCCGCATCCGGCTTGTCACATGGAAATATTGCATCGCGTCGCGCTTGGCGGCTCTGGCCCCGCATCGAGTTCTCCCGGCATAGTCGCCGCCGTGTGCGATATTCCCCACATTCCCCTCACGATGGAGACGCGCTTATGGCCACCAAGCCACCGTCCAGCGGCATTCACTTGCCGATGCCGATCTGGGACCTGCCGGTCCGCCTGTTCCACTGGTCACTGCTGACGCTGGTCCTCGTGAGCTGGATCAGCGCCGAGAACGGCTACATGCGGACGCATCTGGTCTCGGGTTTCTCGATCCTCGCGCTGATCATCTTCCGCCTGGCCTGGGGCTTTGTCGGCAGTGACACCGCGCGCTTCACCCAGTTCGTCAAATCGCCGCTTGCCGCCTTGCGCCATCTGAGCCATTTCTTTCGCCGTGAGCCAGATACCCAGGTTGGCCACAACGAAGCCGGCGGCCTGATGGTGCTCGGCCTGCTCGCGCTGCTGATCGCGCAGGTCGTCACCGGGCTATGCGCCAATGACGACGTGGTGACCGAGGGGCCGCTGGTGCAATACATCGGCAAGGAACTGAGCGATCGGATCACCGGATTCCACAAACTCAACTTCAAGCTGCTGGTGCTCGCCGTGATCGGCCATGTCGCCGCGGTGATCGGCTATGCCGTGTTCAAGGGCCACGACCTCGTGCGCCCGATGGTTACCGGTCGCAAGCGTTTGCCGGCCGCGACGCCGGCGCCGCGCATGGTCAGCCCGGTCGTGGCATTGGGGCTGTTCCTGGTGTCGGCGGGAATTGCAGTGTTCGTCGCGCGGGTGTTGTAGAGGCGCCCGCCCAGCAAGGAGAAGATGATGCCGAATGTCAAAAGCGTGGCCGTGTTTTGTGGCGCGCAATCGGGGAACGATCCGACATGCCGGCAGGCCGCCCTGGCGTTCGGCGCGGCGCTGGCTGCCAACGGCATGCGGCTGATCTATGGCGGCGGTCGGGTCGGCCTGATGGGGGCGGTGGCGGACGGCGCGCTGGCCGGCGGTGGCGCGGTGATCGGCGTGATCCCCGATTTCCTCATGCGCCTGGAGGTGGCGCATGAGGGGGTGGCCGAGATGATCGTCACCGACAGCATGCACACGCGTAAACACCGGATGTTCGACCTTTCGGACGCGTTCGTGACGCTGCCGGGCGGGCTTGGCACGTTCGACGAGACGATCGAGGTGATCACCTGGCGGCAACTGAAGCTGCACGACAAGCCGATTCTGATCGTCGATGTCGGCGGTTCGGCGGGGCCGCTGGTGGCGATGATCACCTCGGCGGTCGCGGCCGGCTTCGCGCGGGCGGGATTGCTGGACATGTTCGAAGTGGTCAGCGGGGTCGACGCCGCGATCGACCGGTTGCGCCAGATCATGCCGGTGCCCGGTGGCCAGTCGGCGCGCTTGTAGCGGCGCTTGCCCTCCGGGATGGGGGCGTCTATACGGCGCGCACGGTCGGAGTGTAGCTCAGCCTGGTAGAGCACTGTGTTCGGGACGCAGGGGCCGGAGGTTCGAATCCTCTCACTCCGACCAATTTTTCCCCGCGCGCCCGCTTGCCCGCCTTTCTCCCGCGCGCCCGCTTGCCAGTAGCGGAGCCAGCCTGGGGCCCAATTGGTTTCCAGCACTGATGTCTTTCCCGATGGCCTGGATGCCCGGCAAGTGTCCACGCTGATGACGTTGTAGGCGGAGGAAGGCATGCCCGGCCCGTCAATGAGCGGCATCGTGGCCGCCGACTAGGGTGCCGGGTCGACGCGCAATCCCGACTCGGCGTCGAATACATGGAGATGGGCGGCGGGGAAGCTGATCCGCATGGTCTCGCCGTGGGCGTCCTCCTTGGCCAGCTTCACCGACAGCAACTCGCAGTTCGGCAGGTGCCCGATCACCACGGTCTCCGAGCCGAGAGGCTCAAGCAGGTCGACTTCCAGCGCCAGGCCGGCCGGGTCGAGAGCGACATGTTCCGGGCGGATGCCGATGGTCAGGCGGTGGCCATCGGCGCCGGGGCGGCGGCCGTCGGCGAAGGCGATGCGGGGGCCGAGGTCGAGTTGCACGGCGGTGCCGGCATCGCTGAGCGCGCCTGGAAGGAAATTCATCGCCGGCGCGCCGATGAAGCCGGCGACATAGACGTTCGCGGGGCGCTCGAACACTTCCATGGGCGTGGCAAGCTGCACCGCGCGGCCCTGGTGGAGGACGAGCAGGCGGTCGCCGAGGGTCATGGCTTCGACCTGGTCGTGGGTGACGTAGAGGCTGGTGACGGCCATCCGGCGTTGCAGGCGCTTGATCTCGGCGCGCATGGTGACGCGGAGTTTGGCGTCGAGGTTGGAGAGCGGTTCGTCGAACAGGAACAGCTTGGGGTGGCGGACGATGGCGCGGCCCATGGCGACGCGCTGGCGCTGGCCGCCGGAGAGTTGGCGCGGTTTGCGTGCCAGGAGCGGGCCGAGGCCGAGCATCTCCGCGGTTTCCTTCACGCGGGTTTCGATCTCGGCCCTGGACAGGCCGCGGATTTTCAGCGCGTAGGCCATGTTGTCGAACACCGACATGTGCGGATAGAGCGCGTAGTTCTGGAACACCATTGCGATATCACGCTCGGCCGGATCGAGCCGGGCGACGTTCTTTCCGTCGAGTTCGATGGTCCCGGCCGTGGGCTCCTCAAGGCCGGCGACGAGGCGCAGCATGGTCGATTTGCCGCAGCCGGAGGCGCCGACGATGACCAGCATCTCGCCCGATTTGAGTTCGAGGTCAATGCCGTGCAGCACCGGCACGGTGCCGAAACTCTTGCGCAGATCGGTCAGTTTCAACGTCGCCATGCTACTTGTCGCCTTCCGTGAGGCCCTTGACGAACCAGTGCTGCATCAACACGACAACGGCCACCGGGGGCAGCATCGCCAGCACCGCGGTTGCCATCACGCGGTTCCATTCCACGCTGGTATCGGCGCCGATCATCTTGACGATGCCGATGACGATGGTGTCGAGCTTGGGGTCGGTGGCGACCAGCAGCGGCCAGAGATACTGGTTCCAGCCGTAGACAAAGAGAATGACGAACAGGGCGGCGATGTTGGCCGCCGAGACTGGCAGCAGGATGTCCTTCAGGAAGCGCAGCGGTCCGGCGCCGTCCATCCGCGCGGCCTCGACGAGTTCGTCGGGGATGGCGAGGAAGGTCTGGCGGAACAGCAGCGTTGCGGTCGCCGAGGCGATCAGCGGCATCGTCAAACCGGTAAAAGTGTTGATCAGCCCGAAGCCGGCCATCACCGCGTAGGTGGGGATGATCCGCACCTCCACGGGGAGCATGAGGGTGAAGAAGATCGTCCAGAAACACAGCATCCGGCAGGGGAAACGGAAAAACGTGATGGCATAGGCCGACAGCACGGAGATGATGATCTTGCCGACCGCGATGGCGATGGCCATGCCGAAGGAGACGAGCAGCAAGTGCCAGACCGGCGCCACGCCGGGCGAGCCCTCGCGCAGCACCGTTGCGTAGATGGAAATGCCGGTGGAGGGCAGGAAGGACAACTCGCCGCGCCCGATCATCGCCGGGTCCTGCGTCGAGGCGGCGAATACGAGCCACACCGGCAGCACGAACAGCAGCACGCCGAGGCCGAGGACGATATGCGCCGTCCAGTCGGTGCGCCCATTCATTTTGGACGCCCGCTCAATTCTGGCTCCTGCGGCCGAGGAAGCGGAACTGGATGATGGTGAGGGCAACAATGCCGACCATCAGCACGACTGATTGCGCCGACGAGCCGCCAAGGTCGAGATTGACCACGCCGTCCCGATACACCTTCACCACCAGCGTTTCGGTGGATTTGCCGGGGCCGCCATGGGTGAGCGCCTGGATGGTGCCGAACGTGTCGAACGCCGAATAGACGAGGTTGACGACGAGGAGGAAGAACGTCGTCGGTGCCAGCAGTGGCAGGGTGATGGTGCGGAAACGATGCCATCCGCGCGCGCCATCCATCCGCGCCGCCTCGATCACGGAGCGCGGGATGGATTGCAGGCCGGCGAGGAAGAAGATGAAGTTGTAGCTGACCTGCTTCCAGGCCGAGGCGAGGATGACGACCAGCATCGCCTGGCCGCCGTTGATCTTGTAGTCCCAATCAACGCCGACCGCCTTCAAGCCATGCGCGATCAGGCCGATTTGCGGATGCAGCAGCAGGATCCACAGCACGGCAGCGATCACCGGGGCGATCGCGTAGGGCCAGATCAGCAAGGTGCGGTAGATGCCGCGTCCGGCGATGTCGCGATCGGCGAAGACGGCGAGCAGCAGCGCGATTCCCATTGAGAGCACGCTGACGGCGGCACAGAAAAACACCGTCCGCCACATCGATTCGACATAGAGCGGATCGGTGAAAAGGTCGGAGAAATTCTCCAGGCCGACGAACTGCGTGCGCAGGCCGAACGCGTCTTGCCGGGTTAGGCTGCCGTAGATCGCCTGCCCGGCGGGCCAGAGGAAAAAGAACACGGTGAGCAGGAGTTGCGGCAGCACGAAGGCCGCCGGCAACGCCCAGCCGCCGAAGATCGTGCGCCGCTCCATGCCGAAGGGGCTCTGCTCAGCCTTTCGTGGCTTTCTCGAAGTCGCGCAGCACGCGATTGCCCCGTGTCACCACGGCATCGAGCGCGGCCTGCGCGCCCTGCTGGCCCTGCAATCCCTTCTCGAGTTCCTCGGAGAAGATGTTGCGCAGTTCTGGCATTCGCCCGAGCCGGAAGCCGCGCGAATTGGCGGTCACCTCGCCGCGGGTGAGCTGGAGGATCGGCAGGTCCGTGCCGGGTGCCTTGGTGTAGTAATCCTGTTGCTTCGAGAGTTCGTAGCCGGCCAGCGTGACCGGCACGTAGCCGGTTTTCTGGTGCCACAGAGCGTCGTTGTCGGGGCGGCCGATGAACTTGAGGAACTCGGCGACGGCCTTGTATTCGGCCGGCGTGCGCGTGGGCGCGGTCATCGCCCAGAGGCTGGCGCCGCCGATGATCGAGTTGAGCGGTTTGGCGTTCACTTCCGGATCGGTCGGCAGCATCGCCGCGGCCCAGCGGAACTTGGCGTCGCGCGCGATGGCGGCGCGGGCGGCGGACGAGTTGAAGCCGATCGCCGCTTCGCCCGACGGGAAGATCGCATCGGCGGCGTTGTCGCGGCCGGCATACTTGAACAGACCCTCCTTGGACATGTCGAGCAGGCGCTGCATCTGCTTGACGAAAGCCGGCGCGTTCACTTTCAACTCGGTGTCGAGGCCCTCGAAGCCGTTCGACTTGGTCGCGTAGACCAGGTCATGCATGGCGGCGTATTGCTCGAAATGCACCCAGATCGGCCAGGCCGAGCCCATCGGGATGGGTGTAGCGGCTTTCGCCTTGAGCGCGCGGCAGGCGGCGATGACCTCGTTCCAGGTGGCCGGCGGCTTCTCGGGGTCAAGCCCGGCCTTCTCGAAGGCGTCCTTGTTGTACCACATCACCGAGGTCGATGAGTTGAACGGCATCGAGGCGAGGCGCCCGTCGGGCAGGCTGTAATAGCCGCGCACGCCGGCGAGATAGGCCTTGGGATCGAATTCGATGCCGGTCTCCTGGCTGAGCTGCCAAATCTGCTTCACGGCCGGGCCGGCGGCGAGCATGGAGCCGGTGCCGACTTCGAACATCTGCACCAGATGCGGCGCCTGACCGGCGCGCCAGGCGGCGACGGCGGCGGTCAGCGTTTCGGGGTAGGTGCCCTTGAAGATCGCCTCGACCTCGACGGTGCCCTGCGAGGCGTTGAATTCCTTGGCGATCCGATTGACCTCCTCGCCCAGGGCCGCGCCCATCGAGTGCCAGAAGACGATCTTGGTCTTGGCCTGCGCGGAGACGGCCTGCGGCAGCGCCGTTGCGGCGGCGGCGCTGGCCAGGAGTGTGCGACGCTTCATGGGCTGACTTCCTCACCTGATGTGGCCGGCCCTCCCTAGACGGGCGCCGTTGCCGCAACATGACACATTTGTGGCGGTTCGGTGAAGCTGGTCCGATGCGCGTCTTGCCGTCGACGGGGTGCCGCCTGTACACCGTGCCGGTCAAGACACGGAACGGCGCATCATGGATCTCAAGACCTATATCCGCGGCATTCCCGATTTCCCCAAGCCGGGGATACTGTTCTACGACATCTCGACCCTTTTGCGGGATGGCGATGCCTGGCAGGTGGCGATGGGGCGGCTTGCCCGCGCCGTGCGCAAGCATCAGCCGGACGTGATCGCCGGGATCGAGTCGCGCGGCTTCCTGGTGGCGGCGCCGCTGGCCCTCAAGCTCGGCTGTGGGTTCATCATGGTGCGTAAGAAGAACAAGCTCCCGGGTCCGACGATCGGCTTGGACTATGCGTTGGAGTATGGCTCGGATCGGATCGAGGTCCAGGAAGATGCGGTGCTGCCCGGCCAGCGCGTGGTCGTGGTCGATGATCTGCTGGCCACTGGCGGCACGATGGCGGCGGCCATCCAGCTTCTGCGCAATCTCGGCGCCGAAGTGCCGGCGGCGGCGGCGTTGATCGAACTGACGTTCCTCAACGGACGTAGCCGCGTGCCGGTGCCGTGCGATGTCCTGATGTCATATGACGAATAGGACGGCTTAAGTTTTCAGTAACCTGGCCGTGCCATAGTCGCGACTGTCCGTGCCAGAACAGCCGGGATGCCATCGACGACGGTGTGGACTCCGATGCCAAATGATCTCCCCCTTCCCCCGATCGGGCAGGGCTTTCCTGTCGGGCCGCGTGCGGTTCCACCAACCGCTGCACCCACGCAGCCCCATCGGGCGGCGCCCCCGGTTGCTACGGGTCAGGCCATGCCGAATCCTACACTGCGCCTGGACCCGACGCTCGGTCTCGTCGTGATCGAGTTTCGCGACGAGCGTGGCGCGGTCGAGCAATCGTTTCCGACCGAGCGTCAGTTGGCCGCGTATCGGGCAAGTGCCAATACCGGTAAATCCGAACCTGGCGCATCGCATGGCCATGCGGATCCTCTGGCCGATTCTCCGCATGATGGGGGCGAGCCGGGAAGGGCCCCTTCATCCTGAGCGCGAAGTCGGGTGGTTGCACCGTCACTCATGCGGGAATTCGCAATCCGTCGGCGAGCGCCGCGACCTCGATACAGGCGGCGGCGAACCCTTGCCCAGGCAGGATCGTCTCCAGAGCCGTGAGTGCGTCGAGCAAATGGCGCGTCGCCCAGAGGGCGGAAACGCCTTGATCGTCGGCGATGACATCCAGTAGTGCCGGCAAATCGGCACGGAAATTCGCGGCCTCGCGCTGCATCAGTGGCAACCAGCGCGCCCGGAATATCCGCGGCACGTCGGCCATCAGGCGACGGCGGTCAGCGACATCGAGCCGCGCGACGGCGAATTGTTCGACATGCGCGTAGGCGGTTGTCACCAACGGCGTCCGCCAACGCAGCTCCGCCAGGGTGTCGTCTAGGCTGAGCCCGCGCTGCGTGTATTGCGAACACCCCCGCGCGAGGAGGCTGACATCCTTGCCACCGTCGCGACGCCAGAACAGCAATGACTCGATACTGCGGATGTCGCCGTAGAGAGCGAGTTCGGCCAGCACCACATGGTCCCAACCAGCCCGATAGGGGATCGTCGCGAGCCGGTCGATCGCCGCGCGCCGATAGATCCCCCAGAATGAGGGGGCGCTGGTGTAGCGGGTCATTACATGGCGTGCGCGTTCGAGCGGGTCTGCGCCGACGGCGTTGAGGCGATGCTCAGCCGGATAGACCGAGCGCACGGCGCCACTTTCGTCGAACACCAGGCCGGCGGTATGGCACATCGCTGTTTGTGGATGCGCGAGCAGGACCTCCATGATCTCGGCGATGAAGTCCGGCGCCAACAGATCATCGGCCGTCTTCGGCATGACAAATTCCGCGTTGCCGGCCCAGAAGGCTCGCTGGCAATTCATGACCGGGCCGGTATTCGCCCGGTTGCTCCGCAGCGTGACGCGCCGGTCGGCCGCCGCGTAGCTTGCAGCGATCGCTGCCGTCGCATCGCTCGACGCATTGTCGATCACGGTGACCGCAAGCGACGGCCATGTCTGTGCGAGCACGCTGTCCAGTGCTGCCGCAAGCGTGGCGGCGCCGTTATGGACGAACAGGTTCACATCGACCAGCGGCGTCATGCTCGTCCGACGCACCAGTCGCGCCAAATGTCACGCAGTGCCGTTCCAAGATTCCGCCCAAACCGCGGCGCGTCGCACAGCGGGCTTGCCTTCATGCGCGGGCGCATCCCGCTCCGCAGGGCCGCGAGTGCGGCGAGATCGCCAGCCTTGGCAATGGCAATCGCGACGTAGTCCGCGGGGTCTCGCGCGATCCAGTCGAGCAGTCCGACGTTGCTCAGATGACTGGCCGAATGCCGCGAGGCGAAGATTTCGCCGGGCAGCGTGAGGACGGGAACGCCCATCCACAGTGCCTCGCAGGTGGTCAGGCCGCCGTTATAGGGGAACGGGTCGAGTACGATATCGATGTCGCCGTATTGGGACAACAGGGTGCGGTGGGACGAGCCGGCGCGCAAATCCAACCGCTCCGGATCGATGCCGTATGCACTGAAGCGCCCGCGCAACCATATGGCGGTCTCGGCATCCGCCATCTGATGGCACTTCACGACCAGCTTCGCGCCGGGAACGCCCACCAGAACCGCAGCCCATGTTGCGATCGTGGTTTCGGTAATTTTGGCCAGATTGTTGAAGCAGCCAAACGTGACGTGGCCCTGACGCGGCGCCGGCGACACCGACACATCGGGCGCGTAGGCAGGCGGACTGTAGCAAACATAGCCGTCGGGCAGACGCAGAAGACGCTCGGAGTAGAATGGTTCAAAGTTCGCGGGAGTTTCCCACCGATCGCTGATGAACCAATCCATCTCCGCCAGGCCTGAACTATGGTTCTGCGATCCAACCCATTTGACCTGCACGGGAGCCAACCGATGGGCGCACAGGGTCATCAATCCCTGATCCCCATAACCGCCGAGGTCGATGACAATGTCGAGGTCGAGTGCGCGCACATGGTCTACAGCGTTGTCCGACGACATGCGGTCGAGTGGATGCCAGCCCGCCGCGATCGCCTGGAAGCGCCGGTGGATCGTATCGGTCGGGTAGATCGGTGCGAGACCGTGGAGTTCGAAGGCTCCGGGATCCAAGTTCTCGAAGCCGGCGACCGTCAGCCATCCAACGGGATGGGTCTTCAGTGCGGGCGACAACAGCCCGACTTTTAACGGACGCTCCGGATCCGTGACATTCCGCCATGCTGGATGCGGCCGGCGAGGTAGCGTTTTCCCGGCCTGTGCCAATGCCTCGAGAAGGGTCGTTCCGCGAATGTCGTCGCAGTATGGCAGGGCGTTGCACAGCGACCGCCAGGAGAGGTTGAGCGTCGGCTCCAAGGCGATTGCGCGACGCGCGACGGCGGCACCGGCTTCCTGGCACCCCAACGAGACCAGGGCATTGGAGAGGTTGCAGAGCAAACCGGACTGCGGACCATGGGTCTCGATCAGCGCCTCCAACTCATCCCTTGCCTCGCGAAACCGATGCAGCCTGACCAGCGTGGCCGCATGGTTGTTGCGTAAGTGCAGATCATCGGGAGCGAGTGCGATTGCCTGTTCGAGGCACAATAGGGCCTCGGCAATTCGGTTGGCACGGGTCAACATTTGCGCCAGCAGGCTATGCGGGGTGACGTGATCCGGCGCCAGTGCCGAAGCGATCGTGATCGTATCGATCGCTTCGGCACGCTCACGATAGCGTTCGGTGAGCAAACCCAGTGCGGTGAGGATGGCGGCATTCGACGGATCATTCTGCACGGCCACTTCGAGCCGTGCCATCTCCCCCTCGGCGTCGCCGGCCGCCGCTGCGGCTTCCGCCCGACGGATGGCGATATCGATGTTCTCCGGCTCCAGCCTTTGCGCTTCCGCAAGCGCCGACTCGGCGGCGCCGACGTCGCCCGACAACAGCAATGCCGCGCCCAGCGCGTCCCATGCCTGTGAAAGATCGGGGGCCACTCCGCAACACCGCAGGAACAGACCCTGTGCGCGTCCGAGTTCGCCCCGTTGCAGCAGTAGCGCGCCGAGCGCGAGCAGGGCTTCGGGGCGCCCGGGACTGAGCTCCAAGACCTCCTCGTAGTCGGCTATCGCGGCTTCGATGTCGCCCGAACGGCGATGGCTCTCAGCCAGGCGGAGGGGAACTTCCTCCCAGGATGGCAGGCGCACGCGCAGCGCTGCCATCTGCGTCCGAGCCGCCGAGACCAACCCGGCGCGCTCATTTTCCAGTGCGTTGTTCAGTAGTTCAGTAGGATCGACTTCACTATGAGTATGCCTGCCGACTGCATCGCCCATGGTGTCAGGCATTCTCGACCGGCCGGCGCGCGGAGGTCAGGAACCCGCACACCGGCGTTCCAGCTTCGAGCCGGAGCGTTTCACGTACGATCGTCGTGTTCGTGAATCCGGCGTCACGCAGGGAGTCTGCAACATAAGTCTGCGTATGCTGGAAGCGTCCCTGGCTCGCGAGTCTCCATCCGGCCCCGCCGGTAGGGTCTGCCACGTTGACTTCCTCGACGCTGAATATCAGCAGGCCGCCCGGACGTAGGCGCGACCTGGCGGCGGCGAGGATATCAGTGATCGCTCCGAAATAGCAGAACACGTCGGATGCGATGATCGTGTCCCAGCCGCCTTCGTCGTGCGCCAGGAATGCACCGATCTCCTGGTGGACCAGGCGTGTGTAGATCGCCTTTTCATCGGCTTCCACGAGCATCTTTGCCGAGAGATCCACCCCGGTGAGTTCTGCAATGTTGCAATCGGAGAGAACGACGCCGATCAGCCCGGTTCCGCATCCGAGATCGAGCACGCGGCCGAGCGGACGTGCGCCCGCATCCGCGTCATGTCCAGCCAACAGCGCGGCGCGTACCAGCCCGGGCACGCGATATCCAAGGCCGATCAGATGCTCCTCGAAGCGGTGGGCATAGCCGTCAAAGACAGTCTCGAGGTAGCAGTCCGGTGCGCGTGTGCTGTCCGGGAGGAGCCCAGCCGCGCTGACGAGATGGCGGACATAGACATCCTCTGGAGCCAGTTTCAGCGCCTCCTGATAGATGTCGCCGGCGGCCGCATGCTGTCCGAGATGGCTCAGAGCATGGCCATACAGGCCGAATATGCAGGCATCCGCGACGCCCTCGGCCTGCGCCGCGGCGCCCAGTTCGCGCGCCCGCTGGAAGTTCCGTTCGCCCAAGGCGAGGGTGATGGCCGCGGTTCGCAGACCGGAGTTGTCTGGAATGTTCACGATCGCCGCATCGAGTGCTGCAGCAGCACCGGTCGTATCGCCGGCGCGTCGCATTGCTTCAGCCAGGCCGCGCCACGGGGCCGCGCTTCTTGGCGCACCGCGAACGGACTCATGCAGGCATGCAAGCGCGTCCTCGATAAGTCCGATCTCGAGCAGTACCAATCCAAGCATGGCCTTGGCGTTCGGATCATCAGGCCGCAGGAATACGGCCTCCGACGCATCCCGTGCTGCGCCGGTGAGATCGTTCAGCCGTGCTCGAACGTCGGCGCGCAGGAGATGGAACTGTGCCACGCCGGGGGTTGCGGAGATGGCGCGATCGAGCGCGATCCATGCTTCGTCCAAACGACCCTCGCCGATACAGACACGGGCGTCTATCTCGTCGACCGCGGAACTCGTGTCGTGTTGTTTGCGGATCGCGGCGAGCATCGCGCGGGCGGCAGAAAACCGACCCGCTAGCGCGAAACGATTGGCCTGCTCGGTCAGGCGTGTGAGCGTGGTGTCGATCGGATCGGTTGTCATGGGGGCTCCTTTTGAGCCTTGGATCGGTGCGCGTTGATACCCAGCCGCGTTCGGCCGCGTCAGGGAGCGATTGAGAGCCCGGCGGCGAGGTTTTCGTTGACTGAGATCAGGAAATCGATATCCGGCGACGGCCGCTGAACCTCGCGCTGAACCGCCAGGCCGACCGATATGATCGAGGCTTTCAGGGCGTCCGGCAAAGCATTCTGCGGGTCGCGCAGCAGGTCCACGATCGTGCCCCAAAGGCGACCCGTGTCGATCAACGCACGGGTCAAGGGTTGGGCGCCCTGCGTCCGGGATAGCCGCAAGGCGGCATTGGCGCGCAGGAACAGATCCGCCTCCTGCTCGCGCAGGCTGCGCAAATTCGCCGATGCGCCATAGGCTTGGGCGGCTCTTTTTTGGCTCGACACTGGATGATCCTTATCCAAACAGAGGGGGTCCAATTAGCGGGAGGCCAAGCCTAGAGCGCGGCGATGGCTTCGTGTGGGCTTTCCAAGCCGGGGGAACCGCTTGGCTCGACCGGGCTTGGCCGTCCAAGAACCGAATCCTCATGGCGCATGATGCGGCGCACCAACTTCAAGGCCTGGTAGCAATTATCGGCCTCGGCAGCGGCCATCGCGCGATCGAGGATTTCGCGGGCCAGCGCCGACGTGGTCGTTTGCTTGAACGCCTCGACCAGCCCATAGGCCGCGTGGAGCCCGAGCGCACGCTCGTCGTCGGTACCGATATAGGCAGATTGGAGAGCGAAATAAATTCGTCGTGCCGGCGAGTCGACCTCGTCCGGCGCCATGATCTGCTTGCCGAACAGGAACCGCGCATGAGCGGTCAGTTCGAGACGGGCTTTCGTGCGAAATCGTATCGGTGCCCCGTTCACGATCATCATTTCACCCTGGCGTAGTTCCAGAACCAGTGTCGACATGTTGTCGTCCTCCTCGCAGGACGGATCCTGCACCGGCGGCGATCCGCATGGGCGCACCTTTTGTTCGCCCATGCGACCGCGACCTCACCCGCTACTTGAACAGGCTCAGAAGGCTTTGCGGCGCCTGGTTGGCGATCGACAAGGCCTGGGTGCCAAGCTGCTGGCGGATCTGCAGCGATTGCAGCTTGGCCGATTCCTTCGCCAGATCCGCGTCGATCAGCGCGCCAAGACCGTTGTTGAGCGCATCGATCTTGTTGCTGTTGTAGCTGACCTGATTGGCGATATACTTGTTCGCGGCGCCATAGGTGTTCAGCGCCGTGCCGAGCGAGGAGACCTTGTTCATGAATGTCGCCGAGGCCGCGGTGCCGATCAGTGCCACGACGGTTGCCGCGCCGTTGAGCTGGGTGCTGGTGAAGGTGATGCTGGCCACGAACGCCGAGCCGCTGAACGTTGCCACGCCGTAGGTCGCCGCCACTTCGTTGCGCACCACGGCGATTTTAGCAAAGCCGGTGGCGCCGCCGATGTTGCCGATCAAGGTCTTGCCGCTATACCCGGCGTCCTGGAAGAAGGTTTTGATATTGGTGACCAGCGACTGGTACTGCTGGACATACTGCGCGCGCTGGGTGCCCTGGGTAGTGCTGTCGGCCAGCTTGACCAACACGTCGCGCGCCGAGGACATGGTGGTCGAGACGTCGGTGAGGGCCGAATTCGTCGTGGAGAGCAGGCCCTGCGCGTTGCCGAGCTGTTGGTTGGCGCTGGCGAGCGCGTTGACGTCCGAGCGCACCCGCTGCGCCACGGCAAAGGCCGCACCGTCATCGGTCGCGTCGGCCACCCGATAGCCGGTGGAGATCTGCTTCTGCGTGACGTCCAGCATGTGGCGCGTCGAGTTCAGCTGCTGGAGCGCGATGGTCGCGCCCATATTCGTATTGACGGAGTTCATGGCGAGTTTTCCTACTTGCCGGAGTTGAAGCGTGTCCCGCAATTTTGCGGGCGTGGGAGGAGAATTGCAGAAGGGGATTAACGCCCCATGAAAGTCGTCGTCTCCTGCGCGACGAAATCATCAGAATTCGGCATCAGCGAAGAAAGTTCACCAGCGACATCGACTGCACCATGCTCAGCATCCGGTATGAGGCCTCAAGCCGCGTCTGCACCGCCGTCAACCGCGACAGGGCATCGGCCATGTCGACATCCTGGGCGTTGCTGATCTGACTTTTCAATGCGACGCGGGTGTCATCAAGCCGCTGGCTGGTCGCTGTCATGCTTGCCTGGCGGTTGCCGAGAACGCCGGCGTCGCTGTTCAGGGCGGCAATCGCGCCACCGAGCGAGGCTTGCGTGTCGTGCACGATGGTGGCGAAGCCCGGATCGGAAATCTGGCTGCTCGTCAGCGAACCGATCGTGGCCAGCGCACGCATGATATCGCGCATGTAGGAGCCGGTGGTCGACGTGCCCGCAGACGTCACGTCGGCGTTCGCGCTTGCCAGGATACCGGTCGGCAGGAACTGGTTGGTGCCGATCTGCACCAGCGGGCGCAGTGGTGCCAGGATTGCTGCGGGCTGCGAGAGGGATGCGGAGAACGGTGTCAATCCAACCGTGTTTGAAGCGGCCCTTGCCAGCGTGGTCGCCAGCGTCACGGCGGCGCCGCTGGTCGAAAGCAGGCCGACGGCGCTGGAGATGCCCACGTAGAAGCCCGATGTCAGAATGGCGTCGGGCGACGGGATGGGTGGGGTCGCGGTATCGGTGCCGGCGAAAACGTAGGTGTCCCCGAAGCGCGTATCCAGCAGGCCGGCCATCTGGCGCAATGCGTCCCGCGCGCTGGCGGCGATCGTGTCGACAGCAACCGAGCTCAGGCCGTTCAACACGTTGGCCTGGGCATAGTAATCGCTGGCGATCCCGCTGATCTGGGTCAGCGCCGATTGTGCCGTCTGCATGCGCCCTTCGGCGGCGGTGACGTTGGCTTGCCAGGTCTCGGTCTGACTCAGAGCCCCGTGATAGGTCAGCGAAACTGTGGCGGCATGGCTGGTCAATCCGCCGTAGCTGTCCGCGACCAGGCCGTTGCCGATCTGCCGGGAGAGGCCATCGAGCTGTTGCCGAATGGCGGCGGAGTCGACCGCGAGCACCGGCAGGCTGCCCGCAGTGAAGACCGCGCTCGTGATGGAGGATGTCTGCATGGGGAACTCGTCCGCCTTCCTATGCGATCGCTTGCAGCAGCTGCGACCACATGGCCTGCAGCGTGGTGATTACCCGGGCATTTGCGGAGTAGGCGTTCTGCAACTGCACCATCTGGGCCAGTTCGGCATCCATATCCACGCCGGAGCGAGTGGCCATGCTCTGCTTGAGCACCGTCTGAACGTCCCCGGTTGCGGTTGCCGCGGTCTTGGCATTGGCGGCATCGGTGGTCTCGGCCGAGATCAGCGTCGCGGCGAAGGCGGTCAATGCACGGGGCACGCTGACCGGGCGGGTCAGCGTGCCGATTGGGCCCATTGCGCTGAGATCCGGTGCGGGATGGTTCACGCCCGGCGCCACCTGGTCGCCGAGCGCATACGAAACAATCTTGGTGATCAGGTCGGTGAAGCCGGCTGGCCCGCCGGCGGGGTTCGGAGTGAACGCGAGTAAGCCGCCCGCCGTGGCCGCGACCGGGGCCGTCCCATCGCGGACCAGGGACGGGAAGGCGTTGACGGCGGGGTGTACCTGGATCTCGTTGGCATAGCCAACATACGTCCCCTGGCGCGGCGCGCCGCCACCCGGTGGGATGTTGCCCTTGGCGTCGGTGAACAAACCGAGACCCTGGGCTGCGAAGCGCCGGGTCAGGGTGAAGGCGAATTCGTCCAACTCGCCTTGATGGATCGGCAGTGTCGTATCGCGCAGCGTGAGCAAAGCGCCGAGCGTACCGGTGTTGAACTGGCCGGTGACATCCAGGCCGTTCAAGGTCAGCGCCGGTGCGCCGCCGCCGGGATAGTAGGTGGTCGGCGCCAGCGTCGCGCTCGCGATCGCCAGTGGCGGCCGCTCGGAATGGGTCGGCAATTCGAGGCCGGTGCTGGTGAATACTACCATGTCCCCGCTCGGGCGCGGCATGAATCGCAACTCGGCATACCCTGAGGCTTCCTGCGCCACTGCGTCGCGCTGGCTTTCGAGATCCGCGGTGCTGGCGCCGAGGGTGCGCGCGAGGATGACCTGTTTGCTGATGTCGCCGATCCGTGCGAGCGCCCCGTTCAGCGCATCAACTCCGGCAGCCAGTTCGTCCTGCGCATTCTGCCGCAGGGAACCGACGGTCGCGGCGATGTCGCGGATGCGCGCGGTCAATGCCGCCGCCTGATCGACCACGGCGCGCTGTTGCGGTGCCGATCCAGGTTCGGTGGCCAGTGTCGAGAAGCTGTCTTTGACCTTGCCGAGCAGCGCCGCGATATCATCGCCGGCGCCGGGCTTGCCGTGCGCGGCGTCGATCTGCGCGAGCGCGTCCGAGCGTGTCGCGGCACCTGCGGCCGCGGCGTTCTGCGTCAGCAGGCGGGTCTGCAACGCATTGTCGATGTCGCGCGTGGTGAGCCCGGTGGCGACCCCCATCGCCTGGCCATCGGCGGAGAGCGCGCGCTGCGTCTGGGTTTCGCGCACATAGCCAGGCGTCGCGGCGTTGGCGATGTTGTGGGAAACGATGCCGATGCTGCGGTTGACGTTCGCCAGCCCGCTGGTCGCGATGCTGAACGGATCGATCAGGCTCATTGCGCCATCCTCCGTTGCCCCTGCATCGCGGTCCGACCTTGCCTATCAGCGCTTCATGTCGAGCGTTTGCTGCAACATTTCGTCCGCGGTGGTGATCATCTTGGCATTCGCCGAATAGGCGCGCTGGGCGACGATGAGCCGGGTGAACTCGGTGGCGATGTCAACGTTGGAATGCTCGATCGAGCCGGTCAGGATCCCGCCGGCGCCGCTGCTGCCGGCGTCGTTCGCGAGCGGCGTGCCGGACGCGTTGGTCGCGGTGAATGACTGCCCGTTCTCGCGCTGCAAGCCGTCGGGATTGTTGAACACGATGATCGGCACCTGCGCGATCTGGCGCGACTGGCCGTTGTCGTAGTTCACCACGATGCCGCCCGATGACGTCGTCGAGACGCCGCTGAAGCTGCCCGGTGGCGCCCCGTTCTGCGTCAGTCCGCGCAGCACATAGGTTGAGCCGGCATATTGGGTGACCCCGGTTGACTGGCCGTAGACCCCGATATTCAGTTTGATCGTTTGTGGGCCGTTGCCGAAATCCGAGGTGAAGGTCAGGTCGGCAGGGAGTTTGGCGGTATAGGCGGTAGCAGTGACGGTGCCCGTCGTCGTGCCGATGCTGCCGACCGTGCCGTCGGGCACGGGATTGCCGCTGGCGGTAGGCCCGAACTTCACCTTTGCCGAACCGACGGCGGGCGCGGTGATGTCGTCGGGCACGTTGATTGCCACCGTCCAGTCGTTTGCCGCGGTCTGTGTCCAGTTCAGCACGACAGTGTGGGCGGTGCCGAGGCTATCGTAGATGCTGACCTGCGAGGTCACGGCGCTTGTCGTGCCAGGCGTGGCCGGCAGATTGGCGGACAGTTTCACTTCGGTGGTCGCAACCGGACGATCGACCGTTTGTGTCACCTGGATCGGCGTGATCGCGTTGCGATTGACCACACCGGTCACCTGATCGACCGACCAGCCGTTCAGATACTCGCCGGCACTGTTCACCAGCGAACCGGACTCGTTGAGCGAAAAATCTCCGGCGCGGGTGAAATACGGGATATTGGAAAATGTCGGTGTGCCATTGCTGGTCGAGATCGCATGACTGACCGGAAAGAACCCCTGGCCGGTGATCGCCATGGCCAGCGGGTTCGAGGTCTGGGCCAGTGTGCCCTGGACGGAATTCGTATAGTGCGGGCGTGTGACCACGGCCCCCGAGTTGTTCGCCTGCGCCGTGCTTTCGGTCAGATAGTCGATGAAGGTGGTCTCGGCCCCTTTGAAGCCGACGGTCTGGCTGTTTGCGATATTGTCGCTGATATTGCCGAACGCCGATGCCTGGGCGGCCAGGCCGGTGATGGCGGTATTCATCGCGCCGAATAGGCTCATGCTGAGGGGCTCCACTGGCAGGTCTGCGCCACCGCAATCGCGCTGGCTTGCCGGCTCCCACGCAGGTTTCGTGCCACACCGAAGAGGCCAGCAAATCCGGGGATCAGGCCCGGATGCGACGCCTTCGCGGGCCGGTAAGCCGCGCCGCCCGGCAGCAATGCCCCGGTCATTTCTGCCGACCTATCTGATCCGCAGTCCCCGCAGCGGCGGGAATGCGGTGATACTTCAATCCATCGCGCACTGACCGGAGTGGCCCGGACCTTGCTTGGCCGCTGGGTATCACCGTTGGAGCACATGTATTGTGCCGATTGACATGAGCCTTGCGAGCCTGCCAGCAACGCCGCCGGGCGGACCCGTCGCGGCCGCTCAGGCCGATCCCGCCGCCCCGCCGCCCGGTGACGCCTTCAGTGGTCATCTGCGCGATGTACTGCGCCAAACGTTGCCAAGCGTGCCAACGCCGCCAACCCTGTCGGGTGCGACCACGCCTGCAAACCCTCCGAGGGTCGCCGATGCGGTGGGTGCGCTCGATGTTCCCGTTGCGCCGGATACGATGCCAGTCGACCTTTCGATACAAGTGGCCCTGCCCTCGGTACCGCCGTTGCCGCCGGAGGACGCGGCGCCGAAGCCCGCAGTGATCGCAGCGGAGTCAGCGGGGGTGCCAACCACCACGCCGCGGCTCCCCGGCCGGATAAACAGGTCTGCTGACGGTGGCGATGCGAGCGAGGCCGATACCGACACGGCCGTGGAACTGTCCTCCGCGGCAGAGCTGTCCTCCGCGGCAAAGCTGGCCCCGCAAGCGGTGCCGACCGCAGTGCCCATCACCTCGCCACCAAGTGGCCCGGCGCCCAATGCCGATCGCGAGGTTGGCACCTCCCACGCAGTCGCCGGCAAGACCGATAGTGCTGCGCCACCGGTGCGCGCGGCAGCGTTGCCGGGAGCTGAATTGTCTGTTGAACCGGATCTATCCGCTGTATCCGGCGATCCGGCCCTCCCGGAGGCCACGCCTCTCGATGCCGGGTCCCTTCCGGCCGATGTCGCAGTCGCTGTCACGGCGCAGGCTGGGGCCACTCCGCCGCCATCGCGTGGACCTGCGACGCTCGATCGCAACACCGACCATGCCACCCAGGCGGCTAGTGTGCATACCCGGGCGGCACCGGACACCGCGGCTGACCCGGCTGCCGTACCAGTGCAAAGCGATGTCGCCGTACTTCAGGACGGATCGCTGACGCGACCCGCTCAGGCCACGCACCGCGACGGCACAGCCCAGCGGACCGACGGTGTGGGCATCGAAGTCGCCGAACCACGCACTGAGGCCATGCCGGTCGCGGTCGCCCGCTCCGCGACTCACGCCGCTACGGGTGTCGCGCGGATCTCGATGCGGCTTGATCCGATCGAGTTGGGTTCCGTCACCTTCGACATCCGCACCAATACCAACGGGCAACGCGACATCCGCATCACCGTCGAGAAGGCCGACACCCTAGCCATGCTGCGCCAGGATCGGCATCAGCTCGAACTCGCTCTCGGGCGCGCCGGCATCACGGCCGAACCTGGTCAGATCCAGATGAGCCTGGCGCGCCAGGATGCGCTCCGCGCGGACGCGGTCGCGCGCGACACGACGGCAGCGGGCGGCTGGATGACCGGCGATCCAGCGGGCTACCAGCAGGGCGGAAACCCCGGTGAACGCCATTCCCCCGCTTCACAAGAAGCTACCGCGCGCATTGCCCCCCGCACCGCCTGGGCCGGTGGCGTTACCGATGCCGTGCCGGCCAACTGGGCCGGTACGCGCATCGGCCCGGCGCTCAATATCTTCGCTTGAACACATCCGCAGGAGCATCTCATGGCAATCTCCCCCGCCCAGGCCACCAGCCCTGGCCAAACTGCCGCGGCCTCGACCGCCAACGCGTCCACCGCCTCGCTGTCCGGCGATTTCAATACGTTCCTGAGGCTGCTCACCACCCAGTTGCAGAATCAGGACCCGTCCAACCCGCTCGACACCAACCAGTTCACCTCGCAGCTCGTGCAGTTCGCCAATGTCGAGCAGCAGATCAAGTCGAACACCAATCTGAACACTCTCATCGATCTGTCGAAGGCCAGCAGCCTCTATCAGGCCTCCGCCATGATCGGCCATGAGCTTGGTGTGGAGTCGAGCCAACTTGCTCTGCAAGGGGGCACGGCTGGCCTGCAGATTTCGCTCGCCGCGCCGCAAACCGTGAACATCACGATTTCCAGCGCCTCCGGTGCCACGCTTTACAAGACGTCGCTTGACGGCCAGCGCGGTGTCAATGATTGGCAATGGGACGGCAAGAGCTCTGCCGGCCGTACCTTGCCCGATGGCGCCTACACAATCGCTGTCACCAACGGCGCCGATGCCGCCACTGCCGTGCCGTTCACCGTCGTCGGCAAGGCCACGGGCGTCAGCGTCAATGGTACGACGCCGACGGTGGCGATCGACCAGATCTCGCTGCCGATGAGTGCGATCCGCTCAGTCATCCGGTAGCGGGCCCCCACCGGGTACGGATTTCGCGTCACCCGGCAGCTTCTGCCCACCGGTTTACACATTGTTAGTCCCAACCACCGAGTGTTGGCTCGCCGGCAAAACCGCCGCGGTTCGAGGGTCTTTCATGCAGTGTCTGCCGACCCGACTTGATCGCCGAGCCTCCATCGTACGCGGCCTGGGTCGCGCGTTGCCTTGGTGCGCGGCATGAACGGCCTGCTCGACGGCTTGAAAGCGCTTGGCCCTGGCCGCCTGATCGGCCTCGCCTTGGCGGCGGTGATGACCGTCGCCACGCTGGTCACATTGTCGGCCATGTCCGGCAGTGAGCAGATGGCGCTGCTCTACGGGGATCTCGATCTCAATGAGTCCGGCCAGATCGTCGAACATCTCGACAAGCAGCAGATCCCCTACCAACTCCGCGCCGGCGGCCGGCAGATATTCGTCGGCGCCGACCGTGTGGCGCGTGTCCGATTGCTGCTTGCCCGCGAATCCCTGCCGTCCGGCGGCGGCGTCGGCTACGAGATATTCGATCGCGGGGACGGCATTTCCGCCACCCAGTTCCAACAGCGGATGAACCAGCTGCGCGCTCTCGAAGGCGAGTTGGCGCGCACGATACGCGGCATCAACGGTGTGCGTTCGGCGCGTGTCCACATTGTCCTGCCGAAACGCGAACCTTTCGAGAAACAGGCTCAACTCGCCCAGGCCTCCGTGCTGCTCACCACCGGTGGGGCAGGGGGGCTGGATCGCGAATCCGTGCAGGCGATCGTCCATCTCGTCGCCACCGCGGTGCCCGGCCTGAAGATCCAGAATATCACCGTGGCCGACAGCCGTGGCAACCTGTTGAGCCGCTCCGGTGATGCCAGCACGGCCCGCAGCCACGAGTATGCTGAGGAGCTGCGTCGCGGGATCGAGGCCCGGATCGCCCGTTCCGCCGAGGAAATACTCGAACGCAGCCTCGGCCCCGGCCGCGTGCGCGCGGAAGCCACTGTCGAACTCGATCTCGACCGGGTCAGCGAAACCCGAGAGATGTTCGACCCGGAGGGGCAGGTCGTCCGCAGTACCCAAACTGCCAACAACAGCAGCAAGACCAGCGAGTCGAACCCATCGGTCTCGGTGCAGAACAACCTGCCGAACGCCGATGCCGGTGCCGCCAACAACGGCAGTCAGGAGCAGCGTCAGGACGAGACGACGAATTTCGAGATCAGCAAGACCGTGCGCAGTCTGGTGCGAGATCAAGCGCAGATCCGTCGTATCAGTATGGCCGTCCTGGTCGATGGTACCGAGGAGAAAGCGGCCGATGGCACGACCACATATCGTCCGCGTCCGGCCGAGGACCTCGAGCGCATGACCCGCCTGGTGAAGACCGCAATCGGGTTCGACGCCAAACGCGGCGACCAGCTCGAAATGGTCAACATGCGGTTTGCCGTTCGCGAGGAGCCGGCCGTCATCGAACCCGCGCGTCTCTTCGGGCTGCCGATCGGCAAGGACGATCTTATGGGTATCGCCCGCACCACCATCCCGGCCGCCATCGTGCTAGCGATGCTGCTGTTCATCCTGCGCCCGATGATCCTGCGGCTGACCGCACCGGCCGCCGGCGGTGAGGCTGGCGGTCAATTTGCGCTGGCTGGCGAGGGGGGCGGGGATGCTGACTTCGCCGCTGGCGGCGCTGCCGCCCTGGCGGGCAGTTCGGGCAGTTCGGGCAGCCCGGGCAGCCCGGGCAACCCGGCGCTTGGCTATGCGTCAGGGGATGGGATGCCAGGTGACGACGGCGGTGAGATGACCTTGGCGAATGTTGAAGGTGCCGTCAGGGCGGCTTCAATGCGCCGGCTGACGTCGCTGGTCGAGCGCCACCCCGAGGAATCGCTGTCGATCGTGCGCGCCTGGTTGCGCCAGGAGCAGAACTGATGGCCGCGCGCGACGACTCCCGCAGCCTCGTCGGCCCGCAGAAGGCGGCTGTGCTGATGTTGGCGCTCGGCGAGGAACGCTGCGCCCAGCTGCTCGGCATGATGCACGAGGATGAGATCAAGGAACTCTCGTCGGCGATGGCCCAGCTCGGCCCCGTGCACGCCGATACTGTCGAGAAAATCTGCACCGAATTCACCGAAAACATCGGCGGCGCCGCCGGCCTGATCGGTGGTTTCGACAACACCGAGCGTCTGCTGCTCAAAACGCTCCCGCGCGAACGCGTCACACAGATCATGGAGGAAATCCGCGGCCCTGCCGGGCGGACCATGTGGGACAAGCTTGGTAACGTCAACGAAGTCGTGCTCGCAAACTATTTGAAGAACGAATACCCACAAACCGTTGCCGTCGTGCTGTCGAAGGTTCGCGCCGACCACGCGGCGCGCGTGCTCGCTCTGCTGCCTGACGGCTTCGCGATGGAGGTTGTTATGCGCATGCTGAGAATGGAGAGCATCCAACGCGATGTGCTCGACGGCGTCGAGCGTACCCTGCGGGCCGAGTTCATGTCGAATCTCTCGCGCAGCACGCGGCGTGACGCCCATGAAATGATTGCAGAAATATTCAATAACCTCGATCGCCAGGCGGAAACCCGCTTCATCGGCGCCCTCGAGGAGCGCAATCGCGAGTCGGCCGAGAAGATCAAGGCGCTGATGTTCACGTTCGACGATCTCCAGCGTCTGACCTCACCCGCAATCCAGGTGCTGCTGCGTGTTGTCGAGAAGGACAAGCTGCCGTTGGCCCTCAAGGGCGCTTCCGAAAAACTGCGCGACCTGTTCTTTGCCAATCTCTCCGAACGGGCCGGAAAGATGTTGCGTGATGATATTGAAGCACTTGGCGGCGTCAAGCTGCGCGACGTCGACGACGCTCAGGCCAGCATCGTTGCCATGGCCAAGGAACTCGCGGCAACTGGGCAGATCGAGATCGGCGAAGGCAAGGACGAGGAGATGGTCTATTGAGCCCGCGCGCCACGATGCTGCTGATGGAAGATTTCGACGCATTGCCGGCGGCCTCGCGCCCGGCAGAGGCGGCTTGCAGTTGCCTGCGCTGCTCGGCCGAGACGACCCTGCCGCTCTGCCGCGCCGAGGCCTTTGACGAGGGCTATCGGCTCGGAACATCCGAGCGCAGAACTTCAGACTCACTCCATGCGGAGACACTCGCGGCCATGCTTGCCAGCGCTATCCGTGCGGCTGATACGGCGGCGCAGGATCTATCCGAAACGACCGCGGAGGCTATCGGAGGCCTCGTCGTTGCCATGGTTGCGGCCAGCCTGCCCGCCTCGTGTGCCGCCCTTGGCACCAGAGAAGTGCACGCGATCGCCGCAGCTGTGTTGCCGGCACTTCGCACCGAAGCTGCGATTGCCCTCCATGTAGCACCTGACGCGTTGGAAGCACTGCATGCGATCCCCGGCCAGATGCCCGAATCGTCGCGAGCGCGGATCACCGTGCTGGCGGACGAAGCTCTGGCGCCGGGCGACGTTCAGATCACCTGGCACGCCGGCTCTGTGCTGCGCCAGTCCGGCACCGCCTGCGCGAACGTGATGTCCGTGCTGGCCGCATTCGGCCTCGTCCCGCCATCCGGCGGATCCGAGGGAGACCTTACGGCGAAACGAATGGAGGCGCTTGTCCATGGATGAGAAACTCGGATTGTCGGACCTGCCCGAAGCGGCAATCGGCATCGCTGAGCCGCCCGGCACGCGCTCGGCCCGCGACCTGGAGGCAGTCTACGACATTCCGGTAACTGTAAGTGCAGTGCTGGGGAAATCGACGATGCAGGTCAGCCAGCTGCTCAAGCTCGGCCGTGGCGCGGTGGTCGAACTCGATCGCAAGCTCGGCGAGGCTATCGACATCTACGTCAACAACCGCCTCGTCGCCCGTGGTGAAGTGGTGATGGTCGACGACAACCGCCTCGGCGTCACCATGACGGAAATCGTCAAGGCTGACCGGTCGCTGTAGGCCGTTGCCTTGACAGACAACTTTGTCCTTTCAGATGAATTCATCTGAAATGATCTCGCTCTAGGAAAATCCGATGCGGATCATGATCATCGGCGCGCTCGACGGACGCCTCGGCGAGGCGTCCATCATCGCTCGCAATACCGGCGCCGACCTCGACCACGCCGATGACGTGGAAGCCGGTCTGCGGGCTTTGGCGAAAGGCGCGAATGTCGAAATGATTTTCTGCGACGTCGCCCAGCCGATTCGCCATCTGCTCGAAACCCTGCGTGCACAGATGTACGACATTGCCGTGATCGCATGTGGCCTCAACGCCCAGGCCGATGCGGCGGTTGACGCGATCCGAGCCGGTGCACGCGAGTTCTTACCGTTGCCGCCCGATCCACTGCTGGTCGCGGCCATCCTGCACGAGGTCAGCCGCGACCGGCACACGCCGATCGCGCGTGACCCGGTGATGCTCCAGGTCATTCGCCGTGCCGAGCAAATTGCTCGCACTGACGCCTCGGTGCTGCTGACGGGTGCCAGTGGCACCGGCAAGGAAGTGCTGGCCCGCTTCATCCATCACATTTCGCGCCGCTCCGGCAAGGAGTTCGTCGGTGTGAACTGCGCGGCCATCCCCGAAACGATGCTTGAAAGCGAGCTCTTTGGCCACGAGAAGGGCGCCTTCAGCGGCGCGCTGAACCGCCGCGTCGGAAAATTCGAGATGGCCGATGGTGGCACGCTTCTGCTCGACGAAATCAGCGAAATGGACGTTCGCATCCAGGCCAAGCTGCTGCGGGCCGTGCAGGAGCGCGAGATCGATCGTCTCGGTGGCGGCCGTCCCGTCCCCGTCAACGTGCGTATCATCGCCACGTCGAACCGTAACCTGAAAGAAGAGATCGCCGCCGGCCGTTTCCGCGAAGATCTCTATTTCCGCCTCAACGTCGTGAGCCTCCGGCTGCCTTCCCTTGCCGAGCGGCCGGGCGACATCGCCAGGCTCGCCGAGCACTTTGCCGAGCACTACTCTCGGATGAACGGCTTGCCGGCGCGTCCGCTCAGCCAGGAGGCAATGCAGCTTCTCACCCGCCACACCTGGCCCGGCAACGTGCGCGAGCTTGAAAACACCATGCACCGCGCCGTGCTGCTCGCCGAGGGCCGCGCGATCGATGCGGCCGCCCTGGAACTTGGCGACACATACGAAGCTGCCGGTCTCCCCGGGGCCACTTTGCCGGACCTCGTCGGCCGCCGCATCGAGGATGTCGAGCGCGACTTGATCCTAAAGACCTTGATGCACACCAATGGCAACCGTACCCATGCCGCCGTCATGCTGGGTATCTCCATCCGTGCCCTGCGGAACAAATTGCGCGACTACGCGCTGCATGGCGCTGCCGTTCCGCCCGCGCTCCTCGGCGTGGCCGTCTAGTCATGGCCGCGGCCCTCGCCCCCTTTTTCGACAAGCTGCCGCGCCTGGTGCCGGGCCGCGACATCAGCCTCGCCATCGGTGTGATCATCCTGCTCTCGGTGCTCGTGCTGCCCTTGCCGCGCTTCTTGCTCGACATTGGCCTCGCGCTGTCGATCACGGCTTCCGTGCTCGTGTTGATGGTCGCGATGTTCCTCTCCAAGCCGCTCGAATTCACCAGTTTCCCGACATTGCTGCTGCTGACCACGCTGCTCCGGCTCTCCCTCAACGTCGCGACCACTCGCCTCATCCTTGCGCATGGCAGCGAGGGCAAGCTCGCCGCCGGCCATGTGGTCGCGGCCTTCGGCGGGCTGCTGATGGGTGGCGACGTGCTGATCGGCCTGATCCTGTTTGCCATCCTTCTTGTGGTGAACTTCATGGTTATCACCAAGGGCTCCGGCCGCATCGCCGAGGTAGCGGCCCGGTTCAGCCTCGACGCCATGCCAGGCAAGCAAATGGCGATCGACGCCGACCTCTCGGCCGGTCTGATCGAGGAGAAGGAGGCTCGTCGCCGCCGCCGCGAGCTAGAAGAGGAAATCGGCTTTTACGGCGCCATGGACGGTGCGGCGAAATTCGTCCGTGGCGACGCCATTGCCGCCGTCATCATCACCTTCATCAACATCATCGGTGGCCTCGCCATCGGCGTGCTGCGTCACGGCATGAATTTCGCGGTTGCCGCCGACACCTACACCACCCTCACGGTGGGCGACGGCCTGGTCAGTCAGATCCCCGCCTTGCTGGTCTCGACCGCCGCTGGCATCGTCGTCACCAAGGGCGGTATGCAAGGCAGTACTGAGGCGACGCTGGTGCGCCAACTCGGCGGCGTCCGTCCCCTCGCGCTCGCCGGTGGTGCCGCCGGTGTGCTCGCACTGATGCCGGGCCTGCCGATGTTGCCGTTCCTGGCTCTCGCGGGCATCTCCGGCGCCGCCGCCTGGTTCCGCTGGAAGCAGCCGGAGGAGATCGAGGAGGACCTTGTTCCGCTGCCCATTCCCGGCGCCGAGGCGCCGATTGCGGACACGCTGCGTATCGACCTCATCCGTATCGAACTTGGCTACGGCTTGCTCGGCCTTGCCGGCGGCGAGGCGCCGCGACTGACCGAGCAGATCAAGGGCCTGCGCCGCACCATCGCCGGTGAACTCGGCTTCGTCATGCCAGCTGTGCGCATTCAGGACAACATGGAACTCGCCGCCGAGGAATACAGCATCCGCATCAAGGAGATCGTGGCCGGGCGAGGCCAGCTCCGCCCCGGGCGCTTCCTTGCCATGGGGGATGGCGGCCCGGGTCTGCGTGGCGAGGCCACCCACGAACCGGCCTTCGGCCTCGCGGCCACGTGGATTGAGGCTACCGACCGCGACGAGGCGGCCTTTCGCGGGCTCACCGTGGTCGATGCCTCCAGCGTGCTCGCGACCCATCTGACTGAGGTCGTCAAACAGAACCTCGCCGAACTGCTCTCGTATTCCGAAGCGCAGAAGTTGCTCGACGACCTCCCGCGCGAGCACCAGAAGCTTGTGAATGAACTCATCCCCGCCCTCATTTCGGTCGGTGGCGTTCAGCGCGTCCTGCAAGGCCTGCTCGCCGAACTCGTCTCGATCCGGGACCTGCCGACCATCCTCGAAGGCATCCAGGAAGCCTGCGCCGGCCAGGCCCGCGCTATCCCTATCCTGGTCGGCCATGTCCGCGCCCGCCTCGCCCGCCAGATCAGCGACAGCCATGTCGGCCCGAGCGGCTACATCCCGCTGATCACCCTCTCGCCGGATTGGGAAGCAGCTTTCGCCGACTCACTCGTCGGGCCGCCGGAGGATCGGCAACTCACCATCGCACCCAGCAAATTGATGGAGTTCATGCAGCGCCTGCGTACCACCTTCGAAGCCGCCTCCCAGGCCGGCGAGGCGCCGGCCCTGCTCACCAGCGGCCTAATCCGGCACCACGTGCGCGCTGTCGTGGAGCGAGTGCGCCCTTCCACCCCCGTGCTCGCGCAGGCGGAAATCCACCCCCGCGCGCGCATCCGCACCGTCGGCGCGATCTGACGCCTGAGCATGCGGATCAAACTCTACACGGCCGCTGGCATGCCGCAGGCGATGGCCCAAATCCGCCAGGAGCTGGGGCCGGACGCGGTCATCCTCGCCAGCCGCCGCATGGCCCATGGCGTCGAGGTAACAGCTTCGATCGATACCCCCGAGCCGCTGGCGCCGCTCATGCCGCCGCCGGACCAACCACCCGCGGCGGTGCGTGACGGTGCCTGCCTGTTCACCGCCCATGGAACCCCTGAGTTGCTCGCCCAGAAACTGCGTGCTGGGCCGCTCGCCTTTGCGCTTTCCGTGGTTTTCCGCTTCCAGCCGCTCGACGCCATCGCGATGGCGCGACCGCTGCTGTTCGTCGGGCCTCCCGGTGCCGGCAAAACCCTGACCGTCGCCCGCGTCGCCACCCGCCTTGTCTTTGCCCGCGCCCGCCCGGCCGTCATCACCGCCGACACCAAGCGCGCCGGAGCGTTCGAGCAGCTCGCCGCCTATACCGATCTGCTCGGTATCGACCTGCTCCGCCACGACGGCACGGCAGCCCCTCCCACCACCTGCAGCGCCACGGACCCGCTGCTCATCGACACTGCCGGGCTCGATCCGTTCGACCCCGAGGACCGTGCCGAACTGGTCGCCCTCGCGCGTGCGACAAATGCCCTCGTGCTGCTGGTGCTGCCGGGCGGCATCGACGCCGGGGAGGGGGCAGAACTCGCTGCTGCCTACGCTGAGTGCGGCGCCAGCCGGCTGATAGCGACTCGGCTCGATATCGCCCGCCGCCTTGGCGGCATCCTCGCGGCCGCGGCGATCTTGCCGCTCGCCGAGGCCGGTATCGGCTCCGCCGCCGCTGACGGGCTGATGCCGATGTCACCCGAACTGCTCGCCGCCTGCCTGCACCGCCGGGGCAAGTCTGCTCAATGGAGAAACGCATGACCATTCCCCCCGCAACCAAGGCGGCCGGCACGCTGATCGCCGTTGCCTCGGGCAAGGGTGGTGTTGGCAAGACCTGGCTCTCCGTCACCCTCGCTCACGCCCTCGCCCGCGGCGGCCGTCGTGTGCTGCTGATCGACGCTGATTTCGGTCTCGCCAATGTCGACATCCAGCTCGGCCTGATGCCCCGCATTGATCTCGCCGATGTGCTTGCCGGCACCGCCACGCCTGCCGAGGCCGTACTCCACCACGATGCCGGGTTCGACCTGCTGCCGGGGCGCTCCGGCACCTCCGGGCTGGCCAGCCTCGCGCCGGCCGCTCTGGAAGCTTTGATCGCCGTTATCCGTGGCCTCGCCATCGACTATGACGTGGTGCTGCTCGACCTCGGTTCCGGCCTCGACCATGCTGTCCGTCGCCTCGCTGTCTGCGCCGACCGCCTTGTCGTCATCGCTACGGAGGAGCCAACCAGCCTCACCGACGCCTACGCCGTCCTCAAGCTGTACGCCAGCGATCGAACCCACCCCGGCACGGTGCACATCGTCGTCAATCAGGCTGCCAGCCCTGTCTCCGGCCGCCGCGTTTTCGCTACGCTCGCGCAGGCGTGTACCCGCTATCTCGGTGCCGCCCCGGCGTTGCTCGGCATCGTCCGCCGCGACGACCGGGTGCGCGACGCCATCCGCCGGCAGATGCCGCTGCTGCAACGCCACCCCGCCACGGCCGCCGCGATCGACGCCGAAGCCATCGCGGCGGCATTGTTCGCCTGACACCGGTATAACCGATCCTGTATGCTGATGCCGGGGCGATCGGCGGCGATGCCCCAAAAAGGAGCTGCGCAGATGCAAGACGACGCAACCATCGCGATGCCGCCGGACTTCGTCACTATCCTGCTTGGTCATGCCGATCCGCAGGACCTCGCCGTCTGCCCGCCGGTTGCGCAAGCCTGCCTCGCCGAAACGGCCTGGCGCCATCTGTCCGCCGTCCGCGCGCCAGGCACCGCCGACATCCGTTTCGTCGACCACGATATCGATAGCGCATTGCCGCCCCGCCAGATCACCGTCTTGCAGGTGGTCAACGACAACATGCCGTTCCTGCTCGACTCCACCCTCGCCGAGATCGCCGAGCAGGGCTATGAACCCACCCTTGTTGCCCACCCGATCCTCGCCGTCGCCCGTGACAAGGCCGGCGGGTTCCGGCATTTCGGCGACACCACCGGCACCCGGCGCGAGAGCCTGCTGCACATCCACCTCCCCCGGATCGACGACCCCGCCGCCCGTGCCCGCCTTGCCGCCGGCCTGCTGCGCGTCTACGCCGATGTTGCCACCTCCGTCGCGGATTGGGTGGCCATGCGCACGCGCGTCTACGAGGCGGTTCAGGCCTACCGCATCGCCCCGCCGCCGCTGCCGCGGGCGGAAATTGCCGAGGCTGTTGCCTTCCTCGATTGGATCGGCGCCGACAATTTCACCTTCCTCGGCCTGCGCGAATATCGCCTGCCCGACGGCGACGTCGCCGCCGACCCGGTCGACGGCAGTGGCCTCGGCCTGTTGCGAAACCCCGACACGCGCGTGCTCCGGCGCGGCCGCGACCTGGTGACGATGACGCCGGAAATACGCGCCTTCCTGGCCCGCCCGCAGGCGCTGATCATCACCAAGGCCAACGTGAAATCGCGTGTCCACCGGCGCGTGCATCTCGACTATATCGGCATCAAGCTGTTCTCACCGGCGGGCGAAATCATCGGCGAACTGCGACTGATCGGCCTGTTCACCGCCAATCTCTACACCAGCGTCGCCGGCGCCATACCCTATCTGCGCCAGAAGATCGACGGCGTCGTCGCCCGCGCCGGTTTCGACCCTGCGAGCTATGCCGGCCGCGCGCTACTCGCCGTCCTCGAAAGCTACCCGCGCGACGAGTTGTTCCAGGTCGACGACGCGACGCTGTTCCGCTTCGCAATCGACATCATGAATTTATCGGAGCGCCCGCGCATCCGCGTGCTCGCCCGCCTCGATGAGTTCGATCGTTTCGTGTCCCTTCTCGTCTTCATTCCGAAGGAGCGTTACGACACCAGCGTCCGCCGCCGCGTTGGCGCCTATCTCGCCGAAATCTATCAGGGCCGCGTTTCGGCGGCCTATCCGACCTACCCCGAAGGCCCGCTCGCCCGCACCCATTTCATCATCGGCCGTGACGAAGGCGCCATGCCGCACTGCGACCAGGCCACCCTTGAAACCGGCATCGGCGCCATCGTGCGCACCTGGGCTGACGGCCTGCGCGACGCCCTGGAGGCGGTCGACCCCGGCCCGCCGGCCCGCGCCCTCTTAGCCCGCTACGCTGACGCGTTCTCTGCTGCCTACCGCGAGGCGTTCACACCAGAGGAAACCACCGCCGACATCGCCATCATTGCCCGCCTTGGCGAGGCGCAACCCCGTGCCGTCGACCTCTATCGGCGCGCGCGCGATCCGGCCACACGCGCCAATCTGCGTCTGTTCTCGCGCGGTGCTAGCCTGCCGCTGTCCCAGCGCGTGCCGCTGCTCGAGAACCTGGGCTTCAGCGTCGTCAACGAGCGCACTTACCGTATTGTCCCCTCGGGAGATGATGAGTCGGGCCGGATATGGCTGCACGACATGACGCTTGAGCGCGCCACCGCCGCGCCGATCGACATCAACGCAACGCAAGGCCCGATCGAGGCGACGCTGCTCGCACTGTTCGCCGGGGATGCCGAGTCCGACGCCTTCAACCGCCTCGTGCTGGAGGCGGACCTGTCCTGGCGCGACGCCGCCTTGCTGCGCACCCTCGGCCGCTACCTCCGGCAACTGCAAACACCCTATGGCCAGGACTATCTCGCGGCCACCCTGACCCGCCACCCCGCCATCGCGCGTGACATCGTTGCTCTCTTCCACGCCCGCTTCGATCCCGCCATTGGTGACCACGCAACCGCCCAAGTGCCGATCGTCGCGGCCGTCGAGGCCGCGCTCGCTGGCGTCGAAAGCCTTGACGACGACCGCATTCTCCGGCGCTTCGTCAATCTGGTGCAGGCGGCCGTGCGAACGAACGTCTTCCAGCGCGGCGACGATGGTGCACCACGTGGCACGATCACAGTGAAATTCTTCTGCGCCGAGGTCATCGGCATGCCGCTGCCGCGCCCGCTCTTTGAGATCTTCGTCTACAGTCCCCGCGTCGAAGGCTTGCATCTGCGCTTCGGCCGCGTTGCCCGCGGCGGACTGCGCTGGTCCGACCGTCCGCAGGACTACCGCACCGAGGTGCTAGGGCTCGTCAAGGCGCAGCAGGTCAAGAACGCCGTCATCGTCCCTGTTGGCGCCAAGGGTGGCTTCGTTCCGCAACGCCTGCCGCCGGCCAGCGACCGCGCGGCCTGGCTCGCCGAGGGCACCGCGAGCTACCGCGTCTTCGTGCGCAGCCTGCTCGAACTCACGGACAACATCGTGGCCGCCGCCATCGTCCCGCCGGAAAACACCGTCCGCCACGACGCCGATGACCCTTACCTTGTTGTCGCCGCCGACAAGGGCACCGCCACCTTCTCTGACGTCGCCAACGCGCTCTCGATCGCGCACGGCTTCTGGCTCGGCGACGCCTTCGCCTCCGGTGGCAGCCAGGGCTACGACCACAAGGCCATGGGCATCACCGCCCGGGGTGCGTGGGAGGCGGTGATGCGCCACTTCCGCGCCATCGACATGGACATACAGCGCCAGGATTTCACCGCCGTCGGCGTCGGCGATATGTCCGGCGACGTCTTCGGCAATGGCGTACTGCTCTCGCACCACATGCGCCTGCTAGCCGCCTTCGACCATCGCGACATCTTCCTCGACCCCGCGCCCGATCCAGCCGCAAGCTGGACCGAACGCAACCGTCTCTTTGCCCTCCCACGTTCAAGCTGGGCCGACTACGACCGCGCCAAAATCTCGGCCGGCGGCGGCGTCTTCCCGCGCGCCGCCAAATCAATCCCGCTCTCGCCGCAAATCCGCGCTGTGCTCGACCTGGACCGTACCGAGGCCACCCCTGCGGAGGTGATGAGCGCCATCCTGCGCGCCAGGACCGATCTGCTTTGGTTCGGTGGCATCGGCACCTATATTCGTGCGACCAGCGAAACCGACGCCGACGTTGGTGACCGCGCCAACGATGCCATCCGTGTCACGGGGGCCGAAATCCGTGCCGTCGTGGTGGGCGAGGGTGCCAATCTCGGCGCCACCCAGCGCGGCCGGATCGAGGCAGCGCGTCACGGCGTCCGCCTCAACACGGACGCGATCGACAATTCTGCCGGCGTGAATACCTCGGACGTCGAGGTCAACATCAAGATCGCGCTTGCCATCCCGGAGGCCGATGGCCGTCTCGCGGCAGTCGACCGGAACGACCTTCTGGCCAGCATGACCGACGAGGTCGCCACTCTCGTCCTGCGCAACAACTATCTGCAAACTCTCGCTTTATCGCTCGCCGAACGCCGTGCGCCCGCCGATCTCGGCTTCGCGCGGCGGGCGATGGAAGTGCTGGAGCAGCAGGGTCGCCTCAACCGGGCCGTCGAATTCTTGCCTGACAACGCGGCGCTGGCCGAACGCGCGCGCCAGGGTGCCGGGCTCACTCGCCCGGAGAACGCGGTCCTCCTCGCCTACGCCAAACTGACCCTCTATGACGACCTGCTCGCCAGTCCGATCCCCGACGACCCGTATCTCAGTCAGGAACTCGAACGGTACTTCCCGGCAACCTTGCGCGCGCGCTTCCTCGACGCCATCACGCACCACAAGCTGCGGCGCGAGATCATCGCCACCATCATCGCCAACGCCATCGTGAATCGCGCCGGACCCGCCGTAGTTACCCGCCTGGCTGACGAAACCGGCGCCGACGCCGCCACCATCGCCGCCGCCTACACGGCTACGCGCGATATCTTTTCCCTCATCCCCCGCAACGCCGCAGTCGACGCGCTCGACGGCCTGGTGCCCGGCGCCGTGCAGCTCGACCTCTACGCGGCGCTGCAATCGCTGCTGCTCGGTCGCATGGTCTGGTTCATCCGCAATACGGATCTGCGCAATGTGCCGCTAGCGACCACCGTCGCCCGCTTCCAGCCCGGCATCGCCGACATCGCCGCCCAGCTCGGCGCCATCCTGTCCCCGCCGGCTGCCGAAGCCTGGCACGCCCGTGCCGCCGCCCTCGCCGCCCAGGGCGTGCCCGAACACCTCGCCGATCTCATCGCCGGCCTCGACGAACTCGCCGCCGCTCCCGATATCATCCTCGTCGCCGAGCGCACCGGGCACCGGATCACCGAGGTCGCCGCCGCCTATTTCATCGTGGCCGACATCTTCGGCCTCGGCGCCCTGATCCGCGCCGCTGCCGAGATCGCCACCACCGACTATTACGAACGTCTCGCTTTGGACCGCGCGCTCGACAGCATCGCCGCCGCCCATCGCCGGCTGACCGCGGAACATCTGCGCGGCCACCTGCCCGAGGGCGAAACCGCGCGGACCCGCACGGCCCTCGCCGACCTCGCGACAAGCGGTTTGACCCTCGCCCGCCTCGTCGTCGCCGCCGCGCTACTCGGAGATCTGATTCGGGAGTAGGCCTGTGGTCAGGCAGCAAGTGCTTCTTTTTGAAAAAAGAAGCAAAAACTTCTTTCCATCGGCTTCGCCCTATCCGGGGAGAATGCGGAGCAAACGGGTAGACGTTTTTTGGTTCTTTTTTTCAAAAAAGAACCGCTTCCTACTTCCTCGGCCCCACGCCCGAGCCGGCCGACCCCGTGCGCCCGCCATCGATGACCATGTGCGAGCCGGTAACGCTGCCGGCGAGATCGGAGCACAAATAGATCACGAGATTGGCGACCTCCTCCGGCGTTGCATAGCGCCCACTCGGAATAGTCGCGCGGTTGGCGTCCAGCACCGCTTCGGGGTCGGACGGATTGCGCAGCGCTTCGAGCGATCGCATCATCCGCGTCTCCACCGGCCCGGGGCACACGGCGTTCACCCGAACGCCGGCGCGCGCCACATCGGCCGAGGCGGACTTGGTGATGCCGAGCACCGCATGCTTGGAGGCGACATAGGCGGCCATCCCCGGCCCGCCCACCAGGCCGGCGATCGAGGCGGTGTTCACGACCGCGCCCGACCCCTGCGTCAGCATCACCGGGAGGACGTATTTCAGACCCAGGAACACGCCGCGCAGGTTGATGGCGATAACGCGGTCGAACATCTCCTCGTCATAGTCGTAGACGGGGGCGACCATCCCCTCGATGCCCGCGTTGTTGAAGAAACAATCGATCCGGCCATAGGCGTCCAGCGTCGCCTTCACATAGGCCTGCACATCCGCCGATTTGGCGACGTCCGCTGGCACGAAGCGGGCATCTGCCCCGCGCTGGCGCAGAATATCCACTGTGCCCTGCCCCAAAGTGGCGTCGCGATCGACCACCACCACGCGGGCGCCGCGCTCGGCAAACCCCAACGCCGCCGCCCGCCCGATGCCGCCGCCGCCGCCTGTGATCAGCGCAACCTTGCCCGTGAAATCCATGTCGCTTTCCCTTGTTCCTACCGCATCACCTGCCGCATGCGCGGGTCCAGTGCATCGCGCAAGCCGTCGCCGAGCAGGTTCAACCCGAGCACCAGCATCGCGATCGCGACCCCCGGCGACAGCGCGATCCAGGGCGCCTCGACCATGTTGTCGCGGCCATCGGCGATGATGGACCCGAGCGTCGGCCATGGCGGCGGGGGCCCGACGCCGACGAAACTCAGCACGGCCTCGGCAAGGATCGCGATGGCGAACACATAGGTCTGCTGCACCACCAGCGGTGCGGCACAGGCCGGCAGCACATGGTGCCACAATAGCCGCCCAGTCTGTGCTCCCACCGCGCGCGCCGCCTCCACATAGTCCTGCGACCGCGCGACCAGGACCGCGCCGCGCATCACCCGCGCCGTGCGTGGCATGTAGGCGACCGTCAGCGCGATCACCACGGTGACTTCGCTTGGCCCCAACGTCGCCGCGAGTGCGATCGCCAGCAAGAGTCCGGGAAACGCCATCAGCCCGTCCATCACCCGCATCAGCCACATGTCCACCCCGCGCCACCAGCCGGAGACCAGCCCGATGAAAGCGCCGGCGACACCGGAGACCACGGCGACGACGAAGGCGATCCGCAATGAAATCTGTGCGCCATAGAGAATGCGGCTCAGTACATCCCGCCCGAACCGGTCGGTGCCGAGGAGGAACACATCGTCCGGCGCACCCATGCGGTTGCGGTAGTTGTTTTTCACCGGATCGAACGGCGCCAGCCACACCGCGCACAAGGCGGCCCCGATCACCAGCGCCAGCAGGCAGGCGCCGAGCATGAAGTTGCGCCGCGCAAGCAGGCCCTTCACGCGCTGTCCCGTAGCCGCGGATCAACCCATAGATACAGCAGATCGACCAGCAGGTTGACGGCCACGAAGATGAAAGTCGTCAGCAACAACCCGCCCTGGATGATCGGCCAGTCCCGCCGCAGCACGGCCCCGATCACCAGCCGCCCAACGCCGGGGAGGGAAAAAACCTGCTCGATCACCAGCGCGCCGCCCAGCGACAGGCCGAACCCGATGCCGACCACCGTCAATATCGGCACCATCGAGCCGGCCAGCACATGGCGTGCGAAAACCCGCGGTTCGGCCAACCCCTTGGCGCGCGCGGTGCGGATATAGTCGCTGCCGGATACCTCGAGCGCCGCCGCCCGCGTCATCCGCGCGATCGGTCCAAGCTGCGTCAGGGCCAGCGCGCCGGCTGGCATGGCGATACTGCGCAACCAGCCGACGAAATCCACTGAGGGCGACACAAATCCGCCGGTCGGCAGCCATCCCAGCTTCACCCCGAACAGCCAGATCAGCAGCAACCCCAGCCAGAAATCGGGTAGAGACAGCCCAACCAGCGCCGCCCCCATCGCCGCCTGGTCCGGCCAGCGCCGCGCCTTCGCCGCCGCGATCAAGCCGGCGGGAATGCCGAGCAGGCAGGCGATGGAAAGTGCCACGCAGGTCAGCGACAAGGTCACCGGCAAGCGCTGCAACACCGCCTCGCCGACGCCCTGGTTGAGCGAAATCGAGCGGCCGAGATCGCCGCGCAACACGCCGCCATACCACTGCACCATGCGCTCCAGGGGCGGCTTGTTCAGCCCCAGCTCGGCCCGTACGTTCTCCACATCGGCCTTGGTTGCCGTCGGCCCGGCGATCTCGGCGGCGATATCCCCGGGCACTAGCAAGGTCAGCCCGAAGCTCACGAGCGATACGACCAGCAGAACGGGCACCGCCGCCAGCAGCCGAACGATCAGAAGTCGCAGCATGCTGGCGGTGGCCCCTCAGCCGATCAGGCGAACCAGCAATCCCACATCCGCGGAATGCGATACGGCACATAGTTCATCACGTTACTCCGCGTCGCCTGCACGATGCCGGCCTCGCCGACCTTCACCGCGATCGCCTGGTCATAGATGCGATTCTGGAACGCCTTCACCGCATCCTTGCGATCCTCAAGTTTGAGCTGGGTGGCCAGCCGCTTGTTGGTCTCCTCCAGCACCGCATCCGGTCTGATCTGCACCGCCTGCGATCCGGCAAAAAAGCCAACCACGTTGTACGGCCCTTCGTACGGCTCGATACCCATCATCAGCGGCCACAGGTTCCAGCCCTCGGGCTTGCTGCGTGCCGTATACACGGTCGGCCAATCCATCACGCTGAGCTTCACGTTGAAGCCGACCGCGCGCAGTTGCTGCGCCTCCACCGTCCCCGCGTCGAGATGCGGCTTGTTGGAACTGTCGCAGATCAGCACAAGTTCCTCGTTGTTGTAGCCGGCCGCCTTCAACAGCGCCTTGGCCTTGGGAATGTCCTGCTTCGTATAGGCCTCCAGCCCGTCCGTGCCGGGGAAATACGTCGTCCCCGGATACTGCCAGGCCGGCCCCATCCGGTACAGCCCGTCCGTCGCGATCGCCATGATCTCTTCGAGATCGAGCGCTGCCTGGATGGCCCGGCGGATTTCCAGCTTCGACGTCAGGCCCCAGTTGTTGTTGATCATCAGCGTCATGAATGCCCAGGGCAGCATCGGATACGACTTGATGTTCTTGTCGTCCTTCAACCGCTTGGAGGACGACACATCCATCGCTTCGAGCACATGCAACTCGCCCGTCTGCAAGCCCGCCGTGCGCGCGCCGGCCTCGGGCATGATGCGGATGGTCACACTGTCGAAATACGCCGTCTTCTTGCCGGTGAAGCCGTCGCGCTTTTCGTAGGCCATGTTCTGCGAATAATCGTCATGGCGCACCATCTTTACATGGCTGTCCGGCTTGTATTCGACGAACTTGTAGGGCCCGGTGCCGATCATGCTGATCTGCCCCATCGGCTTGCCGCCCTCTTCCTCGGGCATGATGACAAACGGCGCCCGCGGGCTGCTGATCGCCTCGATCAGGCCGGGGAACACGTTGGCCATCTTCAGCACCAGCGTGGAACTGTTCGGCGTCTCATAAGCCGCCACCGACTTCAGCACGTCCCGCGAGGTGCCTACCTTCGCGTAACGTTCCATCGACGCCTTCGCGTCGGCCGATGTCATCACCTTGCCATTGTGGAATTTCACCCCCGTCCGCAGTTTGAACGTATAGGTCATCCCGTCCGCCGAGATATCCACGCCCTCCGCGAGTTCCGGCTTCGGATTGGCCCCCTCGTCGCGGGTGTAGAGGCTTTCGAACATGTGCATGGACATGTTGCGCGCCGCCTGCGCGGAGGTCGCCTGCGCATCGATGGTTGGCGGCGCCGCCTGCATGGCGACGATCACGTCACCCCCCTTGCGGCCTTGCAGGCCCACGCTCTGGGCGATGGCCGGCATCGGCAGCGATGCCCCCGCGGCCAATCCTGCGGTACCCAATCCTGCGGTGAACGTGCGACGACGGAGCATTTCTTTCCCCTTCTTGGTCAACCCAGGCGGCAATGCTGCGTCCGCCCGCCGGTCTTGGCAAGAAGCTTTCTCGGGCGCAGCATCAATACCTGTCACCAAGCCTGGAGACCCATCGAATGTCCGCGCCCCTGCACTCCCTCTCATCCACCGACGCCGAGGCCGCCGAGTGGGAACTCCGCTGCGATATGGCCGCCGTCTTCCGCGCCTCGGCCCGCATGGGCTGGAACGAGCAGATCGCCAACCACAACTCGATCATGCTTCCCGTCCGCAGTCCCGGCGACCAGCCGACCTTCCTCATCAATCCCCGTGGCTGGCGCTTTGACGAATTGACCGCTTCCAGCCTCATCGTCTGTGATCTCGACGGCAATGTCCTGCGCGGCAGCGGCGAACTCCGCAAAGTTGCCTTCTTCATCCATACCCGCATCCACATCGCCAACCCCGCCGCGACCTGCGTGCTCCACGTCCACCCGCAATACCTGACCGCCCTGTCGATGCTCGAAGAACCCGAGTTCGAACTCGCTCATTTCAACAATCTGCTGCTCAACGACCGCGTCGTCTTTGACACCAGTGCCACCGTCGGCGCTCAGACCACCAGCGAAGGCGATCGGATCGCTGCCATGCTCGGCAACAAGACCATCCTCGTGATGGGCCACCACGGCGTCACCGTGGTCGGCCCCGACATCGCTTCGGCCTTCGACGAACTCTACTTCGCCGAACGCACCACGATGTACCAGATGACCGCCTGGAATACCGGCCGGAAGCTCAAACACCTTCCGCAATCCTCCCGCCAGAACTACAACGGTCCCTGGGGCGACCGCCTCGACGCCCGCATGCACCTCGACGCCTGGCGACGGGTGCTGGACAAACAGGAGCCCGACTATAAGAGTTGATGCCAGTGCGCTGCGCTGCGATGCGATGCGATGCGTTGCCAGCGCAAAGCCAAGCCCTGGCCGTAACGTCCTGGAGTTTCGCTCATGTCCGCCATCGTCCGCAGTCTGACCAATAGTGAAGCCGAGGCCGAGGAGTGGCGTTTGCGCTGCGACATGGCGGCGGTGTTTCGCATTGCCGCCCGTTTGGGCTGGAACGAGCAGATCGGCAACCATAACTCGCTGATGTTGCCGCAGGTCAGCCCCTCGGCCCCGCCGACCTTCATCATCAACGCCCGCGGCTATCGCTTCGAGGAGCTGACCGCGTCGGGTCTGATCGTGTGCGATCTCGATGGAAACGTCTTGCGCGGCACCGGTGAGTTGCGCAAGGTCGCGTTCCACATCCACGCCCGCATTCATCTACGCAATCCGGCGGCGGCGTGTGTGCTGCATGTCCATCCGCGGTATCTGACGGCGCTGTCGATGTTGCAGAACCCCGAGATGGCGCTGGCGCATCACAACAACCTGGTGCTGAACGATCGCGTGGTGGTCGATGTCCGCGGCGATGAGCCGGTGCATGACAACGCCGAGGGTGATCGCATCGCCGATCTCATGGGCAACAAGTCCATCATGATCATGGCCGGCCACGGCGTCACCGTGGTTGGCCCGACGGTGCATGATGCGTTCGACGAACTCTTCGGTGCCGAGCGGACGGTGATGTACCAGATCACCGCCATGTCGACCGGCCAACCACTCCGCCGCCTGCCCGAACGTCTGCGCCGGCATGACAACGGCCCACGCAGCGGCCACGCCGATGCCCGCCTACACCTGGACGCCTGGCGCCGCATTCTTGACAAGCAGGAACCGGATTATTCAACCTGAGCGGGGGCGACATGAACGGCGGCTTTCTCCGCGCGACCGACATCATCGACCACGACCACCCCGCCATCATCGCGAAGGCACGGGATCTGCGCGGCGATCTGACTGATGACGCGGCCATCGCCAGGGCCTGCTTCCTGTTCGTCCGCGACGCCATCACCCACAGCGTCGATGCCCGCATGAACCCGGTCACGTGCCGGGCATCGGACGTGCTGACCCATGGCACCGGCTACTGCTTCGCCAAGAGCCACCTTCTGGCCGCTCTGCTGCGGGCCAACGGGATTCCTGCCGGCCTGTGCTACCAGCGCCTGTCGATCGACGATATCGGCCCGCCCTTTACGCTGCACGGCCTCAACGCCGTGCATCTGGCGGACCACGGCTGGTACCGCATCGACCCGCGTGGCGAGAAATCGGGCGTAACCTCGGCCTTCACCCCGCCGATCGAGGGTCTCGCCTACGCGCCGAAATTGTCGGGGGAGGGGGATTTGCCGGAAATCTGGCCCGATCCGCTCCCGGTCGTGGTCGAAGCGCTGACGCGGGCCGCGACATGGGATGCCATGCTCGATCACCTGCCTGACGTGGAGCTTCGGGTCAGCGGTTAGGCAGCAGCCGCGTCGCGAAGATGTGTTCGGCGATCCGTCGGCCGGAAGCGGCGCCGTCGGCATGCGCGAAGTAGAAATGAATGCCGCCATAGACGCGGCTGATCCCTGCCTCCTCGGCCGCGTCCGACAGACGCTCGAAATGGCGGGTCACGTTGGTCGCGTCCGGCCCCCGCGACGTCACGTCGAAAGCGATGTCGTCGCGGCCGTAGAACAGCGCGATCACGCGCGCCGCGCCGCTGGAGAACGAACTATGCCCTGATGGATACTCGGGAAATGGCGGCGTTGCGATCACAGGGGTCCACGCCGGGTCGCCCGTGACGCGCGGGTTCCCTACGCGGACGGCCTCGCGGATTGCGGTGATCGGCCGCCAGGTGGCAAAGCGGTACTTCGCCTCCCACGTCACCACGCCGGTATCGGCAAGCACCATGCCCAGCAGCGCAAACAGCCGCGCGGTCTCGACCGTTGAGCCCGGGTGCGCCTCCGAAAGCGCCAGTGCGATCGCTACCCAATGCCCCGGTGGCGTCTCCGAACCCGGGTCATCGGCCCAGAACCGTGCGATATCGCCGAGTTCCCTGGAATGCGACCCGCCCTCCGCCGTGCCCACCGACTTCACGGCATTGTAGTTGTCGAGCCATGGCATCGATCCAACCGAGGGCGGCCCCGGCGGGCTGAATGTCGCGATACTCTGAAGCGCGAACGGCGTCACCTTGCCCCAGTTCGGCAACAACGCGGGTGACTGTGTCGGTGGAGTTGGCTGCCAGTTGCCGGGGGCCGTGTTGCCGGCAAACGCGGTGGCTGCCTGTGCCGCGCCATCCAGGGACCGCGCCCGCAGGATCGCCGCCGCACAGGCGCGTCCGAGCTCGATCCCCGCCGCCTCGGCCGCGTTGCCCACCGCTGGCATCATCGTCGCGATCCGTGTGGCAAGCCCCGGCGCACGGGTGGCCAGATCAGGGATTTCGCCATGGATGACACCGGCCGCCGCCGCGGCGGCGGCAACCTGCGGGTCCGCATCGCGGAGCGCCATACCGTCATAGCTATAGGGTTGGAACGGCAGTGCGACGGCGGCGTTCACGCTGTCGAACACCGCGAGATTAACCATGGCGATCAGCCGCGCGGCCTGTGGCGGTGATGGCTGGGTCACGCGCACAACCTCCAGCAGCAGCGCGTTCCAGTCACGCACGACATCCGCCTGCGCAGGCCGGGCTGCCAACAGCACCGCCAGAGTCGCGATTGCAAGCATCAACAGGCGACGCATCAAACCTCCTGACCGCATCCAAGGGCAGCGAAACGTAGCAACCTTATCACGGTCAATCCGGCTCGTCTGCTGTCCCTCACGCCGCCAGGAGGGCCCTTGCAATCCCGACGAGCCGGCTTGCGGGATCGCCGAGTTCGCCGGGGATTGTAAAATGATCATGCCCCATGAGCATCTCCCACCGCCCGCCCCAGGCTTCGGCCAGGCCGCGACTTTGTCCGATGTACTCGCCGCCCTCGGCGTCGCCGACCACCGCATGCAGCCGCCCGGTGGGCGGTGGGCGAAATACCGGCGATAGCGCCTGCGCCGCAGCGCCATCCAGTCCCAGCGCCGTGTTGATGCTGGTCTGGATCAGCGGCGTGAGATCGAAAATCCCGCTGATCGGCAGCGCCGCCGGCACCAGCCCGTCGGCGAGCAGCATCGCCGCCAGATGCCCGCCCGCAGAGTGCCCGCTCGCCAGATCGAGCCGACCATGCCGCGCCCGCACGAACCTTGCCACGGCGCGCATCTGCTCGACGATGGCATTCAGCGATACCTGCGGACAGAGATCGTAGCCAGGGATCGCCACCGCTACCCCATGCGCAATCGGGCCGGCGGCCAAATGGCTGAAGTAGAGCTTGTCCAATCCCTGCCAGTAGCCGCCGTGAATGAACAGCGCCAACGGACCATCCCGGTTGCTGCCCGGCCAGAAGATATCGACCGTCTGGCGCGGCGACGGGCCATAGGCAAGATCCAGATCGCCATGCCCATGCGCCGCCCGGAATGCCGCCGCGTCCGCCAACCACCCCGCCATAATGGCCGGATGCCCTGGCACCTTCAGGCGGTTGTTGTATTCGGCTTCGAGCGTTGGATCATTCATGGGATGTCGCCATCGGATGCCGCCATCAGACACGGCGGGTGAACACGGGTTTGTTAAAACAGCTGGCTTATCCGCGCCACGCACGATGCATGGCGCGTTCTGCGCTATGATACAAACGCTCCCGGACGTCACGGCAAGAAGGCCCCTGCCCGACGCTGCAAACCGACCGCCTGCCAGACTTCGTCTTCATCGCCGAGGATGGTGCCGAGGCGCGCCTCGTCCTGTTGGGCTAATTCCGTTCGCAAGCCTTATGTGCAGACGCGGAGCTTTGCGCCGGAAGCGCTCGCGAACCTCAGCCTGGATGCCGAGTGCCTGCTGATATGCGGCCCCGAAGGGCGCTACCCGATCACCAAGCTCGGCAGACGCGGCGCAAACTGGTCGAATTCGTCCACGACGCCCGGCGCATTCTGGCAACCAGCTGGGGCCGCCGCCGATCCCCTACATGCCCTGAGCGGCGGCCGGGAGCAGTTCGGCAAGCGCGATCCCGCTCTCCCCGGCCACCGCGTAGAGCAGATAGATACGGCCGGCCTCCTCGAAGATGGCGGGGTCGCGCAACTGGTTGACGTGACCATAGGCGGTGCTGCGGATGGACGGAACGGCCGGCGCATCCGCGCCTTCCCAGTCATGCTCGGGGCGGAGGATTTCGTTGGGCGGCGCGTCCCGCCAGTCCTGCCAGTCCCCGCAGAGTGCGATCCGGCTGCACAGGATGCGCTCGGGCGCTTCGCCGACCAGGGTCCAGAACACCCAAAGCACATCGCCCTGTTTCAGCAAGGCGGCATGGCGCATATGCGGATTGAACAGCAGCGGGCCGGGGGTGAAGCCGGTCATTCCGTCGGTCGAGCGATAGAGCTGGCCGGGCATTGCCAGGCCATACGTGATGCCGGCATGCCGGAAGACGCGCATATAGGAGTTGCCGAGCACCTCCGGCTGGGCGGTGAAAGCAATGCCGTCCGCTGAGGTCGCGACGCGTGTCACCTGCACGCCGACGTCGTCGAGACCGTGAAAATACATGACGATCCGTCGGTTCGCCGCGTCAACATGGATGTCGGGCGACGCGATATGCGGCGTGGTGACCTCTTCCAGGAGGTCATGCGAAATCTGCGATCCCGCGCGCTTCGCCCGTGCGGCGAGTTCTACCAGTTGCTCAGACGAAACGGGCGGTGGTGCGGTCAGGAAGCAGGACTCGGCGAGATGCAGGCTTCCCGGCGGATGCACGGTCCAGGGGCCGGTCAGGTGATCAGCGTAGGCGAGGCGGATGTAGCTGCCCTTGTGGTCGGCGAAATAGAGGTAATAGGTGCCGAGGCGGCCCGGCAGCCAGTCGGGCGCGCGGATCAGCGACGGGCCCTGGATGTTTCGCCCGATGCTCGGATGCCGATCGGGGCCGATGATCGGGCGATCCAGCAGTCGGCGCGCGGTGAAGGGGGCGGGCGTCATGCTTCGATGATCAGCAGGAGTTGGTCCTCCGAGACCGCATTCTCCTCGGCGACAAGTATCTGCTTCACGCCCTCCGCCACCGTATCGCCCACCGCGACCTCGATCTTCCAAACCCGTGCGTTGATGTCAGAGAGGACGCTGATATCAGCCATGGCGGATACTCCTGTTGCGGTTGGCGTGGCGTGGCGTGGCGTGCACGGACCTGGTCGCATGGACGCGCGTGCCCCCTGGCGAGGCATAACCCAGAGTCGCCGTGGGCGGCTACTCCGCCGGCAAATGGTTTGTCATCAATTGCCACCAGCGAACCCCCGGAGCGAAACGTTGATCTGGCACTCACTTCGGCGAATACTGCTCGCCGGGTTGACCGGTGGTTATCGCCTGACTACATGCTCGATGTAGCCGCCATATAAGAATACTGGCTGAGAAACAGCGGTTTCGCTCCCTCAAGGCGGTGGAGCAAGCAACGCACCGGAGGCTGATAGGCAATGGGCAAGACCGTGTTGATCACCGGCGGCGCGAGCGGCATCGGGGCAGCGACGGCTCGGCTGTTGGCCCGTCGGGGTTGGGCGGTAGCGGTCAATTTCCGATCGCGCGCCGATGCGGCGGCGGAACTGGTCGCCGAGTTGCGCGCCGTGGGTGGCGCGGCGGAAGCGTTCAGGGCGGATATGCGCGAGCCCGCCGAGATCGAGGCGCTATTTGCCGCGGTTGACCGCCGCTTCGGACGCCTCGACGGTCTTGTCAACAGCGCCGGGATCGGGTTGCCCCCAGCGAGGGTGGCGGCATTCGACGCCGCCGGGTTGCAACGGCTGATGGCGGTGAACGTGGTGGGCGTGATGCTCTGTTGTCGTGAAGCGGCGCGACGGATGTCGACCGCGTCGGGCGGGACCGGCGGCGTGGTGGTGACCATCGGCTCGATGGCCGGAACGATCGGTGGCCGGCCCGGCAATTCCCACTATGCGGCGAGCAAGGCGGCACTCGACAGCTTCGGCATGGGCTTTGCCAAGGAGGTTGCGCAGGAGGGCATCCGGGTTGTCACGGTCCGGCCCGGCGTGATCCGCACGGACATGACACGTGCGGGATTGGAAGATCCGCATCACGCCGCAACGATTGCCGCATCCATCCCCATGGGACGGCCGGGGACGGTGGACGAGGCTGCTGCGCCGATTGCCTGGCTGATGTCCGACGAGGCGTCGTTTGTGACCGGTTGCACGCTAGACATCTCCGGCGGCGGCTTCCACATTGCGAGCGCACCCGCGCCTTGAGGGACGGTCCTGGCTCGTTTGGGCCAGCTGCGTTGTTTCCATGACTCCAGGTCGTCGTTCCGCCCGCCATGTGCGGTTCGTCGGGCGGCCAGTAGTCTGGCGTACGCGGGCAACTTATCCACGCCGGTCGTCACCGCGGCAGTGCGGGTAGACGATCAATCCCGCCGCCGATACCGCTCACCGGGACTATCCACTCAAATCCAGGATAGGTGACCGGTGCAAACCCGGCCGAAGACATCAGGGCGACAGCGCGCCGCCGCCCGGCGGCGACGCGATCCGTACTAGGTTTCGCGGTGCGTGAAGAAGCTTCTATCAGCGCAGGCCCGGTGCCTCATGGCCGGTACGGGCGACATATTCTGTGTAGCCACCATCGTAACGATGAATTCCGTCAGAGGTCAGCTCCAACACCCGATTCGACAGCGCGGCCAGGAAATGCCGGTCATGCGAGACGAACAGCATCGTGCCTTCGTACTGCGACAGCGCGGCGATGAGCATCTCCTTTGTCGCGATGTCCAGATGGTTCGTCGGTTCGTCGAGCACCAGGAAATTTGGCGGGTCGTAGAGCATCTGCGCCATCACGAGCCGTGCCTTCTCGCCACCCGACAGCACCCGGCAGCGCTTCTCCACCTCGTCGCCGGAGAAGCCAAAGCAGCCGGCCAACGTCCGTAGCGAGCCCTGCCCGGCGAGGGGAAATGCGTCTTCCAGCGCCTGAAACACCGTGCGCTCACCGTCGAGCAGTTCCATCGCGTGCTGGGCGAAGTAGCCCATCTTCACGCTGCCCCCGAGCGCCACGGTGCCGGCATCGGGTGGGGTGGCGCCGGTGACCAGCTTCAGCAACGTGGATTTGCCGGCGCCGTTGATGCCGAGCACGCAGCAGCGCTCCTTCCGACGCACCAGGAAGTCGAGACCCTCATAGATCACGCGGCTGCCGTAGCGCTTGTGCACGTTCTTGAGGTTGACGACGTCCTCCCCCGAGCGTGGCGCCGGCAGGAAGTCGAACGAGACGGACTGGCGGCGCTTCGGCGGCTCGACGCGGTCGATCTTCTCCAGCTTCTTGACGCGGCTTTGCACCTGGGCGGCATGCGAGGCGCGCGCCTTGAAGCGCTCGATGAACTTGATCTCCTTGGACAGCATCGCCTGTTGGCGCTCGAACTGCGCCTGCTGCTGCTTCTCGTTCAGCGTCCGCTGCTGCTCGTAGAACTCGTAGTCGCCCGAATAGGCGGTGAGCGTGCCGCCGTCGATTTCGATCACCTTGTTGATGATGCGGTTCATGAACGCGCGATCATGCGAGGTCATCAGCAGCGCGCCCTCATAGCCGGTGAGGAACTGCTCCAGCCAGATCAGGCTCTCCAGGTCGAGATGGTTGCTCGGCTCGTCCAGCAGCATCACGTCGGGGCGCATGAGCAGAATGCGGGCCAGCGCCACGCGCATCTTCCAGCCGCCCGAGAGGCCGCCGACATCGGCGTCCATCATTTCCTGGCTGAAGCTGAGTCCGGCCAGCACTTCGCGCGCGCGGCCTTCCAGCGCATAGCCACCGAGCGCCTCGAACCGGCCTTGGACCTCGCCGAAGCGCTCGATGATTGCGTCGAGCGCGTCCGCCTGGTCCGGGTCCCCCATCGCGGTTTCCAGTTGGTGCAACTCGGCGGCAACGACACTGACATCGCCGGCGCCGTCCATCACCTCGGCCACCGCGCTGCGGCCGGCCATCTCGCCGACATCCTGGCTGAAAAAGCCGATGCTGATGCCGCGGTCGAGGAACACCTGGCCCTCGTCGGGCTGCTCCTCGCCGGTGATCATCCGGAAGAGCGTCGTCTTGCCCGCCCCGTTGGGCCCGACGAGGCCGATCTTCTCGCCCTTCTGGAGGGCGGCGGAGGCCTCGATGAAGAGGAGCTGGTGGCCATTCTGCTTGCTGATATTGTCGAGGCGGATCATGGGTATGCGGGGCTTGGAACTGTTGCGGCGCGCTTATGGCACGCCGGCCGGCTCCGGCCTATCCGCGGTAGGTTTGCATTGGGAGCATGTTCGATGACACGCAACGACAACTGGGGCTGGCAGGCGCGGATCGGGATGTTCATCGTCGGCAACGAGGCCGTCCCAGAGGCGGAGTGGTGGGCGATGCTGCCGCCGAACGTCTCGGTCCACGCGGCCCGGGTGACCGCGCGCGCGCCATGGGCCCGCTGGCACGCGGACCGGAGTGGCGTCGTGCTTGAGGAGGACGTGCTGCGCGGCTGCCGGCAATTCGCGGCGATGCACCTCTCGGCAGTGGTCCTCGGCCATAGTTCGAGCAGCATCCTCGGCGGCGCCGGCTGGGACGAGGCGGTCGTGGCGGCACTCTCCGTGGCGGTGGGGGGCACGACATTCGTCACAACCAACGGCCTGGACGGTCTCGCCGCACTGGCCGAGGCCGGCGTGCGGCGGCCATTCCTGGTCCTGCCGCCCTGGTTCAACGACCAGACGGTCGCCGCCGGCGTGCGCTATTACACCGAGCGCGGCGTCACCCCGGCGGGCCATCTGCGCTACGATCCCGGCCGCAACTGGCGCGACCTGCCGCCGGGCGAGCTCTATGCGCACGGCATGGGCCTCGCACAGGAAATCGAACCGCTCTACGCACAAATCAGGGTGGCCTGCCCCAACGATGCCGACGGGGTCTACATCGCCGGCACCGGGTTCCGCTGCGTCGGTATTCTGGACGCGCTTGAGCAGGATTTGAAGCGCCCGGTGCTGTCGGCCAACCAGGTCAGCCTCTGGCATTGTCTGCGCCGGGCCGGGGTCCATACCCCGATCGCCGGCTACGGCAGTCTGCTCGGCCGGTGATGCGTTGACATGACCACGCTCATCGCCGCGCACCGCGGTGGTTCGCTCGAATGGCCGGAGAACTCGCCGACCGCCTTCCGCAATACCGCGCGTATGCCGGTCGATCAGGTGGAGTTCGACATCCATCCGACCGCGGATGGCGCGATCGTGGTGATCCATGATGCCACCCTCGACCGCGCCGCCCTTGCCCTCGGCGTCGCCGTGTTCACCACGGATATTCCGACGCAGGCCGCGCGGATGGCCGGTAAAACCGCACTCTGATAAGAGTTCATGTGCTATGCGCGCGCCAATGATCACCAGCCGGAGTTTTGAGAATGTCGAGCACGCCCGAATACACGCCGCCGAAGGTCTGGGCCTGGAACAAGGAAAATGGCGGCCGGTTCGCCAACATCAACCGCCCAATCGCCGGTCCCACCCACGACAAGGAACTGCCGGTCGGCCGGCATCCGCTCCAGCTCTACTCACTGGGAACACCGAACGGCGTGAAGGTCACGGTGATGCTCGAGGAGTTGTTGGCGCTCGGCCACAGCGGCGCCGAATACGACGCCTGGCTGATCCGGATCGGCAACGGCGATCAGTTCGGCAGCGGGTTCGTGGCGGCCAACCCCAACTCCAAGATCCCGGCACTTGTCGACCGTAGCGGACCTACCCCGATCCGCGTCTTCGAGTCCGGAGCGATCCTGGTCCATCTCGCGGAGAAGTTCGGCGCGTTTTTGCCAACCGAGCCGGCTGCGCGCGCCGAGTGCCTGTCGTGGCTGTTCTGGCAGATGGGCAGCGCGCCCTATCTCGGCGGCGGCTTCGGCCATTTCTATGCCTATGCGCCGACAAAAATCGAATACGCGATCGATCGCTTCGCCATGGAAGTGAAGCGCCAACTGGACGTGCTCGACCGCCGCCTCGCCGAAACCACCTATCTGGCGGGCAGCGACTACACGATCGCCGACATCGCCGTATGGCCGTGGTATGGCGGCCTGGCGAAGGGCGTTCTCTACGGCGCCGGTGAGTTCTTGCAAGTCGAGGACTACAAGAATGTGCAACGTTGGGCCGACCTGATCGGCCAGCGGCCGGCGGTCCGGCGCGGGCGCATGGTCAACCGTCTGAACGGCGAGTTGTCGAGCCAGTTGCACGAGCGCCATGAAGCCAGCGATTTCGACACGCAAACGCAGGACAAGCTGACGCCCGCGCCCTGAGCGGGCGTTGCCGTTATCCGCGCGTGGTGTGAGGCATTATTAATTCGATAACGTAACAATATGGGCGCACCGAAATGCGGATCATGCGCGGTCGATTTTGCGTGGCCGCAGCCGCATTGGCCGCCCTTCGAGGTTGGAATACCACAGGATCGCTTCGAGTTCCTTGCGGGTTGGCTTGCGCGGCCTGGGTGCGCGCACAACGCGCGGCCGCACGCGGGGCCGGCGAGGCAATGGCGGAATGCAGGTGGGCGCAATACCGAGCATGCGGCAGAGCGGCCGCAGCAGGCGCTGCGCCTGCGGCAGAGAGGCAACCAGGGCCGCCGTTTCTGGCTGGGAAAGCAGATGATCAAGTTGGCTACCGAACCCGCGCCCCTGCCAGCCCAAATCCTGCCCGAGCCAGCCTTGGGCGGAGGGCAGCCGCAGGCGCGGCTTGCGCTCGGCCGCCGGCGCCCGCGCCGGCCGCGGTGCCGCCGGCTTGCGCGCTTGCAGGGTTCCCGCCTCGACCCGCGCCATCAGCCGGGCAAACCGCCGCGCGGTGCGGTTGATGTAGCCCCATAACGGCACCACGATCGCGGCCCGCTTGTGCCGCTGAAAGACGTGCGCCATCAACGCCACCAGCCCGGCCAAAACAACTGCGACAATCCGCGCCGTCTCGGCGGGAAGGGTCGGCGGGTTGGGGGCGGGTGTGTTGTTCATGATTTGTTTCTTAGCTCGGCCGAGGGGGCGGCGCAAGGAAAATATGCTGGTTGGGGGGCGTGCGGGAGAAGAAAGGCGGGGCTCCGCCTTCGACCCGCTGGGGCCTGAGGCCCCAGACCCCCATTCGTTGGCCCGCCAGATGCGCTGCACATTGACGGCACCGATGCCGGCCGCCTTCGGGCAGCGTTCCAAATCTTGAGACACAGCCATTGACAAATGTACGGCGATACCGTACATTTGGATTATGAGGATTGTGTCGGTCAAGCATAAGGGGCTGAAGAACCTCATCGAGGATGACAACGCCTCGGGCATCCGGAGCGACCTTGTCGGCAGGATACGGCGGATCATCACGGCACTACTAACAGCCTCGGAGATTGGGAAACTGGAAGGCCCGCCGGGATGGAGAATACACCGGCTGACGGGCGATAGGGCAGGCACTTGGAGCATCTCGACCTCAGGTAACTGGCGGATAACATTCACCATTGAGGACGGAGAACTCTACGACTTGAATTTGGAGGATTATCACTGATGAGCGAGAAGATCACGAAAATTGGCATGAAGCCCTCGCACCCCGGCGAGTTTATCCGGGAAGAAGTTCTAGATGCGTTGAACCTGAACGTCGGTCAGGCAGCGGATGCCCTGGGCGTGCGCCGGGCAACGCTGTCTGACCTCGTGAACGGCAATGCCGCCTTGTCCCCGGAAATGGCCCTGCGGATAGAAAAAGCGTTTGGCGTCGATATGGAGATGCTTCTTCGTATGCAGGCATGGCACGATGCCCACGCCATGCGCGAACGCGCCGAAGAGATCGACGTGAAGAGGTTTGAGCCGGCGGCGTCCGGCCAGAGATAGGAGAGAACGGGTGTCCGGCCAACCTCTACCCATAAGGACAGCAAAAATAGCCGCGAGAATCCGCGCCGTATCGGCGGGAAGGGTCGGCGGGTTTGGGCGGCGGCGCAAGGAAAATATGCGGGTTGGGGGGGCGTGCGGGAGAAGATCAGGCAGCCAGTACGCGGGCCGCGCCGCCCAATGGAGCGCGAAGCCAGTATCGTTGCAGCGGCGCCAGCGCGATTTCCAGCTTGGCAGCACCGGACAAGGCGATCGCCGCACGGCCGTCGGTCCAGCGCCAGCCACCTTCGCCACCGTGCCACCCGGCGCCCAATCGCATGTCCGTCAGCGCGATCGGAACATGGTCGAGTGTGATTCCGGTGACAGCGACGCCAAGGCGACGGGTGTCGTTCGACTCGGCGTCCATCCAGGCCGGGACCGTCCTGCGCGAGACGAGGATGCCGTCGCTCGCTCCGGCCGGGAGGCCAAAGACATGGCGCGCGCCATCCCATAGCGGGATAATCTCGCTTCCTCCGACCAGCAGGCGCAGGTCAGGATCGGCGGTGATGACGTGGCCGTTGACCGTTGCTTCGGCCTGCAGAACGGCCCGCAGGCTGACCACCCGCGGTCCAGCGAGGACCAGCGGCGCAGCGGCTTCCTTGCATGTCCGCCGCGCGGCGCCCGCATGCAAAGCGGCCACCGAGCCGCCATCGGCGAACTCCGCGCGGTTGCCGGTGTCGAGATAGCTCTCACAGGGTAATCCCTCGGCCAACAGCACGTCGTGAACCGCTGCGCCATCGCCGTCGCCAAGCTCGATATGGACATAGGTCACCACCACTACCGCCTCCTGCACGATGGTCACGCCGTTGAGCAGATAGCGTACCGGCACCAGCACGCCATCGGCGAAGATGGCATGGTCAGGACTGAGGCGCAGGTCGCTGTGCGGCATGCCTGGGCCGAAGGCATGGGCTCGGACCCTGACGGGCTGGGCATCCCACGGACGCGGATGGGCGGCAATGCGGGCGGTGCGGCGGCCGATCCACCGAACCGGACGATCGCCGCCGCCGAGTTGCGTGACCACCCGGTCCCCGGCTCGGAGGTCCTCGACGGGAACCTCGCCAGTGACCGTGAGGATGCGCGTGCCGGCCACGAAACAGGGAAATGTTCCCGGCGAGTCGTCGTTCATTATCCCGGCGATCGCGACGATGTTTGCATTTGCGAGAATGGCCGGGCCGCCGACGGTGCCGAGCTGGAAGAAGAAGCTCTCGTCGCCC
>JAYTUU010000033.1:0-33695 GCA_043744375.1 Rhodospirillales bacterium | reverse complement strand
ACCTACATCATCACCAGCCTCCGCGCTGTGATCGCCGTCGTGGCCGCGCGGAACCACGCCCGCATCCCCCTCCTCGTCCCCCTCTGGTCCCGCGTCGGACGCATGGCCGAGCGCTTCGAGCGCCTCTTCGCCCGCTGGCAAGCCGGCACCCTCCCCAAACCCCGGGCCTCCCGCGCCGCGAAACCCCGCACCGCCAAACCCCACGAAAAATCCCCCTTCCCCACGCGCCGCGCCTGGCTCCTCGCCACCACCCGCGAAACCGCCAGCGCCCACGGCCAACTCGCCTACTTTCTCGCCCGGCCCGACCTCCCGGACTTCCTCGCCGCCGTCCCGCAAGCAGGCCGAATCCTCCGCCCCCTCTGCTTCATGCTCAGCGTGGACCTCACCCTCCCCGGCGACCCCCCGCCACCACCGCCGCGCCCCTACCAACCCCCAATCGACCCACCCAAATACCGCCCACCGAAGCGCGCCCGACGCCCCCGCGGCGGCACCCCAGACCGTCCGCCCCCCTTTCCCCCCTTCTGCTTTTCGTACCCCTGACCAGCACGGCCGACGCACGGCTTATTTATTGCTAAATCGTAACTAAAAACCCGCCGCAAAACCCTACGCCGCCTGCCCCTCCGCCGCGATGCGGTTCAAATTCCCCACCACATCCCGCGCCATCCGCACCCGCTCGGCCAGGTTCATGTCGCGCACAATCGCCAGCTTGTGGTCCGGACGCAGCCGGACAATCCCGCCCTTGCTCGCCAGCCAGGTCACCAGCCCCGCGGGATTGCGAAACGCATTGCCGCGGAAGCTGACGACAATCCCCTTCGGCCCGGCATCCACCCGCTCCACCCCCGCCTCCCGGCAGGCGCGCTTCAATGCGACAACCTGCAGCAGGTTTTCCAGCTCCGCCGGAATGGCACCAAACCGATCCACCAGTTCCGCCGCCAGCGCCTCGCTCTCGGCATCCGTCCCAAGCCCGCCAATCCGCCGGTAGAGGCCAAGCCGAACCGGCAGATCGCGCACATACGCCTCCGGGATCAGCACCGGCAGCCCAAGCCCGATATTCGGCGTCCAGTCGCGATCCTCAACCCGCTTGCGCCCCTTGGCCGCCTGCATTTCGGCCACCGCGTCCTCCAGCATCTGCTGATATAACTCGATGCCGACCTCGCGGATATGCCCGGTCTGCTCGTCCCCCAGCAGATTGCCGGCGCCACGAATATCCAGATCATGGCTGGCCAGCGTGAACCCGGCGCCAAGCGTATCGAGCGTCTGCATCACCGTCAGCCGCTTCTCCGCCGTCGCCGCCAGCCGATGGTTCGGCGGCCAGGTCAGATACGCATAGCCCCGCTGCTTGCCGCGCCCGACCCGCCCACGCAACTGATACAACTGCCCCAGCCCGAACATATCGGCACGGTAGATGATCAACGTATTGACCGCCGGCATGTCCAGCCCGCTCTCGACGATATTGGTCGACAGCAGCACGTCATGCTTGCCGTCGCTGAACTCGGTCATCACCCGCTCAAGTTCGGTCGGCGACAACCGCCCATGCGCCTGCACCGTCCGCGCTTCCGGCACGATCTCAGCCAGCCGCGTCGCCATCCGCGCGAGGTCCTCGATGCGCGGCACCACGCAGAACACCTGGCCGCCGCGGAACCGCTCGCGCTGGATCGCCTCGCGCACCACCACCGCATCGAACGGCATGATGAACGTGCGCACCGCCAGCCGATCCATCGGCGGCGTCGCGATCAGGCTCATCTCCCGCACGCCGGAGAGCGAGAGTTGCAGCGTGCGCGGAATCGGCGTCGCCGTCAGCGTCAGCACGTGCACGTCGTCCTTCAGCGCCTTCAGCTTCTCCTTGTGGGAAACACCAAAGTGCTGCTCCTCGTCGATCACCAGCAGCCCGAGATCGGCGAAGCTGATCGACTTCGCAAGCAGCGCATGGGTGCCGATGACGATGCTGATATGGCCATCGGCGATGCCGGCCCGCACCTCCACCGCCTCCTTCGCCGTGACCATGCGCGACAACTGCGCCACCTTGATCGGCAATCCGGCAAACCGCGCCGAGAACACGCGAAAATGCTGCCGCGCCAGCAGCGTGGTCGGCACGACAACCGCCACCTGCCCGCCCGACATGGCCGCCACGAAAGCCGCCCGCAACGCCACCTCGGTCTTGCCGAAACCGACATCGCCGCAGATCAGCCGGTCCATCGGCCGCCCCGACGACAAATCCTCCAGCACATCGGCAATCGCCCGCGTCTGGTCCTCGGTCTCCGCGAACGGGAAACGGGCACAGAACTCGTCCCAGGCTCCTTCCGGCGGCGCCATGATCTCGGCCTCCCGCAGCTTGCGCGCCGCGGCGATCCGGATCAGTTCGCCGGCCATGTCGCGGATCCGCGACTTCATCTTCGCCTTGCGCGCCTGCCACCCGGCACCGCCGAGCTTGTCCAGCCCCACCCCCCCGCCCTCGGCGCCGAAGCGGCTGAGCATGTCGATGTTCTCGACCGGCAGGAACAGCTTGTCGTTGCCGTCATAGAGCAGCCGCAGGCAATCATGCGGCGCGTCCGACACGGTCAGCGTCACCAGCCCATCATAGCGCCCGATGCCGTGATCCTGATGCACGACGAGATCGCCCTCGGCCAACTCGGTCGCCTCGGCGATGAACTGGTCCGCCCGCTTGCGCCGGCGCGGCGGCCGGGAAATCCGCTCGCCCAGCAAATCCTGCTCGGCGACAACCGCGACGCCGTCACCAATAAACCCCCGCTCCAGGCCGAGCGTGACGAGCGCAACGGGCAACCCCGCCGCCTCCTCCCAGGTCTCGGCTGCGGCGGCGGTAATTTTGTGCTCACGCAGCAGATTGCCCAGCCGCTCGCGCGATCCCCGCGTCCAGGCAGCCACCACCAGCCGCTGGCCCTCGCGCTTCCACCGCTCGGCCTGGCCGAGCAACTGGTCGAACACGTTGATCCCCGGCCCCGCCGCACTCTGCGCGAAGATCGGCCCCGGACGGCCGCCAGCATCGATGCCCTCAGTCCCCTCAGGGCGGGCAAACGGGCTGAACAGAAACAGCGGCCCCTTGGCGAGGTTGGCGTCCCATCCGGCGCGATCGAGATAAAGCCGATCGGGTGGCAACGGCCGATACGGCGCCTCGCCATCGCGCGGCACGGCACGGCGGGCGGCTGCGTGGTCGGCGATCATTTCCAGCCGCGCCGCCAGCACGTCATCCGCCTGGTGATCCAGGCTGACCGAGGCGCCGGGCAGATAGTCGTGCAACGTCTCCATGCCCTCATGGAACAGCGGCACCCAGTGCTCCATCCCCGGATGGCGATGGCCCGCGGAAATCGACAGATACAGCGGGTCCTCGGCCGCCCCACCGCCGAACATCTCGCGCCATCCGGAACGGAACCGGGCGATGCTCGGCTTGTCCAGGAACACCTCGGAAACCGGCCGCAAGGTGAGCCGCGCAACCTTCTCGCCACTGCGCTGCGTCGTCGGATCGAAGGCGCGGATGCTCTCGATCGTATCACCGAAGAAATCGAGCCGCACCGGCTCCGGCAGCCCGGCGGGAAACAGATCGATGATCCCGCCCCGGCTGGCATACTCGCCGGCCTCCATCACGGTAGCCGCCCGATTATAGCCGTTGGCCTCCAGGAACCGGACAAGGTCTTCCGGCCGATGCGTGGCGTTGACGGTGATGGTCAGGCTGGCGCCATGAAACACATGCCGCGGCGGCACCTTCTGCACCAGCGCATTGACCGTCGTCAGCACGATCCGCGGCCCGGACGCCTTCTCCAGCAACCGGGCGAGCGTCGCGATGCGCTGGGCGATCAGTTCCGGGTTGGGCGATACCCGATCGTACGGCAAGCAGTCCCAGGCCGGAAACCTGAGCACCTCGGCCTCCGGCGCGAAGAAGGCGAGCGCCTCGGCCAGCCGCGCCATCCGGCTGTCATCGCGCGCCGCATGCAGCAGCGGCCCCGGATGCTCAGCGGCCCGGCGGGCGAGCAGCACGGCGTCCCAGCCCTCGGGCGCGCCATAGACGGTAACGGCGCTCATCGTGCCCCCGCCGCCGCCTTGATGGCGCGCAGCATCGGCGAGTCGAATGCGTCCGGGATCGCCAACCGGCCAGTCAGCCAATCCGCCAGATCGGTGTCGGGCAGTTCCATGATCTCCTCCAGCGCGTCCATCTCGGCGGCGCTGAAATCGGCCAGGCGCGCACGCACGAACCCGCCGATCAGCAGATCGGTCTCATGGGTGCCGCGATGGGTGGCACGGAACAACAGGCGGCGGCGGCGGGTGTCGTCGTCGGGGCGGGGGGATGAATTGGGCATGAACGGGTTGTCATATACGCGCGGGTTTGCGCAGTGTCAGCCCGTGGAAACCGATCCCCTCGCCCCGCTTTTTGCACCCCTGACCAGCCTGCGCGGCGTTGGCGAGGCCGTGGCCAAGCTGATGGCCCGCGCGACCGGCGGCAAACGGGCCATCGACCTGCTGTTCCATTTGCCGGAATCCTACATCGACCGCCGCACGACCACGCTGGTGCGCGCCGCCCTGCCCGGCCAGATCGTCACCTGCGTCGTCGAGATCGCCAGGGTCGAGTCGCCGGGCACGCCGCGCCAGCCGACTCGCGTGGTTGTGACCGACTCCAGCGGATTCGCCGAGCTGATCTATTTCCGCAATTTCCCCGCCGCCCGCCTGCCGGTGGGCGGGCGCGTGCTGGTCTCGGGAAAATTCGACGAGCGTGGCCAGATGGTCCATCCCGACCACGTCGCCGCCGCCGACCGGCCCGGCGGGTTTCCCGCGGTCGAGGCGGTGTGGCCCCTCACCGCCGGCCTGTTCGCCTGGCATCTGCGCAAGCCGATGGCGCAGATCGTCGCCGCCCTGCCGGACTTGCCAGAGTGGCACGATGCCGCGCTGATGAAGCGCGAGGGCTGGCCGAGTTTCGCCGATGCCCTGCGCGGCGTGCAGACCCCGGCCGAACCACCCGCCCCCGCTTTGCGCCGCCGCCTCGCCTACGACGAACTGCTGGCCGGCCAGATCGCCCTCGCCGTCGTCCGCCGCCGCGTCCGCGACCGGCCCGGGCGGGCGCTCACCGGCGACGGGGCCTTGCGCCGCCGCGCCCTCGCTGCCTTCGGGCACCGGCCGACGGCCACGCAGACCGACGTGCTCGCCGAAATCGACGCCGACCTCGCCGCCCCCCGCCGCATGCTCCGCCTGCTGCAAGGCGATGTCGGCGCCGGCAAGACGCTGGTGGCCATCCTCGCCATGCTCCGCGCCGTCGAGGCCGGCACGCAGGCCGCGATCATGGCGCCGACCGAACTGCTGGCGCAGCAGCATCTGCGCACGCTCACCGCGATCTCCCCGGTGCCGGTCGCGCTGTTGACCGGGGCCGTGAAGGGCAAGGCCCGGGCGCGCATCCTCGCCGACCTCGCCGACGGCACCCTCCCCATCGTCGTCGGCACTCATGCCCTGGTGCAAAAGGGCGTCGATTTTCACGACCTCGGCCTGGCCGTGATCGATGAGCAGCACCGCTTCGGCGTCGATCAGCGCTTGCAACTCGGCGCCAAGGGCGCGGCGGCCGACGTGCTGGTGATGACCGCCACGCCGATCCCGCGCACCCTGCTGCTGACCCAATGGGGCGAAATGCAGATCAGCCGCCTCACCGGCAAACCCGCGGGCCGCAAGCCTGTGCGTACCACCTTACATTCATTGTCCACCTTGCCAGACGTCGCCGAGGCCGTCGCCCGCAAGATCGACGAGGGCGCGCGGGTCTACTGGGTCTGCCCGCTCGTGGCCGAGAACGAGGAGCTTGATCTCGCCGCCGCCGAGGAGCGGTTCGCGACGCTGCGCGAACGCTTCGGCCCGGCCATCGGCCTCGCCCATGGCCGCCAGGACTCTGCGGTGCGCGAGGCAGCGCTGGCCGATTTCGCCGCCGGCCGCACCCGCATCCTGGTCGCCACCACTGTCATCGAAGTCGGCGTGGACGTGCCCGAGGCCAGCGTCATGGTGGTCGAACATGCCGAGCGTTTCGGCCTCGCGCAGTTGCACCAATTGCGTGGCCGCGTCGGGCGCGGCGGCGCCGCCAGCTTCTGCCTGCTGCTGCACGATGACGGGTTGCAGGAACTGGCGAAGCGCCGCCTCGTACTGCTGCGCGACACCGATGACGGCTTCCGCATTGCCGACGAGGATTTCCGCCTGCGCGGCGGCGGCGATCTGCTGGGCACACGGCAATCCGGCACGCCAGGCTGGAAGATCGCCGACCCCGTCGAGGACGAGGCGCTGCTCTACATGGCTGGGCAGGACGCCGAATTGCTCCTGCAGAAGGATCCTCGTCTCACCGGCGAACGCGGCCAAGCGGCGCGGCTATTGCTGCGCCTGTTCGACCGGATGGCCGCGTTTCGGACCCTGCATTCCGGCTGAGCGCGCTCTACCGCCGCTTCATCGCCCGCCGCTTCATCGCCCGCAGGCCCTCGGACATGCTGTCCGCGATGGCCGAAGTGCCGCCGAAGGCCTCCCAGGTGCCGACGCGGGAGAATGGCGCGGGAGAATGTGGTCAACCGGCACGGGCCTAGCGTTCATCGCATATCATCCCAAAAGATGAAAACCCCGTAATTTCAACCGACAGCAGAAAATCTGCTCGCCCCGCCCCGGTTGCGTTAGCTGCCAATTGCGCTATTCCAACGCCCGTCGCGGCCCATGCGGCGGCCAGAACGGGAGAACCAGGGTGGCAGCCCCTACGAGCACCGAGACTCTGATCGAGATCACCGGATTGACCAAGCGTTTCGGCGCCTTCACCGCCGTCGATGACGTTACCTTCAACGTCGCGCGCGGCGAGGTGCTAGGCTTCCTCGGCCCCAACGGCGCCGGCAAATCGACCACCATGCGCATGCTCGCCGGCTTCATGACGCCCACCGCCGGTACCGCCCGCATCTGCGGGCATGACGTGCGGACCGCCTCGCTGGCCGCCCGCACGATGCTCGGCTTCCTGCCCGAAGGCTCGCCCGTTTATCCCGATATGACCGTCCTCGGCTTCCTCGCCTTCGTTGCCAATATCCGCGGCTACAAGGGCGGCGAGGCGGCCGATCGCGTCGAACATGCGCTCGGGCTTACCAGCCTGGAAAGCGTGCGGCTCCAGCCGGTGGAAACGCTCTCAAAGGGCTTCAAGCGCCGCGTCGGCCTCGCCCAGGCGCTGCTGCATGATCCGCCCGTCCTGGTGCTCGACGAACCCACTGACGGGCTCGACCCCAACCAGAAGCATGAGGTGCGCACCCTCATCGCCCGCATGGCGCCGGAGAAGGCGATCGTGATTTCCACCCATATCCTCGAAGAAGTCGGCGCCGTGTGCTCGCGCGCCATCATCATCGCCCATGGCCGCATCGTCGCCGACGGCACGCCGGCGGAGCTTGAGAAGCGGCACCCGAGCGGCCGGCTCGAGGATGTGTTCCGGGCCATTACGCAACCGCCCACCTCTCAGGCGAAGGCAGCCTAGGAATGCGCAACGTCTGGATCATCGCCAAGCGCGAACTCGGCGGCTATTTCGCCACCCCCGTCGCCGCCGTCTTCATCGTCATCTTCCTCGCCTTGCAGGGCGTTCTGACCTTCAACCTCGGCAATTTTTTCGAGCGCAACCAGGCTGATCTAGCACCATTCTTCAACTTCGTCCCTTGGGTTTTCCTGCTCCTGATACCCGCTTTGACCATGCGGCTCTGGGCCGAGGAACGCCGCCTGGGCACCATCGAGTTGCTGCTCACCTTGCCGATCACCCAAGGCCAGGCCGTGCTGGGAAAATTCCTCGCCGCCTGGGCGTTCTGCGCCATCGCGCTGCTGCTGACCTTCCCGTTCGTCATCACCGTGAACTTCCTGGGGCGGCCCGATAACGGCGTCATCGCGTCGGGCTATGCCGGCGCGCTGCTGGTTGCCGGCGCCTTCCTGTCGATCGGCTCGGCGCTGTCGGCGACCACCAAGAACCAGGTGATCGCCTTCGTCCTCGCGGTTGCCGTGTGCTTCCTGTTCGCCGTCGCCTCCTACCCGCTAGTCACCGACTTCCTGGCCAAAAGCTCGCCCATCCTGGCCGAAACCGCCCGCCGCCTCTCCGTCGCCGAGCGCTTCCAGGCCTTCACCCGTGGCGTGGTCTCGCTGCGGGATCTCCTTTTCTTCGCCTCCTTCATCGGGTTCTGGCTGTTCCTGAACACGGTGATCGTCGAACACCGCAAGGCGGATTGAGCATGCGTCGTTTCTCCACCTCCCTCGTTGGCGTCATCGCTGTCCTGGCCATCCTCATCGGCATCAACGTCCTCGCCGAGACTCGCCTGAACCGGGTGCAACTCGACCTGACGCAACAGAAGCTGTTCACGCTGGCCGACGGCACGCGGAAAATCCTCGGCGATCTCAAGGAACCCGTGACCCTGCGCTTCTACTATTCGCGCACCCTCGGCGGCCGCATTCCCGTCTACGGCGGCTATTCCGACCGCATCCGCGAAATGCTGCGCGAATACGCCTCGGTCGCCAACGGCAAGATCAAGCTGGAGTTCTACGACCCCGAACCCTTCAGCGACACCGAGGACCGCGCGCTCGCCTATGGCATGCAGGGCGTGCCGATCGACCAGTCCGGCGAGCAGGTCTATTTCGGCCTCGCCGCGTCCAACCTGCTCGACGATGAGCGCACCATTCCGTTCTTCCAGCCGGAGCGCGAGCGCTTCCTGGAATTCGACCTGACGAAGCTGATCTATGAACTCTCGAACCCGACCCGCCCGATCCTCGGCGTGCTGTCCTCGCTGCCGCTCGATGGCGATGCGCGGACGATGATGATGATGCGCGGCCAGCCCGGCGCTGGCGCCCCGTGGGCCGCGATGATGCAACTCCGCCAGACCTTCACGGTCCGCACACTCCAGGCTGACGTGCAGGTGATCGACCCCGACATCAAGGTGCTGCTGGTCGCCCACGCCCAGAACCTGGCCGAACCGGCGCTCTACGCCATCGACCAGTTCGTCATGCGCGGGGGACGGCTGATGGTGATGGTCGATCCGCACAGCGAGGGGCAGGCTTTGGCGCCCAACCCGACCGGCCAGCCGCCCGCCGACACCGCCAGCAACCTTACGAAACTATTCGACGCCTGGGGCCTCGTGTTCGACGGCGCCAGCATCGTCGGCGACACCACCGGCGCCTGGCGGGTCCGCGCCAGCCCCGGCGATCGGGTGCAGGCCGTGGATTACGTCGCCTGGTTCAACATCCGCGACGGCATCAACCACGACGACCCCGCCACCGCCGATCTGGCGCAGGTGACGGTCGCCTCGGCCGGGTCGATCCGCAAGAAGGACGGCGCGGACATCACCTTCACGCCATTGCTGACCACCAGCGCCAAGGCCGGTCCGGTCGCGCTCGACAAGGTGCGCAACCAGCCCAACCCCGGCCAGATCCTCAGCGCCTTCAAGAGCGAGGGCGGTCCCTACGTGATCGCCGCCCGCGTCCGCGGCGTGCTGAAATCCGCCTTCGCTGCACCACCCGAACTGCCGGCCGACGCCAAGCGCCCCGACCTGTTCCTCGCCCATCTCGCGCAGACCGACGGCCCGGCGAACCTCGTCGTCGCCGCCGACAGCGACATCCTCGCCGACCGGTTCTGGGTGCGCATGCAGGATTTCTTCGGCCAGCAGGAAGCCACGCCGTTCAGCGATAACGGCCCGTTCGTTGCCAACCTCCTCGGCACGCTGGCCGGCGGCGACGCGCTGATCGGTCTGCGCAGCCGCGGCTCCTCGCTGCGGCCGTTCACCCTCGTCGAGGGCATGCAGCGCGACGCCGAGGCCCGCTACCGCGCCACCGAGCGTGAGCTGCAGGCGCATCTGGAGGAGACGCAGAAGAAGCTGACCACCCTGCGCACCGGCCGTGGCGAGGCCGGCGCGAACGCGGTGATCAGCGAGCAGCAGCGCGCCGCCATCGACGAGTTGCGCAAGGATGTGACGGCGACGCGGGTGAAGCTGCGCAACGTGCAGCTTGAGTTGCGGCGCGACATCATCCGCCTGGAATCGAACCTGCGCGCCTTCAACATCGCGCTGGTCCCGGCAGTGCTGGCGATCGGTGCCATCGGCATGGGCATCATGCGCCGCCGCAAGCGCGCCGCGGCGCGGGCATAGGGGGCGACGATGCGCCAGAAGAGCACGCTCCTCCTCGCCGCCGCCGCCGCGCTCGCCTTGGGTGCCGCCTGGCAGTTCGGCCTGCGCGGCTCCGCCCCGGCCGTGGTCGATATCGCGCCGGGCACCCTGGTGTTCCCCGGCCTCGCCGCCAAGCTCACGACCATTGCGCGCATCGAGATCACCAGCAAGGGCAATACCCTAGCGATCGCCCGTGCCGGCGAGAAATGGGGCCTCGCGGACCGCGGCGGCTTCCCCATCCAGCAGGACAAGCTGCGCGAGCTGCTGACCGGCCTGACCGAACTGCGCATCACCGAGCCGCGCACCGCCGACCCCGCGCAATACACCCGCCTGGGGGTCGAGGACCCCGCCGCCACGGGCACCGCGAACCTGCTGCATCTGCTCGGGCCGGACGGCAAGGCCTTCGCCGAACTGATCGTCGGCCATCGCCGCGTGCGCACCCAGGGCAACGTGCCAGAGTCCATCTTCATCCGCCGGCCCGGCGAGGCGCAGTCCTGGCTCGCCGAAGGCCGCGTGCCCGCCGACGCCGACGCTCAGCTGTGGTTCGAGCGCGACATCGCCAACGTCCGGAGCGCAAAAATTGTCCGCGTCGTCTCCACCCGCGGTGACACCACGCTCGAATTCGCCCGCGAGGACGACAAGCTGGTGCTGAAATCGCCGACGGAGCATCCGAAGCTCGATGACTACCGCATCGAAGAAGTCGGCCGCGCGCTGGAAAGCCTAACCCTCACCGATGTTCGTCCCATTTCTGAACAGCCGGGCGAGAAGCTCGGCACCTCCGTCATCACCACGGCCAGCTTCATGGTCGTCACCGCCACGGTGTTCCAGGCCGGCGCCGATATCTGGGTGCAGTTCGCCGTGACCGGCGACGGCGAGGCCAAGGCGGAGGCCGACATCCTGGCCGCCCGCGTCAAGGGCTGGACCTACCAGGTCGGCGCGTGGAAGGAGAAATCCTTCGTCCCCACCCTCGACGACCTCAAGGCCAGCGAACCGGAACCGGCCGCCGCCCCGCCGGCCAGCGCCCCGCCATCTACCGAGTGAGCCGAGAGTTCCCCTCCCGCCCGATCGTCGGCATCGGCGTGGTCGTGCTCCGGCCCGGCCACGTGCTGCTGGTGCGGCGCGGCAAGGCGCCGCATATCGGCTCCTGGAGCCTGCCCGGCGGGGCGCAGGAACTGGGCGAAACCGCCGAGGACGCCGCGCGCCGCGAATTGCTGGAGGAGACGGCCCTCACCGCCGGCGACCTCCATTTGGCCGCCAACGTCGACAGCATCCACCGCGACCCCGATGGCCGTATCCGCTACCACTATACGATCATCGACTTCGCCACCCGCTGGCAGGGTGACGAGGCGCGCGGCGGCAGCGACGCGGCCGAGGCCCACTGGGCGGAATTCGACCGCCTCACCGACTACAAATTGTGGTCCGAAGCCTATCGCGTCATCGCCATCGCCCGCCGGCTGCTCGATCTGTGATCTGCTGACAAGCGCCGCCCGGCGCGCTACCCTGCGGCAATGAAGTTCCTCCTGCTCCTCGCGTTCATCGGCATCGGCGTCGTGGGCTACATCCGCCCGCCCCAGCAGGAGGAAACGGCGACCAACTGCGCCGCCCTCGCAAAACGCGTGCGGGCGATGGCGGACGCCGAACTGGCGAAAATCTCCATCGTTGACAGCCCACAGGCGCGCGCCGCCATGGCCGAGGCCCGCGCGCGGCTGCCGACGGCCGCGATCATCGAGGCCGCCGTGCACGACAAGCTGCCCTTTCTTCCCCCCGAGGCCGGCTGCGCCGCCGCCTACTGGTATACGATCTTCCAGCCCGATCTGCGCACCGTCGCGCCGAACCTGTTCGCCCCCCGCCCCGGCAACTGAGCCCCGCGTTAACACACCGTCATCGCCGCACCCCTTTCCCTGCGCCCGACTCTTTGCCTATCCTCGCGCGTTACGCCGGCACACCGGTGACCCCTGCAACGACGAGGAAACGCCATGGAATTCGGTTATTTCACGATGCCCTCCCACCCGCCCGAGCGCGGCCTGAAGGCGGGGCATGACTGGGACCTCCAGACCATGCGCTGGATCGACGAACTCGGCTTTACCGAAGCCTGGATCGGCGAACACCATACGGCGCCGTGGGAGCCGCATCCCGCGCCCGACCTGCTGATCGCCCAGGCGCTGATGCAGACCAAGCGCCTGCGCATCGGCCCCGGCGGCTTCCTGCTGCCCTATCACCACCCCGCCGAGCTCGCCAACCGCGTCGCCATGCTCGACCATCTTTCCGAAGGCCGGCTCAATTTCGGCATCGCCGCCTCCGGCCTGCCGTCGGATTGGGCGATGTTCAACGTCGACGGCATGTCCGGCGCCAACCGTGAAATGACCCGCGAGGCGCTCGACATCATCCTCAAGCTGTGGGGCAAGGAAGGCCCCTGGGAGCACAAGGGCAAGCACTGGACGGTCAACAAGCCCGACACGATGTTCGGCTTCCTCAAGCCGCACATCAAACCACTCCAGCAGCCGCACCCGCCAATCGGCGTCGCCGGCCTGTCGAAGAACTCGGACACGCTGAAGATGGCCGGCGAGTTCGGCTACATCCCGATGAGCCTCAACCTCAACCCCGCCTACGTGAAAAGTCACTGGGACAGCGTCGAGGAAGGCGCCAAACGCTCGGGCCGCACGCCGAACCGCCGCGACTGGCGCCTGGTGCGCGAGATCTTCGTCGCCGAAACCGACGAGGAGGCCTGGAAACTCTCGGTCGGCGGCATGATGGGCCGGATGATGGGCGAATACTTCCTGCCGCTGCTGTCCAATTTCGGCTTCAAGGAATACCTCAAGCACGACCAATCCGTCTCCGACGAGGAGGTCACCGTCGAGTATTGCGCCCACCATAACTGGCTGATCGGCTCGCCCGAGACGGTCGCGAAGAAGCTTGAAGCGGTTTACAACGACGTCGGCGGCTTCGGCCAGTTGCTGGTCTTCGGCTTCGACTACGTGGAGAACCCGACCGCCTGGCACAACTCGCTGCGCCTGATCCAGGAGCAGGTGAAGCCCCGCGTCGCCCATCTCGTCCCGTAACACCGCGAAGCTGGCGGGGCGCCGTGTCCCGCCAGTGCTGTGCGGTTCAGCCGTGCCCGATATAGTCCGTCCGTCCGCCATCCACCGTCAGCACCTGCGCGGTGATGAAGCCCGCATCGGGCGCGGCCAGAAAGGCGATGGCCCGCGCGATCTCCTCCGGTTCGCCGACGCGCCCCATGATGGCGATTTTCGAGAATCCCGCTTCGAGCGCCTTCCACTCGGCATCCGTCTTGTTGCCCTGCGTCATGTCCGAGCGGGTCAGTCCGGGGGCGACGGCGTTCACGGTGATGCCGTGCGGCCCGAGTTCGAGGGCGAAGCGGCGCGACAGGATGTTCACGTCGGCCTTGGTGGAGGCATAGAAATGGTTGCCGGTGAAGCCGGTATTGCCGAACGAGGCCACCGAGGAGATGTTGACGATCCGCCCGAAGCGCCGCGCCTTCATGCTGCCCATCACGGCGCGGGTGGTGTGGATGATGCCGTCCACGTTCACCGCCCGCAGCCGCGCGAAGCCCTTCGGCTCCCAGCTTTCCAGCGTTGCCGGCCAGGCAATCCCGGCATTGTTGACGAGGATCGAGACCGGCCCCAGCGCGGTTTCCGTCCGTGCCACCGCAGCATTGACCGCGGCTTCATCGGCGACATCCGCGCCGACCGCGATGGCCCGCCCGCCGGCCGCCCGGATTTCCTCTGCCAGCGCCTCGGCGAGATCCGGCTTGCTCGAATAGTTGATCGCCACCGCCACGCCATGGCTGGCAAACAGCTTGACCGCGGCACGGCCGATGCCGCGCGCGCCGCCGGTGACGAGGGCGACCTGATCGGTCCATTTGCTTGGCATGGCAGCGTTCTCCGTGGTGCATGAATGTCGTCGCCAGACTGCGACGTTCCGGCGCCCCGTGGCAACTCGCCTGCCGCCCCTGGCGCCGCTATGCTGGCGACCATCAACCGGAGCAGCGATCATGAACATCGTCACCGACGCCTGGGACGACGAGCGTTTCGCGGTCGGCCAATCCGTGCCCCGGCACGAGGACCCCGTGCTGCTGCGCGGCGCCGGGCAGTACACCGACGACCTCACACTCCCCGGTCAGGCCACCATGATCGTCCTGCGCAGCCCATACGCGCACGGCGTGCTGCATGGCATCGACGCCACGCAGGCGCGCACGATGCCCGGCGTGCTCGCCATCTACACCGCCGCCGACCTCGCCGCCGCCGGCATTTCTCCCCTTGCCTGCGGGGCCAATCTGGTCAACGCCGATGGCAGCCCGATGCACAAGCCGCCGCGCCCGGCGCTGGCCGTAGGGAAGGTCCGCCATGTCGGCGAGCCCATTGCCGCCATCGTCGCCGAGACCATCGCCCAGGCGAAGGAGGCCGCCGAGGCCATCGTGCTGGACATCGAGGCGCTTCCGGCGGTGACCTCCGCCCGCGACGCCGATGCCCCTGGCGCGCCCCAGCTCTACGACGACGTGCCCGGCAACCTGGCCGTCGCCTTCCAGTACGGCGACCCCGGCAAGATCGACGCCGCCTTCGCCACCGCCGCCCACATCGCGCGGGTGACGGCCGTCAACAACCGTGTGGTGATCTGCCCGCTGGAGCCGCGCGCCGCCATCGCCTCGTACGAGGACGGCCGCTACACGCTGCGCGTCTGCTCGCAGGGCGTCCACCGGATGCAAACCCTGCTGGCCAGCACCCTCGGCATCGAGCGCACGCAGATGCGTGTGCTGACCTTCAACGTCGGCGGCTCTTTCGGCATGAAGGGCGCGCCCTACCCCGAATACCTCCCTGCCCTGCTGGCCGCCCGCCTGCTCGGACGCCCGGTGAAATGGACCGACGACCGCTCCGGCAGCTTCGTCTCCGATCACCACGGGCGCGACACCGAGATGACCGGCGAACTCGCGCTCGATGCCGCTGGCCGCATCCTCGCCTTGCGCGTGACGGGCCACGCCAATATTGGCGCGGCCCTGCTCGCCAATGGGCCGGGCATGTCCACCACCAACGTCGTCAAGAACGTCACCAGCGTCTACCGCACGCCGCTGCTGCACGTACTGACCCGGAACATGTTCACCAACACCACCCCGATCGGCGCCTATCGCGGGGCCGGGCGGCCGGAATCGAACTATCTGATGGAGCGCCTGATCGAAGTCGCCGCCGCCGAAACCGGGCGCGACCCGATCGCGCTGCGCCGCCTGAACCATATCCGGCCCGATGAACTCCCCTACAAAGCCATCTCCGGCCAGACCTATGACAGCGGCAACTTCTCCGCGGTGCTCGACCGCGCTTTGGAGGTCTCGGACTGGGCCGGGTTCGCGGCACGGCGCGACGAGAGCCGGGCGCGTGGCAAGCTGCGCGGGCGCGGTCTCGGCCAATACCTGGAAGGCACCGCGCCGCCGAACAAGGAAATGGGCGGTATCCGCTTCGAGGCCGACGGCACGGTCACCCTCATCTCCGGCACGCTCGACTACGGCCAGGGCCATGCCACACCCTTCGCGCAGGTGCTGAGCGCCCGCCTTGGCATTCCCTTCGGGCTGATACGTCTGCACCAGAGCGACAGCGACGAGGTGACCTTCGGCGGCGGCACCGGCGGCTCGCGCTCGATCACCGCCAGCGGCACCGCCATCCTGGAGGCCAGCGCACTGGTCATCGAACGCGGCAGGCGCGCCGCCTCCGCCGTGCTGGAAGCCGCGGCCGTGGACATCGAATTCGCCCGGGGCCGCTTCACCGTCGCCGGCACCGACCGCGGCATCGGGCTGATGGAGTTGGCCGCCGCGCTGCGCGACCCGGCCGTCACGCTGCCGGCGGACGTTCCGGCCAGCCTGGATGTTTCCCACATCACCGGCGCGATCGAGTCGTCCTGGCCCAATGGCTGCCACGTCGCGGAGGTGGAGATCGACCCGGAAACCGGCCGCGTGGCGATCCAGCGCTACACGGCGGTCAATGATTTCGGCGTCCAGGTCAACCCGATGCTGGTCGCCGGCCAGGTCCATGGCGGCATCGCCCAGGGCATCGGCCAGGCGTTGCTGGAAGCCACCGTCTATGATGAGAACGGCCAGTTCCTCACCGGCTCGTTCATGGATTACGCCCTGCCGCGCGCCGACGATCTGCCGGATTTCGTCCTCGCCGCCGAATCCTTCCCCGCCACCACCAACCCGCTGGGCACCAAGGGCTGCGGCGAGGCCGGTTGCGCCGGCGCCCTGCCCGCCATCATGAACGCCCTCGCCGACGCGCTCGGCGTCCGCCACATCGACATGCCCGTCTCGCCCGAGAAGCTTTGGCGGATCATCAACAAAAGCGAATAAAAGTTTTTTGTTTCTTTTTTGCAAAAAAGAAAGCGCTTCTTTTTGAAAAAAGAAGCAAAAACTTTTTTTCAACTAAGGCTGAGTTCCCGGTACCCTCCGGCCGCCACCTCGTCGCATTTGGCGCGGTAGGCCGGGGCGCTGCCGCTGTAGCGGGCGATGATGCGCGTCTGCTTGCCCTCGACGTTGCTGTTGATGCCGGTGAACCATGAGTTGATCTCGTTGGACAGCAGGCCGACGCCGATCGCCTTGACGTGATCGGTCCAGGCCGCGACCGACCCGGGGCGGGCGTCGGCGCGGGTCAGGTCGTGCGCCCGCATGTGGCCGATCAGGCCGGTCACCCAATCGACGTTGTATTCGATGCTGCGGGGAATATTGCCGAGCGCGGTGTGCGGCCCCACGAGCATGAACATGTTCGGGAAACCCTCGACCTGGACGCCCAGGAAGGTCTGCGGCCCGTGCGCCCACTTGTCCTTAAGCTTCTGGCCGTCGCGGCCACGGATATCGATGCGGTCGAAGCTGCCGGTGATCGCGTCGAACCCGGTCGCATAGATGATCATGTCGAACCCGTAGTCGGCGCCGCTGGTCTTGATGCCGGTCGGCGTGATGCGTTCGATCGGGGTTTCGTTGATATCCACCAGGTCGACGTTGGGCTGGTTGTAGACCTCGTAATAGCGCGTCTCCAGCGGCACCCGGCGCGTGCCGAAGCCGTGGTTCTTCGGGATCAGCCGCTCCGCCACCGCCGGGTCCTTCACGCGCTGACGGATCTTGCGGGCGACGAAATCGGTGATCTCCGCATTCGCCCTGGCGTCCGTCAGGATGTCGCGGAAATTACCCTGCCAGATCCCGAAACCGCGCTCGGCGTAGAGCTTCTCGAAGAATGCCTCGCGCTCCTCCGGCGTCACCTCGAAGGTGCCGCGCGGGTCCGGCGTGTGCAGGAAGCAGGCGAAGGTCTCCCGGCAATGCGCGAACATCTCGGGGTAGCCGGCCTTGATGGCGGCCTGCTCGGCATCGTCGATCTTGCCGTTATGCAGCGGCGCGCACCAGTTGGGCGTGCGCTGGAACACGGTCAGATGGCTGGCGGTCTTGGAGACCTCCTGGATCGTCTGCACCCCCGTCGAGCCGGTGCCGATCACCGCCACGCGCTTGCCCGCGAAGCTCACCGGCTCATGCGGCCATTGCGCGGTGTGGTACGCCTCACCCTTGAAGGTCTCCACGCCGGCGATGCGCGGCATGGTCGGCGCCGAAAGCGGGCCGATGGCGGTGATCAGGAAGCGCGCGCTGTGCCGGCTGCCGTCCTGCAACGTGACCTCCCAGCCGCGCGCGGCATCGCGGTATTCAGCGGCGCCAACCCGGCTGCGGAACTGGATGTCGCGGCGCAGATCGAACTTGTCCGCGACATGGTTGAGATAGCGCAGGGTCTCCGGCTGGCCGGCGAAATGCTCGGACCAGTTCCATTCGTCGAGCAGTGCCTGGGAGAACGAATACCCATAGGAGTAGCTCTCCGAGTCGAAGCGGGCGCCGGGGTAGCGGTTCCAGTACCAGGTGCCGCCAACACCCGTCCCGGCCTCGAACACACGCACGCGCAGGCCGAGTTCACGCAGGCGATAAAGCTGATACATGCCGGAAATGCCGGCGCCGATGATGATCGCGTCGTAGTCGAGAACCGGTGCAGCCGGGGTGTCGTTCGAGGCGGTCATGCGTCGTCGCTCCTGCGCGGAAGTCGGAATACTCCGCGCAGCTTAACCCCCCGGGGCGGTGCTCGGCAAAGCCAGGTTCGCCCCCCTGCTGGCCGTCACGTCCCGCGCCGCGGCGTTCCGGGCACCCGCCGTCGAGAATTCGTGGTCAGCGCGAGGCCGCCGAGCACGATTCCCGCCGCCAACGGCAACAGCCAGGCCGGCCGCTGCAGGACTGGCATCAGCACGGCCCACGACGCCCACTCCCCGAGCCCCTCCCGCACCCCATCCTGAACGGCGAGCAGCAGCCCATGATCGACCTGCCCGATCAGCCGCCCGAGCGTCAATTGCGGCGGATAGAAGACGGCAAGCGCGAACGCCCCCACCAGGCACAACGCGGCCAGAACAGCCAGAGCGCGCGGCAGGATGCGGGCTTTCTTCGTCAAGCGAACAGCCGCTCGTTCTTCTTGTCGGCATACATGGCGGCCACATAGTCGCCATAGCCATTCCAGATCTGCGTCGGCACCATGTCATCGGTACCGAGCAGCCGCTCCTTCGCCTGGCTCCAGCGCGGATGGGATACGGCCGGGTTCACGTTCGCCCAGAAGCCGTACTCCGCGTCCTGCAACGCTTCCCAGAAACACACTGGCCGCTTATCGGTGAACTCGACCTTGACGATCGACTTCCCTGATTTGAAGCCATATTTCCACGGCAGCGTGAGCCGGATCGGCGCGCCATTCTGCGGCGGAATGGTGCGACCGTACATGCCGACCGACAGAAACGCCAACTCGTTCGCCGCCTCCTCGATGGTGACGCCCTCGATATACGGCCAGGGATACCAGCTCTGCTTGAGACTCGGCATCGTCTTCGGGTCGGCAAGCGTTGTGAATACAATATATTTTGCCGAGGATAGCGGCTCCGCGAGCTTCACCAACTCGGACAGCTGGAACCCCACCCAGGGCACCGTCATCGCCCATGCCTCGACGCAGCGATGCCGATAGACGCGCTCCTCGATCTTGACCTGCTTCATCAGGTCCTCGAAACCGATGGTGCGCGGCTTGCTCACCAGGCCCGTGATGGCGATGTTCCACGGGCTTTCGACCAGCGCCTTGGCCTGATCATACACGGACTTGGACAGGCCGAACTCGTAGTAGTTGTTATAGGTCGCGGCGTCCTGCTCGTTGGTGAGGGTGCGCCCACCATCGTATTTGGCGTTGCGCTCAGCCTCCAGCTTCTTGCGGCTCGCCATCTGCGGCGGCGCCTTGCTGCTGAAGAGATTGAACTGCGCGGCCGCCGGCGACGCCGCGCCCATGGCCATCGCGCCCATGGCCATCGCGCCCGTGGCCATCGCTCCGGCAATCAGCCCTCGACGGCCGAGCACCACCGCCTCCGGGGTTGCCAGACGCTCGGGAATTTCCCAGCCACGCCGCCTGTGAATGATCATACGCCTGCTCCTTGCCTGACATGTCCCCGCGCGATGGCGAAGCCGTTCAGCGGTTCCACTCTGCTCCGCCGAGGGCCACGCGCGCAACGGCCGGGTTGATCATCCGCTGCTTATGACACAAACAGGCGAAACCGCCTCGCGTTACACCCGGGTCCAGGAAACATCCGCCATGCATCTCGCCCGCTTTCCCCGCGTCAAGCTATGCCACGCACCGACACCGCTCGAATTCATGCCGAACCTCACCAAGCACCTCGGCGGTCCGCAACTCTGGATCAAGCGCGACGATTGCACGGGCGTCGCCACCGGCGGCAACAAGAACCGGAAACTCGAATTCCTGATGGGCGAGGCGGTCGCCCAGGGCGCCACCCATATCGTCACCCAGGGCGCCGTCCAGTCCAACCATGTCCGCCAGACCGCCGCCGTGGCCGCCAAGCTCGGGCTGAAATGCACCGCGCTGCTTGAACACCGCATCAAGACCAACGAGGTCGACTACCTCGAAAGCGGCAATGTCCTGCTCGACCGCATGTTCGGGCTGAACATCGAATACCGCGATGGCGGCACGGACATGCAGAAGGAAATCGAGGCCTATGGCGCCAAACTGGCCGAAGGCGGCGAGAAACCCTATGTGATCCCCGGCGGCGGCTCGAACCCCACCGGTGCGCTCGGCTACGCCCATGTGGCGCTCGAACTGCTGGCCCAGGCCAATGAGATGGATCTGCGCATTGACCTGCTCGTCCACGCCACCGGCAGCGCCGGCACCCAGGCGGGCCTCGTCGTTGGGCTGGAGGCGCTGAATTCCGGCATTCCCGTTCTCGGCATCGGCGTCCGCCTGCCGCGTGACCGCCAGGAGGCCAACGTGCACCGCCTTGCCGAGGCCACCGCCGAGAAACTTGGCCTCAAAGGCGGCATCCGCCGCCAGGCGGTCGTCGCCAACTGCGACTATGTCGGCGACGGCTACGGCATCCCCACCCCCGGCATGGCCGAGGCGCTGATGCTGACCGCGCGCATGGAAGGTATCCTTCTCGACCCCGTCTACTCCGGCAAAGGCATGGCCGGCCTGATCGACCTGATCCGCAAGGGCACCTACACCCCCGATCAGAACATCGTGTTCCTGCACACTGGCGGGCAGGTCGGGTTGTTTGGATACCGTGAATATCTTGCTCAGGCAGCAGCCTAGAACTCCCGATTCCATCGGCCGCGTAAACCTTAAATTCATCACTCGACCCTAGATCTCTCCCCGTGGCGGGAGAGACTGGATGGGGCGCAGTGAAGGTTTGGCGCGGTTTGTCGTGCCGATGGCAATGATCGTGCTGATGGCCGCGGCCACCGCCGTTGGCCTGGAACTGTCGCTGAACACCGCCGGCCTTGCCCCGAACTGGATTGCCGACGGCCTTCTCCTCTCGGCGTTGCTGACGGTTGAGCGCAATCGACTCGCCGCCACCCTCGCCATCGGCGTTGTCGGTGCCGCGCCCAGCTTCGTTGGCATGTCCGGCTTCGTTGGCGTGTCCGGTTTCCATCCCATTGCCCTGGCCCACGGCGCCGTCATCGGCACCGCCAGTATGCTGACCATCGGTACGGCCTACCTTCTGCTCAACGGGCGCGGCTGGCGCGCGCAGGACCTCGCCACGCCGCGCGGCCTGGCGATTGGCGCCGCGATCGTCCTCGGTGCCGCCCCACTGCCAGGCGCCATTCTTGCCTCGTTCGCCAGTAATTTTCTCACCGGCGCCGATTTTGTCACCAATCTCGGTCACTGGCTGATGACCGAGACCCTCGGCCTTGCCATCGTTGCGCCGCTCACCCTGGCAATGCGTCGGCGCGACATGCTGCTGCTGTTCGTACCCCCCTTGCTGACCACAACCCTGGTTCTGCTGCTGGGCTACACTGCAATCCTTGCGCTGGTGTTCTTTCAGGACGTGCTTCCGCTGCTCTACCTGATTTTTCCGCCCTTGCTCCTGCTGGTCGGTCGCCTCGGCTTTCCCGGCGCGGGGATCGGCATTCTCCTCACCGCCTTGGCCGCCGCATGTGGTGAATTCCTCGGTACCGGCGCGATCTCTCTGGTCCCCAATCTCGGCGATTTTGGGCGCGTCACCTTCATGCAATTCCTGCTCTTCGTCGCGTCCATCATGGCCTACCCGATGGGCGCCGTGGTCGCCGAGCGCCGCCGTATGAACCAGGCGATCGCCGACAAGCATGCCAAACTTGCCCGTAACGAGAAACTCTACCGCCTGCTCGCCGACAATGCGTCGGATATGATCACCCGCGTCCGCTTCGATGGCCGGCGCGTCTATGTCTCGCCCTCCGTCACCAACGTGCTCGGCTGGAGCGTCGCCGAGGCAATGCGCCCGGATTGGCAAACCAACTGCCACCCCGACGACATCCCCGGCTTTGTCGCCGTGCGCGAACGGCTCCGGGAGAATGCCGACGCGAGAGAGGTCACCAACCGCTACCGTTTCCGCCGCAAGGATGGCTCTTGGGCCTGGCTCGAAGCGCGCATGCACCTGGTCCGCAATAGCGACGGCAAGCCGCATGAGTTCGTCGCCCACTCCCGGGACATCACGCAGCAAAAGGAAGCCGAACAGGCCCTCGAAGTCGCGATGGAGAAACTCGCCGAGCAGGTGATGACCGACGGGCTGACCGGGGTCGCCAACCGCCGCCGCTTCGACGAGAGCTTCGCCCTCGAGTGGCGCCGCAGCCTGCGCACCGGCGAGCCATTCTGCGTGCTGATGATCGATGCCGACCACTTCAAGGGCTTCAACGACCGCTACGGCCACCAGGCCGGCGACGACTGCCTGCGCGCCATTGCCACCACGATCGCGACCAACATCCGCCGCGCCCATGACCTGGTCGCCCGCTACGGTGGCGAGGAGTTCGTCGTGATCCTGCCCGCCACCGATCTCGACGGCGCCCTCGTTGTCGGCCGCCAGATCCGTGCCGCGATCGAGGATATGGAGATCACCCACGAAGCCAATGCGGATGGCGTGGTGACCGCGAGCATCGGCGTGGCCCGTGCGGTGCCCGAACTATCATCCCGCCCGGAGTCGCTGATCGAGGCGGCCGACGCCGCGCTCTACGTCGCCAAACGCAACGGCCGCAACCGGGTCGAGGTCGCACATCCCGACCGGGGCGACGCCGTGGTCGTTCCGCTGTTGCCGCATCTTCGCCGCAGCGGCGATCAACCATCGACGCATGCGAGCCCTGATCGCCGCTCGTGAGTTCGCGTCCTGATCAATTGCCATCCTGCCGGCCATCGCCTACCACACCAAGCCAGTATGGACGCCGACACCATCCCGCCTGACCGACCGTTCGCCATTGCCCCTCCGACCGGGCCAGCCGCATCACGCGCGCCGCCGTCACGACCGATCTTCTCCCGCTTTCCCCTCGCCGCCTTCACCGACACGCCGATCGCACCGGTTGAACCCACACACACCGCGGTGGCACTGCCGGGCGAACCCGATCTCGCGCTGATCGCGCCCTATGTGGACCCGGCCTTCTATCTCGCCAGTTTCTCCAGTGACGCAGCCGCCCGCCGCGACCCGGTGGCGCATTTTCATCAGTTCGGCTGGCGCCAGAGCCGCAACCCCAATGCCTGGTTCGACACGCAACACTACCTCGCCGCCTTCGAAGACGTCCGCTCGGCCGGTATCGACCCGCTGCTGCACTATCTGCGCAGCGGGCGCGCCGAAGGCCGTGCACCCCGCCGCATCGGGGGATACCGCCGCGCCCTCATCGACGCCGCCACCCCGCCCGCCAAGCGCATGCCTGGCAACGACGCCCCGCCCGGCGCCGCGGCGCTCGATGCAAGCACTCTGCGCGACCATTTGCAGGCCGCCTGCCGCGGCCGCCGTGGCCTCGTGGTGGCGATGAGCCAGGATCGCTATCTGCATCACACCGGTGGCGTGCAGATGCTCATCGCCGACGAGGAAACCCAGTTCACGTCCGACCGGTTCGCGTATCTGCATGTCGCGCCGGTGCGCACGATGCAGGCATTGGCCGAGGAACCCGTCGCACAGGACGGCAGTGCCGCGATGCCGCTCCAACTGGTTCTCGACGGCCATGTGCTCGGCATCGTTCTATGCAACGACATCGTTGCCGCGCTGGCGATTCTGCCCCGTACGAGCGGCCCGGCGCGGCTGTTCGTCGTGCATTCCCTGCTGGGACATCGTACCAGCGTTGCCGCCCGCATCGCCGCTGCCCTGGCGCCGCGCCACAGCGTCTTCTGGATGCATGACTACACCGCCATCTGTCCTGGCGTTCACCTGCTTCGTAACGACATCGCGTTTTGCCACGCGCCGCCCCAAGGCAGCATGGCCTGTCGCGTCTGCGTCTACGGTGACGCGCGGGCTGTACAACACGACCGCATGCGCGCTTTGTTCTCGGCCGTCGACTTCGACGTGGTGGCTCCGTCGCGCGCGGCGCTGGATATCTGGCGGCAAAGTGCGAAAGGATTGCCCACGCGCACTCTGCGCGTACACCCGTGCGCTTCGCTCCGCCCTCAGTCCGACACTGCCTCGCACGACGGCCCGATCCGCGTGGCCTTCGTGGGGTTCCCTGTGGCCAACACGGGTTGGCCGCTCTTTCTCGAACTGTTCCTGCGCGCCGGCACCGACCCCGGGTATTCTTTCTTCCACTTCGCCAACGCCGCCGCTTTGCGGCCGATGCAGCACCTCATCAGTGTCCCCACCCAAGTCGGCCCGCACGACCGGCAAGCGATGACCCGCGCCCTCGCCGTCGCCGATATCGACCTGGTGTTGGTGCTGTCGCCCTGGCCGGAGACCTGCAACTTTGTCACCCGTGACGCACTCGCCGCTGGCGCGGATGTGGTTGCCCTGAGCGACAACGGCGATGTGGCCGAAGTGGCGCAACAGACGTGCCGGGGTGTCGTCCTCGCCACATCCGAGGACGTCCTGCGCTTTTTCCTCGATGGCCACGCCGCCGCGTATGTCGGCCAGCAACGCGCGACCCCCCGCCCCCCCGTGCTCGCATGCCCCCCCGTGCTCGCATGCGCCCCCGTGCTCGCATGCGGCACCACAGCGTCCATCGACCCGACCCAGGACCAGGCCCCCACCGACCTGACGACCGACGATCCCGACCTGGTGCTGCTCACCGACGACCTCGAAATCCCGCCGGTCATCGACGGTCTCCACCGTCACTTCACGCTGCCGGAAAACACCAACCAGATCCGCCTGGTCTCGCGCACCAGCACGCCCGCGCACCTCGATCCCGCGAGCGGGGACTACCGCCGCCTCGGCATCGCCATCCGCGTCATGACGCTCGACGGCGAGATCGTCCCGCACGGCGATCCGCGGCATCTCCACGGCTGGCACGGCGCGGATGCCACCGACCCGGTGCAATGGACCAATGGCGACGCCGCGCTGCAAACCTCCGGCGCGCGCAGCCTCGTCATCGAACTGGCGTCCCTCGCACAGTATCAGCGCTCCCCGCTCGGCAGCGTGAGTTAGCTCTCGATGGCGCGCACGGTCTGCTACACCATCTTCACCTTCGGCTACCTCTCGCGCGCCCGCGTGCTCGTCGAGACCGTCCGCGTCGCCCATCCCGACTGGGAGATGCTGGCCGTCATCGTCGACGCCCCACCCCCCGGCCTGCCACCCGAAGCCCTCGCCCCATTCGACCGCGTGATGTGGGGCACCGAGCTTGGCATCCCCCGCTTCCGTGCCTGGATGTTCAAGCACGACGTGGTCGAGGCCTGCAGCGCCCTCAAAGGCCCCATGTTGCGCTTCCTGTTCGCCGAGGGGGCCGATCTCGTCGTCTTCCTCGACCCCGACATCGCCGTCTTCCACCCGCTCGACCTGCTGACCGCCGAGCATGCGACCGCCTCGATCATCCTCACGCCGCATCAGATCGCCCCGAATGACGATCTGGTGGCGATCCAGGAGAGCGAACTGGTGTCGATGAGATACGGCATCTACAACCTCGGCTTCATCGCCGTGCGCAACGACGCCAACGGCCGCGCCTTCGCCCACTGGTGGGCCGAAGCCACTTTGCGTGCCGGCTACGATGACCCCAAAGCCGGCATCTTCGGCGATCAGAAATACTGCGACCTCGTCCCTGCCTTGTTCAACGGCGTGCAGATCACCCGCGACCCCGGTTACAACGTCGCCAGTTGGAACCTCAGCCGCCGCCACATCGCCTTCGCCCCAGACGGCAGCATCCGCGTCAACGGCGCGCTGCTGCGTTTCTACCATTTCACCAAGATCACCGGCGTTGGTGCGCTGATGACCGAGCGCACCGCCGGCGACAACACCGAGGTTTATGAGATCGTCAACTGGTACAAGCGCAGTCTCGCCCGCAACAGCTACCCCGCCGCCGATGCCGCGCCATGGCATTTCGTCCAATTCGACACCGGCGAGACCATCCGCCGCCCGCTGCGCCTGTTCTGGCGCGACCGTGCCGACCTCTTCGCCGCCTTCGACGACCCCTTCGCCACCGGCCCCGGCACGCTGCACGCCTGGCTGACGCAGAACCGCCCCGATCTCCTGGAAACCCACTCCGCATGACCCAACGCTTTCTGGTCACCGGCGGCGCCGGCTTCGTCGGCAGCCATCTCGTCGCCGCCCTCCTCGCCCGCGGCGACGCGGTCACCGTGTTCGACGATTTCTCCACCGGCCACCGTGCCGCCATCCTGCCGGGTGCCCGGATCATCCAGGCCGACCTCGCCGATCCCGCCGCCATCGAGGCCGCGCTCGGCGGAGAAAAATTCGCCGCCGTCTTCCACTTCGCCGCCCTCTCCCTTGTCGGCGACAGCATGCGCGAGCCGCTGCACTACCTCGCCACCAATATCGGCAACGGCCTGCGCCTGATCGACGCCTGCATCCGCCACGGCGTGCCAAGGTTCGTGCTGTCCTCAACCGCCGCCTTGTTCGGCGCCCCGCAAGCCGGCCCGATCGCCGAGGATGCGCCGATCTCGCCCGGTTCGCCCTACGGCGACAGCAAATTCGCCCTCGAACGGGCCCTGCTCTGGGCCGACCGCGTGCACGGACTGCGCTCCGCCGTCCTGCGCTACTTCAACGCCGCCGGCGCCGACCCCGATGGCCGGCTCGGCGAAGACCACCGCCCGGAAACCCATCTGATCCCCCTGGTCATCGACGCCGCCCTCGGCCGGCAGGCGGCAATCGCCGTCTTTGGCACCGACTATGCCACCCCCGACGGCACCTGCATCCGCGACTACGTCCATGTGAGCGATCTCGCCGACGCCCATCTGCGTGCCCTCGCACGCCTCGATACCACCAGCGTCACGTATAATCTTGGCAGTGCCCAGGGCCATTCGGTGCGCGAGGTGATCCGCGCCGTCGAGCGCGTCAGCAGCCTGAAAGTGCCTTTCCGGCTCGACGCCCGCCGCCCCGGCGACCCCGCGATCCTCGTCGCCGCCTCCGGCCTGATTGCGCGCGAAACCGGCTGGGCGCCGCGCTTCCAATCACTCGACGCGATCGTGGAAACGGCCTTGTCATGGCGGCGCGCCCACCCGAACGGCTATACGGACGGGATTGGAGCATAAACGCATGATCGCCGCCGGATTGCAGGAGATACTCGGCCCGCTCGCCGCCAGCGAAACCGCCTGGTGCGGTTTCGACGCGGCCTGGTACCGCTCGGCTTACGGCGCCGCCCATCCCGGCCTCGCCGAGGCCACCGACGAAGCCGCCCTGGTCCATTACATCGAAACCGGCCGCGCCCTGGCCCTGTCCCCGAACCTCTATTTCGACGAGCCCTTCTACCGCGCCACCAACCCGGAGATTGCTGCCAGCATCGCCGGCGGCGAGATCGGCTCCGGCTACGAGCATTACTGCGCCGTCGGCTACCTCACGCGGGCGCCGCACTGGCTCTACGACGACGCGACCTACGCCCTCTACGCACCCGACCTCACCGACCAGGTCCTCGTCACCTTCCGCTGCGCCAACCGCTACGACCACTATCTGAAGGCCGGCGCGCGCGAGGGCCGCATTGCCCATCTGCTGTTCCAGCCCGCCATCTACCGCCAATCCATCACCGGCAACCCCGATGGCGACCTGCCAGGCGCCAACAGCCCCTATCAACATTTCCTCCAACACATCCGCAACGGGGGGGACGCGGTGACCTCGGTATATTTCGACCCCACCTTCTACACCGCCCCTACGCAAGCCGCCCGCGGCTGGCTCTGCGCCCTGCACCATTTCCTCGCCGCCCCCGCCGTCGAACGCGGCGATCCGCTGCCGCAGTTCGACGCCCGCCACTACGCCGCAGCCTACCCGGAAGCCGCGGCTGCCGTTGCCGCCGGCCGCTTCGAGAGCCTCTACGCTGAATTTCTCACCGCCGGCGTATTCACCCTCAACGCCCCCACCCCAACGATCGATCTGCGCGCCTATCTCGACGCCACGCCAGCGGCCCGCGCGACCATCGAGAGCGGCGAGATGCGCGACCTCTTTGCCTATTTTCTTCTGAACCTCCCCGTCGAAGAACCTGCTACCGTTCCTGTTGAGCCCACCCCAGCCGAGCCCACCCCAGCCGAGCCGAGCCGAGCCGAGCCGAGCCGAGCCGAGCCGACCCTGGCCGAGCCGACCCTGGCCGAGTCGGTGGCCGTGACGCCCGCCCATCACGCCCCCGCAGCACCCGTACACGCCCACCCGACCGGCGAAACCTTCGGCTCCCACCTCCTGCTCGAAATCGACGACGCGATCCTCTGCCCGCCCGACGGTCTCGTCCTGATCGGCTGGATGCTGGCGCCGCCGGGCAGCATCCGCGCCCTCAAAGTCATCAGCGGCAGCCGCACCATCGTGCTCGACCCAACCCAGTTCGTGCGCAATCCCCGCACCGACGTCCTCGCCCGCTTCGGCGCCGCGCACGGCTATTCGGACCCGCTCTGCGGCTTCCTGGCCTATGTCCCCGGCGCCATCGAGCCCGGCGAGCGCCCCTTCCTCGAGATCACCCGCGCCAGTGGCGAAGTCGCCATGCGCAACATCATCGAGCCGAAGTTGCACGGCATCGCCGCCATCCGGGAACTGCTCGGCCTGTTCGAACTCCGCTACAGTGCACTCGCCCCGGCCTTCGACCACGCCATTGGCCCGGCGATCATGGCCCTCAGCAGGGCCCGCCTGGCCGAGCGGCCCGACTGCGATGCGATAGTATTCGGCACCCCTGACCCGGCTCCCGAAGTCTCCATCATCATCCCGCTCTACGGGCGGATCGACCTGATGGAGTACCAACTCGCTTTGTTTTCCGCCCACCCGCCCGGCATTTCCCACGAGTTGATCTACGTCCTCGACGACCCCTCCCGCCGGCGCGACGCCGAGGCGCTGGCCATCTCGCTGCACGCGCGCTTCGCCCTGCCCTTCCGCCTGCTCCTGCTGTCCCGCAACATGGGGTATGCACCGGCCAACAACATCGGCCTCGCGCATGCCAGCGGCCGCTATGTCTGCCTGCTGAACTCCGACGTCTTCCCGCAGCGCGAAGGCTGGCTTGGCGCACTCACCGAGCGCCTGCGCGACACGCCCGAGATCGCCGCCATCGGCCCCTTGCTGCTCTACGAGGACGGCTCGGTGCAGCACATGGGCATGGCGTTCGAGCCCCTGCCCGAGTTCGCCGGCTGGATGTTCCCGCTGCACGAACACAAGGGCCGCCGCCCTCCCGCCACCGGCGGACTGCGGACCGCCAGCGCCATCACCGGCGCCTGCCTGCTGATCGCACGCGCAACCCTGCAGAACCTCGGAGGCCTCGACGAAACCTACACCATCGGCGATTTCGAGGACGCGGATCTCTGCATGAAACTCGCCGAACGCGGCCTGCGCTGCGCCGTTGACCTCGATGTCCGCATGTACCATCTCGAACGCCAATCCCAGGCGGGCTCCGTTGAGCGCTGGAGGATGAACCTCACCCTCTACAACGCCTGGCTGCACCAACGCCGCTGGGGCGACCGCATTGCCGCACTCCCGGCACCCGGCATGACCGCGCAGGCCCGCGGCAAGCCGGCGCGCGCGCGCAAGGCGCTGACGTCATGAAGAAACCAACCCGCCTGCTGGTCGCCGCCCACAGCCATCACAGCATCACCCATGGCGGTGCCGAAATCTCCGCCCGCCGCCTGCACGAGGCGATGAGCGCGCAGCCGGGCTGGGAGTCCTGGATGGTCGCGGCCGCGCGCGACGGCAGCAACCCAACCGGCAGCCCCTTCGCACAGCCCTTCGACGATCACCAATACCTCTACGGCGCGCACAGCTTCGAGTGGTTCAAATTCGCCAACCAGGACCGCGCCTACCCACGTGAACTCACCGCCGTACTGCACGAAATCGCGCCGGATATCCTGCACTTCCACCACTACATCGTCCTCGGTGTCGAAACCTTCCTTCATGTTCGCCGCGCTTTGCCGAACAGCCGGATCGTGCTGACGCTCCACGAATTTCTCGCCATCTGCAACAATTACGGCCAGATGGTAACGCGCGACAAGAAGATGCTCTGCCATGAATCCTCGCCGCGTGACTGCAACCGCTGCTTTCCGGACTACAGCCGTGCCGACTTCTTCCTGCGCAAGGCCTACATTATGCGCTTCTTCGACCTGATCGACCATTTCATCGCGCCCAGCCACCTGCTCGCCGCGCGCTACGTCGCCTGGGGTCTGCCGGTGGACCGCGTCTCCGTCATCGAGAACATCATTGCGCCCGCCACCCCGGGCGCCCCCGGCGCCGCCGACCCCGACCTGCTCCGCATCGCCTTCTTCGGCCAGATTTCCGAACTCAAGGGCATCGGCGTCATGCTCGACGCCGCCGCCCTGCTGCTCGATGCCGGCGAGACCGATATCCAGTTCGACATCCACGGCGACTATTCAGGCCAGCCGCCGGAGTTCCAGACCGACGTCATCGAGCGCCTCAAATCCGCCGGCCGGAACGTCCGCTTCCACGGCCCCTACGACAACACCCGCGTCGACGCGATGATGCGCGCCACCGATATCGTCCTGGTGCCGTCGGTGTGGTGGGAGAACTCCCCGGTCGTGATCCAGGAGGCACTGCGCAACCGCCGTCCGGTGGTGTGCTCCGATATCGGCGGCATGGCTGAAAAAGTCCGCGACGGCATCGACGGCTTCCACTTTCCCGCCGGCAGTCCCGCCGCCCTCGCGGCCCTCCTGCGCCACCTCGCGAAGGATCGTACCCGCCTCGCCGCCATCACCGCCGGCATGCGCCAGCCCGACCCGCCGCAGGTTAGCGTCGACCAGCATATCGCCCTCTACGAGCGCCTGATGGCCGAACCCGCCCGGGCCTGAGCCGCTTCAGTGACCCCTGAGCCGCTTCAGTTCCCCTCGAAGACCGGCTTGCGCTTCTCCGCAAACGCATAGTAGGCGCGGCTGAAATCCTTGGTCTGCATGCAGATCGCCTGCGCCTGGGCCTCCGCCTCGATCGCCGCGTCCACCCCCATGTCCCATTCCTGGTGCAGGCAGCGCTTGGTCATCGCATGGGCAAAGCTCGGTCCGTCCGCGATCTGCGCCGCCAGCGCCATCGCCTCGGCCAGCAGCGCGTCGCTGGCACACAGCCGATTGAAAAATCCCCAGCGTTCCGCCTCCGCGCCATCCATGCTGCGCCCGGTATAGAACAACTCCGCCGCCCGCCCGGCCCCGATGATGCGTGGCAGGATGTTGCACGCCCCCATATCCGCCCCCGCCAGCCCCACGCGGGCGAACAGGAACGCCACCCGGCTTGCCGCGGTTCCGAGTCGCAAATCGGACGCCATCGCCAGGATCGCCCCCGCCCCCGCGCACACCCCATCGACGGCGGCGACGATCACCTGCGGACAGGCCCGCATCGCCTTCACCAGGTCTCCGGTCATCCGGGTGAAATCGAGCAACCCCTGCGTGTCGCCGGCCTCCTGCATGCGCACCAGCGGAAAAATGGTGTCGTGGACATCGCCGCCCGAGCAGAAGTTTCCGCCGGCCCCGGTGATCACCACCGCTTTCACCGCGTCGGCATAGGCGAGCGCCCGGAACAGGTCTCGCAACTCCGCATAGCTCTCGAACGTCAGCGGGTTCTTTCGTTCAGGTCGGTTCAGCGTGATCCGCCCGACCTTGCCCTCCAGCAACCACAGGAAATGCGGCGATCGCCACGTCGAGAAATCGATGCGGCCGCGATCATGCGCCAGTGCCAAGTACGTGCTCCCCGGATGCTCCGGCCTTGCTATCGCGTTCCACCCAGCCTGGCTAGCGATCGCCTCAGGTGGCTGATTACCTCAGGTGGCTGGGGGCAGAAACGGCGCGGAGCCGCGCGGATGCAGCGCCGCCGAACTGATCACTGCCACCCGCCGCCGCGCCAATGGCGGACCGGCGACAAAGGGCTGACTCTCGAATGACGCAATCTCCAACCCAAGAACGGCCAGCCGCGTTCCCTCCGCGATATCCTCGATCCGTGCCATCCGAATCCTCCAGTTCGACCGCGAGCCGACCACGCGCGATCGCCCAAAGCAAGCGCTCATGCCCTTTCCATCAGGGCAATCGGGTGAAGGCTCAAGCCGCAATCAAGGCTCCGCCGGCAAGCCCGCGTCAGGCGCGCGCTTGCGTGCCGAAAGCGGCTGGGGGGCGCGCCCCTTTGATCTCCCCTACTGCTCGCGGCTGGATCAGCATTCCCGCGTGCTCGGCATTTCGGCTCGTGTGCAATGCAAAAACGGGACGAGGATTCCTTGGCTTCGCCAGCGCATCGGGGGCTTCGCCAGCGCGTCGGGCGGGAATGTACCATGTCAACCGAAGGTCATCGATCCAGCCGCGAGCAGTCGGGGGGATCAAAGGGGCGTGCCCCGTCGCGCGAATGCGCGCTGCGCACGACGCCGCCGGAGGCGTCCTTGTTCACCCGATTGCCCTGCCCTTTCCATCTTGCGGCTAGACGCATCTTTCTCCACCTTGGACTATACCAGGACAGGAACCCGCCATGAGCATGATCCGTCTCCCCCGCACCACGATGGCGCGGCGCGCCCTCATCGGAACCGCGCTCGCGGCGCCCTTCGTCAGCCGCGCCCACGCTGTCGAGGGCACACTGACGCTTGGCGCCTATAGCGGCATCTTCGAGGACAACTACAAGGCCGCCGTGGTCGAGCCGTTCATGAAGGCGAACCCGGGCATCAAGGTCGTCTACTACACGATGGGCAACTCCGCGCAGACCCTCGGCGTGCTGCGGGCCCAGAAGGCCGCCCCCCAGCTCGACGTCGTGCTGTTCGACGTCTCCGTCGCCAAGGGCGCCACCGATGACGGCCTGCTCGATGATATCAGCGACCTTCCGGTGATGAAGGAACTGTCGCCGATGGCCTTCACCAAGGGCGTCGCGGGCGCCGCCGGCACCTTTGACAACCTCGTGCTGCTCTACTCGCCGCAGCGCGTGAAGCCCACGCCGACCTCGTGGAAGGTCATGTGGGACGCCCAGTACAAGGACCAGATCGCCATCAACGCCGCGCCGGACATCGTCGGCATCGGCTTCACCTTGATGGCCAACAAGACATTCGGCGGCGGCGACTACCGCAAGTCCGTCGAAATCGGCCTCGCCAAGGTCGCCGAAATGGCGCCGAACGTGCTGAGCTGGAGCCCGGCGCCGGACGCCTACACCTTCATCATCCAGGGCCAGGCCTCGCTCGGCGTCGGCTGGAATGCGCGCGGCCAGATCTACTCCGCCCAGTCCGAAGGCCGTCTCGCCGTCGCCATCCCCAGCGAAGGCTCGCTGTTCCAGATCAACAACATGTGCCTCGTCAAGAACTCCAAAAACCCCGAAGCCGCCCGCGCCTTCATCAGCTACGCCCTCGGCGCGACGGCCCAGAAGGCCTTCACCGAGCGGATGTTCTACGCTCCGGTCAACACCACCGCGCAGATCTCCCCCGAAGCCCTGGCGCTTACTGCCTCCACGCCCGAGCGCCTCGCCAGCATGCTCGATGTCGACTGGCTGGAAATCGCCAAGATGCGGGACGGCATATCCGAGCAGTGGCGCCGCCGCATCCTGACGAAGCGCTGAACCAGGTGTCCGGAACCCGCCTCGTCCTCGAAGGCCTGTCCAAAAGCTTCGGGGCGGGTCCGCCCGTTGTTGCGGCCCTCTCTCTCGCCGTCGAACCCGGCGAGATGGTCGGCCTGCTCGGCTCCTCCGGCTGCGGCAAGACGACGACGCTGC
>JAYTUU010000032.1:0-34037 GCA_043744375.1 Rhodospirillales bacterium | reverse complement strand
GCGCCAGCAGTCGGGGGGATCAAAGGGGCGTGCCCCTTTGCCGCCGGAGGCGCGCTTGCCTTCCCTGGACTGCCGTGGGGGAGCCGATCGGACTCTGCCTAGTCCCGTCCGCGCCTGAGGTTCCAGAAGATCGGCATACCTTCCAGCATGCCTTTGATGCTGGTTCGGATCGCTGTCGGCGGAAAGCTTTGGCCGAGTGGGATGTAGGTGACGTCGTCGAGTGCGGTCCGTTGGATTTGTTCGGCGATGCGGCGTTGCCAGGCGCGATCGGGGGCTTGCAGCCAGGTGGTGCGCAGGGTCTGGAAGATCGGCGTGCCGAGGAGGGGATGGCCGATCGGGTCGGTCATTTCGGCACCGTCGTAGCTGGTGTGGGCGAGGTTCCAGCCGTCCTTGGCGGTATCGGCGGTTGCGAGCCGGGTGGCGATGCCGAGGCCGGCGAGGACGGAGGTGGTGACATCCGCGAGGGCTTTGTCCGCGGCGGAGGCGAGAAGAGTGATGGTTTGGCCGGCGGCGGCGCGCGCGCCGGGGCGGGGTGCCATGCCGGCCTGGTTCGCCATCGGTGTGTCCGGCGTGAAGATGCCGACATTGTCGCGCCAGGGGATGATGCCCGTGCTGCCGTTCAGGGCGGTCATGTAGTCGGCCTGGCGGATGGCGGCGCGCAGGGCGTGGCGGGTTTCGGGGTTGTCGAAGGGGGGCAGGCGGGGGTTGATGCGCAGGGTGGCCATGGCGCCGCCGGGGGCCAGACGGGGCAGGCGGATGGCCGGGACGGCGGCCAGTCCGGCAAGTGCCGCGGCGGGCGGGGCGGCCCACCAGTCGATGGCGCCCTTGCGCAGTGCCGCTTCCGCGTCGGCGTCGGTCATCACCGTCCATTCGATGCGTTGGATGAAGGCCTCCTTGGCGCCGGAGGTCGCTTCGCTCGGGCTGCGATTGGGGATGTACGGCACGTGGCGCAGATAGACGCAGCGCTCGCCGGGCTTGCGTTCGTCGGCCTGCCAGGAGAACGGGCCACTGCCGATAATCTCGCTGATTTCCTGATCGGGCGGCGTGGCGGCAAGGCGGGCGGGCAGGATGGCGCAGAGGCGCGGGGTGGATTTTCCGAGCACTTCGGGCAGCATCGGGAAGGGGGATTTCAGGCGGAACAGGATGCTGCGGTCGTCGATGGCGGTCAGGCTTTCGGTGACGGCGAGCAGCGCCTGGCCGTGCAGATCGCGGGCGCCCCAGCGGCGGATGCTGGCGATGCAATCGCGCGCGAGCACGCGCTCGAAGCTGTGGAAAAAGACGCCGGTGCGCAGGCGCAGCCGCCATTCCAGCGCGTTCTGGCTGACGGCGTAGCTGTCGAGCATCTGCATTTGCGCCCGCCCGGCGGCGTCGCGGCCGAACAGCGTGTCGAACACCAGCAGCGCGTGGTCGCGGGTTTGCGGGCTGGCGCTGAAATGCGGGTCGGGCGAGGGCAGATCGGCGGCGGGAACGAACCGCAGCACGCTGTTGAGTTGTGGCTGGGCGTGCGCCGCCCGGACGAGCGGCGTCGCGAGGGCGGTGGCGAGTAGGGTGCGGCGACGCATAGTGGCTCCGTTCGCGCTGGATGGGGGCGGTATCCCTCTTGCGCGGCGCGGCGGCAAGGGCTTGGTTGCTGGTTGCGGAGGGATAGATGGAACAGGTTGACGTTGTGATAGCGGGGGCGGGCGTGGTCGGCATCGCGATGGCCCGCGCGCTGGCACAGGCCGGGCGCGAGGTGCTGGTGCTCGACGCCGCGGAGGGCATCGGCACGGAGACGTCGAGCCGCAACAGCGAGGTGATCCACGCCGGCATCTACTACCCAAAGGACAGCCTGATGGCGCGCTTCTGCGTCGAGGGGCGGCGGATGCTGTATGCGTTCTGCGCCGAGCGGGGGGTGCCGTTCAACAACTGCGGCAAGCTGATCGTGGCGACCTCGGCCGACGAGAACGAGAAGCTGGCGGGCATCCAGGCGCGCGCGGAAGCCAACGGCGTCGAGGGCATGCGCGTGCTGACCGCCGCCGAGGCGATCGCGTTGGAGCCGAACCTCGCCTGCACGGGCGCGCTGTTTTCGCCTGCTACGGGGGTGGTGGATAGCCATGCCTACATGCTGGCCTTGCAGGGCGAGGCCGAGCATGCCGGGGCGATGTTCGTGTTCCATAGCCCGGTGCTGTCGGGGCAAGTGACGGCGGAGGGGGTGGAGATCGCGGTCGGCGGGGCCGAGCCGATGCGCCTGGCGTGCCGGCTGTTCATCAATTCGGCCGGGCTGCACGCGCCGAAACTGGCGCGCGGCATTGCCGGCATGCCGCGCCAGCTTATTCCGCAGGAATATTTTGCCAAGGGCAACTATTTCACATTGCTCGGAAAATCGCCGTTCTCGCGGCTGATCTACCCGGTTCCCGTGCCCGGCGGCCTCGGCGTGCATCTGACCATCGACCTCGGCGGACAGGCGCGGTTCGGGCCGGATGTCGAGTGGATCGACGGCATCGACTACGCGGTCGACCCGCGGCGCTCCGACAGCTTCTACGACGCGGTGCGGCGCTACTGGCCGGCGCTGAAGGACGGCGCGCTGCAACCGGGCTATGCCGGCATCCGTCCGAAAATCGTCCCCAAGGGTGCCCCCGGCCAGGATTTTGTCATCCAGGACGGCCGCGCCCATGGCATTCCCGCACTGGTCAACCTGTTCGGCATCGAAAGCCCCGGCCTGACCGCGGCGGTGGCGATCGCGGAGCATGTGCGAGAGGTGGTGAACGCGAACCGCTGATACCAAGGCGGCGAGACCGCATCGGGGTTGGTGGGCGAAACGATGTTCAAAGGCGACCGGCCGCAGTACCTTCAATCGGGCACCAATGCCCGCTTCACCGTGGCGGCGACATCATGCTCACAGTTCTTGACGATGAAGATATGGGTCCGGCCGGTAGCGACCCCTGCGAGGCGCCTGGCATGTTCCAGTTCCCGACCGCTGCCGTCGCCGAAGAACGCGATGTAGTCGATATCCGGGGAGGGATGCTCCAGCGCATGCCTTCGTCGATGGTGGGTGATCCGCTCACGATGCTCAGCCCATCGGGTATCGGTGGGCGGAAAAAGGTCCGGATGAACTGAAAATTGTGGCGCGAACGCAATTGCGCGATCGCAATTCGGGATCGATCCAGCGCAATAGAAAGCGCCATAGCCCCCCATGCTGTTGCCGAGTGTGGTTACCCGCGGACTGGTGGCGCATAGCGGCGCAAGCTGCTTGCGGATATCGTCATAGGTCGCGTTGTACCAGCTTCGGGTTTTGTCGATGACATAGGTTGCCTGGTAGTTCGGTCCCGAATCGATCGTCTTGCGAAATTCCTCGGTCTGAATTCCCTGCAAGCCCATACCGATCCCGGTGAACGCGACAACATGTGGTGCCGCGTCGTTCCCCGAATGACTAATCCGCAACAGTTCGTCGTCGTAGACCACCTCAAAAGCGGCGTCGACCGCGGTTCGCGCAGCTTTGCCCACTACCACTCCCCCTCGCGGCTGGAAGGCCATGGTCTGTCAGTCGCGGTAGGCCGCTCACCGCCATTCAACAAGGCACGCCTCCTGCCGCGGTGGCCGTCCGCTCGGTCTTATCGAGCCGTTGATAACAATACCAGAAGCGCGACGCTGGGAAAAGTTTGAAACGCCGTCAAGCAACGCAGTTCGGATTGGGCTCAGCCTGTCCGGATTACTGCCTATCGACAAGGGCTGATAATCTACCGCACTCTCGATCAATTGGATCAGTGAAACTTCAAACATGCGAGCGCCCGAACCGCTGCCTCCACACCCCGACCCGGTCGTCCGCGCCCGCACCACCGCGCCCCTCATCGCGGCGGCCGCCGACGCGATCGAAGCCGGCTGCGAACTTCCGCCCGCCTTGCTCGACGCGCTGCATGGCGCGGCGATGTTCCGCGCGCTGTTGCCGCGCAGCCTCGGCGGTGACGAAGCGCGGCCAGCTGATTATGTGCGCATGATGATGGTCATCGCCGGCGCCGATGCCTCGACGGCCTGGTGCATCGGGCAGAATTCCGGCTGCTCGATGGCCTCGGCCTACATGGAGCCCGCGGTGGCGCGGCATATCTGGGGCGACGATCCGCGGGCGGCGCTGGCCTGGGGGGCCGGGCCGCAGGGCGTCGCGCGGGTGGTGCCGGGCGGCTATGTCGTCAGCGGGCGCTGGGGGTTCGCCAGCGGTGGGCGCCACGCGAGCTGGATTGGCGGGCATTCGCGGGTGCAGGAGCCGGACGGCACGCTGCGGCTCGGCGCCGGGGGCACGCCGATCGAGCGTTCGATGCTGTTCCCGAAATCCGCCGTGGCGATGACGCGGGATTGGAACGTGATGGGCCTGCGCGGCACCGGCAGCGACTCCTACGAGGTGCGCGACCTGTTCGTGCCCGACGCCTACTCCGTCATGCGGGACACGCCGGCCGAGCGGCGCGAGAACGGCACGCTGTACCGCTTCACCACCACGAACCTCTATGCGTCCGGCTTCGGTGCCGTCGCACTCGGCATCGCGCGGGCCATGCTGGACGCCTTCCGCGCGCTCGCCGCCGACAAGGCGCCGCAGGCGATGAGCCAGAAGCTCGCCGACAACCAGGCCATCCAGAAGGAATTCGCCCTCGCCGAGGCCAAGCTCGCCGCCGCCCGCGCGCTGCTCGTCACCACGCTGGAGGAAATCTGGGACAGCGTGGCGATCAGCGGGCAGATGACGGTCGATGAGCGGATGCGCATCCGCCTCGCCGCCACCTTCTGCACCCATCAGGCCCGCGAGGTCGCCGATTTCGCCTATCACGAGGCGGGGGCGACGGCGATTTTCGCCTCCCAGGGGTTCGAGCGGCGGTTTCGCGATATCAACACCGTCAGCCAGCAGGTGCAGGCGCGCAGCGCGCATTTCGAGACAGTGGGCGCGCATCTGCTCGGGCTTTCGCCGCCGCTGCGTTTCATCTAGCTTGGCCAGTAGCTTGGCCAGACATTTCGTCTCAGACATTTCGCCTCCGGATTCCGCATAGCATGAACACGCCAGCCGCCAATTTGTGTCCCTGCGGCAGCGGTCTGCGCGCCGCGCGCTGCTGCGCGCTCGACGCCAGTGCCATCCCGCCGGCGGAGGCCACACGGCATCTGATGCCGCTCATCGAGCGCGCCGTGCAGGCGCATCGCAATGGCGCCACCGAGACCGCGGAGCAGCTGTGCCTCGACGTGCTGGAACTCGCGCCGGACCGGCCGGGCGCGCTCAGCGTGCTCTACGAAATCCGCAAATCCCAGGGCAATCACCGTGCCGCCGAGGCGGTGATCCGCCGGATCGTCACGCTCGATCCGAACAACTTCTGGGCCACCAACGAGTTGACCCTGCTGCTGCTCGGCAAGGGCGATCTCGCGGAGGGCGAGATGCACGCCCGCAACGCCGTGCGCATCGCCCCCGAGAACCCGCAGGCGCATAACCTGATGGGCATGATCATGACCGAGGCGCAGCGCCCGGCGATCGGCGAATACCATTACCGCCGCGTGCTCGAACTGGCGGGAAGCCGCGACCCGATCCTGCTCGCCAACCTCGCGTGGTGCCTGAAGAACCAGGGCCGCATGGCGGAAAGCCGCGCGCTCTATCAGGAATCGGTCGCCGCCGCACCGCAAATCCGCCAGACCCTGCTGGGCTGGGCGCGCATGGAGGAGGCCGACCGCAATTTCGACGGCGCGATGGACATACTCGCCCGCCTCGAAGTGGTCACACCGGGGGACCCCAACATCGCGCTGACACGCGCCATCGTGCTCGGCCGCATGCGCCGCTACGACGAGGCGGTGGCGCTGCTCGACGGCATCGCCAGCCGCATCGAGGGCGGCCGGCTCGGCGCCAACGAACTGCTGGAGAAGGGCCGCCTGCTCGACCAGATGGGCCGCCATGACGAGGCGTTCGAGGCGTTTCTCGAAGGCAAGAAGCAGGCACGCGAGGTCAGCGGCAATATCTATCTCGACCAGCCCGCCGCCCAGCTCGTCGCCCGGCTGCGCAATTTCTTCACCATCGAGCGGCTGCGCATTCTGCCGCGCGCGACCACGCGCACCGATGTGCCGCAGCCCGTGTTCATCCTCGGCTTCCCGCGCTCCGGGACCACCTTGGTCGAACAAACCCTGTCCGCCCATCCGCGCATCGCCGCCGGCGACGAATTGCCGCTGATCCACGACATCACCGGCCTGATGCCGCGCATGCTCGCGAGCCCGATGGCCTATCCCGAAGCGCTCGCCGAGCTTTGGATGGGCGACCGGCGGGAGGGGCTGGACGATCTGCGCGACTACTATCTGCAGAAGGTCCGCCAGATGGGCATCCTGCAACCGGGCGCCGATCTGTTCACCGACAAGATGCCGCTCAACGAGACCCATCTCGGCCTGATCGCACTGCTGTTCCCGCAGGCACCGCTGATCCACGTGATCCGCCATCCGCTCGACATCATGGTTTCCGCCATCTCCAACCACTTCACGCACGGGCTGTACTGCGCCACCGTGCTGGAAACCGCAGCCATCCATTACGTGCGGGTGATGGATCTGGTGCAGCACTACCGCAGCCAGATGGCGCTGCGCTATCTGCCGATCCGCTACGAGGAGATCGTTGACGACCAGGAAGCCAGCGTGCGCGCGATGCTCGACTTCATCGGCGTCGATTTCGACCCGGCGTGCATGGGCTTCCACGAGAACCGCCGCTACGCCCGCACCGCCAGCTACGCCCAAGTGACCGAGCGCCTCTACAGCCGCTCGCGCTTCCGCTACCGCAAATATCTGCGCCATCTCGAACCGGTGATCCCGATCCTCCAGCCGGTCATGGATCGCCTCGGCTACACCGTCGAATGATGGACGCGCTTGCGCTCAAGCCGACTCCCGCGGCGATCCAGGTTGCCGTGCCGCTGGGCGAGGTGTTTTCCATCGCCGCCGAATTCGAACGCACCGGGCGGCTGCCCGAGGCCGGGCGGCTGCTCACCCACGCGCTTGCCGCCGCCCCCGAGCAGCCCGATGTGCTGCACCTCGCCGGCATCGTCGCCTTCCGCGAAAAACGCCCGGTGGAAGCGCTGGCGCTGATGGAGCGCGCCATCGCGCTGAGCGGCGAGACGGCGCTCTATCTGCGCAACATCTGCGAAATCTACCGCAGCGAAGCCCGCCTGGATGACGCGCTGGCGGCCGGCAAGCGCGCCGTCGAACTCGCGCCGTCCGACCCGATGGCGCACCACAACCTCGCCATCATCCATTACGAACGGATGGAGATCGACGCCGCTATCGCCTGCGCCCGCGCCGCCCTCGTGCTCGACCCCGCCATGCCCGGCGCGCATTTCGAACTGGCCGAGGCAGAGCTTCTGCAAGGCAACTGGGAGGCGGGCTGGGAGGAATACGAGTGGCGCTACCGCATCGCCGGCGTGCCGCCACTGATGCCGCCAACCGACAAGAAACAATGGGGCGGCGCGCCGCTGCCCGGGCAAACGCTGCTGCTGATCGCCGACCAGGGGTTCGGCGACGTCATCCAGTTCGCCCGCTATATCGGCTGGGCGGCATCGTTCTGCGGCCACATCGCCATCGCCGGCAGCACCGAAGTCGCCAAGCTGCTGGCACAAATCCATCCGGCCGCCACCGTGTTTCAGCGCTGGGAAGACGCCCCCGCCTACGCCGCCTTCTGCCCGCTCTCCGGCCTGCCGCGCCTGCACCGCACGCGCATCGACACGGTGCCCGCCCCGGTGCCCTATCTGCACGCCGACCCCGCCCGCATCGCCACCTGGCGCGCCAGGCTCGACGGCCTCGTGCCCGCCGGATACCGCCGCATCGGCATCGTCTGGGCCGGCCGGCCGACCCATAACAACGATCGCAACCGCTCCGCCAAGCTCACCGATTTCGCCCCGCTCGCCCGCCTCCCGCGGACGGCGCTGATCTCGCTGCAGAAGGGCGACACCGCGGCCCAGGCCGGCATCTATTTCGGCCGCGCCCCGCTGATCAACCTCGGCGCCGAAATCAACGACTACGACGACACCATGGCCATCCTCGCCACACTCGACCTGCTGGTCACCGTCGATACCTCGGTCGCCCACCTCGCCGGCGCCATGGGCCGACCCGCCTGGGTGATGCTGCCCCGCGCCCCCGATTGGCGCTGGCTGCGCGACCGGACCGATACGCCGTGGTACCCGACCATGCGACTTTTCCGCCAGGCCGGCCATCGCGACTGGTCCGGCGTGATGGCGGCGGTCGCGGAGGCGGCGATCGGATGAAAATCAAGGCTCCGCCGGCCAAGGCCCGTGGGCCCTTGGAACCCAGCCGCTTTCGGCACGAAAGCGCGTGCCTGTCGCGGGCTTGCCGCCGGAGGCTTGCTCACTCTATGGCGCAGCAATGAAATTCTCTCTCTTCAATCTCTTCCGCAATGCGCTGTCGGGCCATCAAGCCTGGCCCGAGCAGTGGCGGTCGCCGGAACCGAAGCCGGCTTATGATGTGATCATCATCGGCGGTGGCGGGCATGGTCTGGCGACGGCGTATTATCTGGCGGCCGAGCATGGTGTGCGCAATGTGGCGGTGCTCGAGCGTGGCTGGTTGGGTGGCGGCAATACCGGGCGTAACACGACGATCATCCGGTCCAATTATCTGTGGGACGAGTCGGCGGCGTTGTATGAGCATGCGATGAAGTTGTGGGAGGGTTTGTCGCAGAGTCTCAACTACAACGTGATGTATTCGCCGCGTGGGGTGCTGATGCTCGCGCATACCGTGCATGACGAGCAGGTGTTCAAGCGCCATGTCCATGCCAACCGATTGAACGGCATCGACAATGAATGGTTGACGGCGGCGCAGGCGAAGGAATTCTGTCCGCCGCTGAATATTTCGACGGCCGTGCGCTATCCGGTGATCGGTGCGGCGTTGCAACGGCGAGGCGGCACGGCGCGGCATGATGCGGTGGCGTGGGGCTACGCGAGGGGGGCGAGTGCGCGCGGGGTGGACATCATCCAGAACTGCGCGGTGACGGCCATTCGCCGCGACGCGTCGGGTGCGGTGACGGGCGTGGAGACGACGCGCGGGCCGATCGGGGCGAAGAAGATCGGCGTGGTCGCGGCCGGGCATACCAGTGTGGTGATGGACATGGCGGGCGTGCGGATGCCGCTCGAATCTTATCCGTTGCAGGCGCTGGTGAGCGAACCCGTAAAACCGGTGTTTCCGTGCGTGGTGATGTCCAACACCATCCACGCCTATATCTCGCAGTCCGACAAGGGCGAGCTGGTGATCGGCGCGGGGACGGATGCGTATGTGTCCTACAGCCAGGCCGGCGGGCTGCATATCGCGACGCATACATTGGACGCTATTTGCGAGCTGTTCCCGATGTTCCGCCGGCTGCGGATGTTGCGCAACTGGGGCGGTATTGTCGATGTGACACCGGATCGGTCTCCGATCATCGGGCGGACGCCGGTGCCTGGCCTGTTCGTCAATTGCGGCTGGGGAACGGGCGGCTTCAAGGCGACGCCGGGGTCTGGCCATGTGTTCGCCGCCACCATCGCGCGCGATGAGCCACACCCGATCGCGGCGCCATTTACGCTGGAGCGATTCCGCACGGGCCGCCTGATCGACGAAGCGGCCGCCGCCGCGGTTGCGCATTGAGGCGGCGCGCATGCTTCTGATCCCCTGCCCGCATTGCGGCACGCGCCCGGAGAACGAGTTTCGTTATTCCGGCGAGGCGCATATCGCTCGCCCCACCGACCCCGCTACGTTGGATGACACGGCGTGGGCAGAATTTCTCTACATGCGCCGCAACCCGAAGGGCCGGCATTTCGAGCGCTGGCGCCATATCCATGGCTGCGGGCGGTTTTTCAACTGCATCCGCGATACGGTAACGGACCGCATCGAACGCACCTATCCCGCGGGAACCCAGCCATGAGCAGGGTGCGGGCGCAAGCGGGGGATATTCATTTCAGTTTCGACGGGCGGGCGCTGACGGGCGTTGCCGGCGACACGCTCGCCTCGGCGCTGCTCGCCAATGGCATTCACCTGGTCGGGCGCTCGTTCAAATACCATCGCCCACGTGGCATTCTGGCGGCCGGGGTGGAGGAGCCGAACGCGCTGGTCGAGGTTGATCGCGGCGCCGGGCGCTGCACGCCCAATCTGCGGGCGACGCAGGTGGAACTGTATGACGGCCTGATCGCGCGCAGCCAGAACCGTTTTCCGTCGCTCGCCTTCGACCTCGGCGCCGCCTCCGGACTGGTCGCGTGCATGCTGCCGGCGGGGTTCTACTACAAGACTTTCATGTGGCCGGCATCGTTCTGGAAGCGTGTCTACGAGCCCGCCATCCGCGCCGCCGCCGGGCTGGGGCGGGCGCCGATCATTGCGGACCCCGATCGCTATGCCCATCGCTACGCCCACTGCGAAACGCTGGTGATCGGCGCCGGCCCGGCTGGCCTCGCGGCGGCGCTGGCGGCGGCCGAGACCGGGGCGCGGGTGATCCTGTGCGACGAGCAGCCGGCCCTCGGTGGATCGTTGCGCGATGAGCCCTCCGTCATCATCGACGGCCTACCGGCTGCCGCCTGGTGCGATGCCGCCATCGCTGACCTCGCCGCCCGCCCTAACGTCACGCTGCTGCCGCGAACCACGGCGTTCGGCTGGTACCCCGACACCATGATCGGCCTGGCCGAGCGCATCACCGATCATCTCGCCACCCCCGACCCTGAGCAGCCGCGCGAGCGGATGTGGCAGGTGCGAGCGCGGGACGTGGTGATCGCCACCGGTGCCCATGAACGCCCGCTGGTGTTCCCCGACAATGACCGGCCGGGGATCATGCTCGCCGGCGCCGTCCGGCACTTCCTCAATCGCCACGGCGTGCGCCCGGGCCGGCGCGCGGTGATCGCGACGGCGTGCGACAGCGCCTATGCGGCGGCGCTCGACCTGCACGCGGCGGGCGTCGAAATCGCCGTCATCGCCGATCTGCGCACGCACCCCGATGGTCCCGCGCTCCGGGCCGCGCGGGCGGCGGGGATCACAATTCGGACGGGCGCGGCGATCACCGGCAGCACCGGGCATCTGCGCGTTACCGGCGCGTTCATCGACAGCGACTGGATCGCTTGCGACTGCGTGCTGATGTCCGGCGGCTGGACGCCGAGCGTGCATCTGCATTCGCAGTCGCGCGGCACGCTGCGTTTCGATGACGCGACCGGCAATTTCCTCCCCGCCGCCGGCCCCGCGCGTTCGGCGGGCGCCTGCAACGGCAACGTCTCGATTGCCGCTGCCCTGGCCGAGGGCGATGCGTCCGGACGGGCCTTCACCGTCACCGGCGAGACGCCGCCGCGCGGCGGGTTCTCCGGCGCCGTGCCCTCGCCACGTGCGGGAAAAGCTTTCGTTGATTTCCAGAATGATGTCACCAGCGCCGATCTGGCACTTGCCACCCGCGAAGGCTTCCGCTCGATCGAGCACGTCAAGCGCTACACCACCACGGGCATGGCGACCGACCAGGGCAAGACCTCGAACCTCAACACGCTCGCCATCGTCGCCGGCGCGGTCGGCGGCACGATCCCTGGCGTCGGGCTGACCAGTTTCCGGCCGCCCTACAGTCCGGTGACGTTCGGCACCATCGCCGGCGCCTCGCGCGGTGTGTTGTTCGACCCGGAGCGACGCACGCCGATGCACGATCTCGCGGTCGCCGAGGGTGCGGTGTTCGAGGATGTCGGTGCCTGGAAGCGCGCGCGCTATTTCCCGCGCGCCGGCGAGGGCATGCACGAAACCGTCACCCGCGAATGCCGTGCGGCGCGCGAAACGGTCGGCATTTTCGACGCCACCACGCTCGGGAAAATCGAAGTGGTCGGCCCCGACGCCGCCGAATTCCTGGAGCGCATGTACACCAATAGCTGGAAGAAACTCGGCGTCGGCCGCTGCCGCTACGGGCTGATGCTGAACGAGGCCGGCTTCGTGATGGATGATGGCGTGGTCGGCCGCATCGCCGCTAACCGCTTCCATGTCACCACCACCACCGGTGGCGCCGCGCGGGTGCTGAACCACATGGAGGACTACCTCCAGACCGAATTCCCCGACCTCAAGGTCTGGCTCACCTCGACGACCGAGCAATGGGCCGTCATCGCCGTGCAAGGACCGCGTGCGCGCGACGTGATCGCATCCCATGTCGAAGACATCGACCTTTCCGCTGCGGCATTCCCGCATATGAGCGTGCGCGTGGGCAGGATCTGTGGCGTGGAAACGCGCCTGTTCCGCGTCAGCTTCACCGGCGAACTCGGCTTCGAAATCAACGTCCCTGCCGGGGCCGGTCCCGCTGTCTGGCAGGCGCTGAGCGCGACCGGCGCGGCATTCGGCATGGTCCCCTACGGCACCGAAGCGATGCACGTTCTGCGCGCCGAGAAGGGCTACGTCATCGTCGGCCAGGAAACCGACGGCACGGTGACGCCCGACGATCTCGGGCTTGCCGGCATGATCGCCAAGACCAAGAAGGATTTCGTCGGCAAGCGCTCGCTGACCCGCCCGGATATGCTGCTGCCCAGCCGCAAGCAACTCGTCGGGCTGCTGACCGAGAACTCCGCCGAAATACTGGAAGAGGGCGCGCAAATCGTCGAGGACCCGAGCCAGCCCGTGCCGATGCGGATGATCGGTCACGTCACCTCCTCCTATTGGAGCGGCGCCCTCGGCCGCTCCATCGCGCTCGCCTTGGTGGAAGGTGGACGGGCGCGGCTTGGCACCACGCTGCACGTGCCGATGCCCGACGCGACCATCGCCGTACGCCTGGTGACGCCGGTGTTTCACGATCCTGAAGGGAAGCGGCTCGATGGTTGAGCGCACGCCCATGCTGACCGCCCTGCCGCCGCAAGCGCGCCTCAACGTCCGCGCGGCACCCGCCGATCTCCCCGCCATCGGCGCCCTGCTCGGCATCACGCCGGGCACCACACCCTGCCGCGCCGTCGTCGCCGGCGAGCGCGCCGCGCTCTGGCTTGGTCCCGACGAATGGCTGCTTCTCGCCCCCGAACTCCCCACCGCCGACCAGCTTGCCGCCGCCGACGCGCTCGGCAGCATCGTCGACGTCTCGCACCGCAGCACCGGCATCGACATCACCGGCCCCGGCTGCACCGACACGCTGAACGCCTTCTGCGCCCTCGACCTCGCCGAACCCGCCTTCCCCGTCGGCATGTGCACGCGAACCCTGCTGGGCAAGGCCGAAATCGTGCTGTGGCGCACCGGCACGGACCGCTTTCGCATCGATCTATGGCGCTCATTCGCGCCCTATGTGTGGGGCTGCCTGGAGGAAGGAAGGCGCTGCGGCACTCGCTGATCTGGGTTAGGCCGCCGGCTCCTCGGTCACGATCACCTGCCCGGTATCGCGCAGGACGATATAGATCGCCGGGATCACCAGCACCGTCAGCAGCGTCGATGAGAACAGCCCGAACAACAACGAGATGGCGAGGCCCTGGAAGATCGGGTCGGTGAGGATCGTTGCCGCCCCGATCATGGCGGCGAGTGCCGTCAGCAGGATGGGTTTGAAGCGGATTGCGCCGGCTGCGAGCACGGTCTCGCGCAGGCTCATGTCTGGCCGTGCCTCGTGGCGGATGAAATCGACGAGCAGGATGGAATTGCGCACGATGATGCCGGCGAGGGCGATGAAGCCGATCATCGATGTCGCCGTGAACGGTGCGCCGAGCAGCCAGTGGCCGGGGAGGATGCCGATCAGTGTGAGCGGTACGGGGACCAGGATCACCGGGGGCAACCTGAAGCTGCCGAACTGCGCGACGACGAGGATGTAGATGCCAAGAATGGCTACGCCGAAGGCCGCGCCCATATCGCGGAACGTGACGTAGGTGATTTCCCATTCGCCGTCCCACAGCACGGACGGGCGAGTTTCATCGTCGGGCTGGCCGCGGAAGCGGATCTCCGGGCGCGGCAGCTTCCCCCAGTCATGGGCGGCGATCAGCTTGTCGACGGCTAATATGCCGTAGATCGGCGCCTCGAAGCTGCCGGCGAGTTCGCCCATCACCATGTCGGCGAAGCGGCCGTTCCGCCGGAACAGGACGGGCGAGCCGAGTTCGGCCACGGGATGCACGACCTGGCCGAGTTCGACGACCGTGCGGCTGCCGGGCTGGGTGTTGGCGGGCACCGGGGTGGCGGCCAGACGCTCGGACCAGGCCAGCGCGGTCTTCGGCAGTCCGATACGAATGGTGATCGGGTCACGCTCGAGGCCGCGATGGGAGGTGCCGACGGGCACGCCGCCGAACAGCGCCTGGATGGTGTCATAGACGTCGGACTGCTCGACGCCGAAGAATTCGATCTCGTCCTGGTCGAGTGCGATGCGCAGGCGCGGGCGCGGATGGCCGATACTGTCATCGACGTCGACGATGAACGGAACGGCGGCGAACAGTTTGCGCATTTCGCCGGCGACGGCACGCCGCGTCGCCGCGTCGGGCCCATAGATTTCGAGCAGCAGCGTGGACAGGACCGGCGGGCCGGGCGGCACCTCGACGACCTTGAGCACGCCGCCGGGCGGCAGGGGCACGTCCTTCAGGCGCTTGCGCAGGTCAAGCGCGATGGCGTGGCTGGCGCGCTTGCGGGCCTCCTTCGGCGACAGATTGATCTGGAGGTCGCCAAGCTCGGGCGCCTGGCGCGCGTAGCTGTGACGCACCAGGCCGTTGAAGTTGAACGGCGCGGCGGTGCCGGCATAGGCCTGGACGGACAGCGCCTCGGGCAGGGTTGCGGCCACGGCGGCGGCGGCGAACAGCACGCGCTCGGTGTCTTCGACGCTGCTGCCCGCGGGCAGGTCGGCGACCACCTGGAGTTCGGATTTGTTGTCGAACGGCAGCAGTTTCACCGTCACCGACTGGGTCGCGAAGAGCAGGCAGACGGCGATGGTGGCCGCGCCGGTGATGAGAAGGAAGGTCCACGCCCGCGCCTTGGTGGCGATCAGCGGTGCCGCGATGCGGCGATAGGCGCGGCCGAGCCAGCCCTCGCCGTGGACCGCTTCGTGCTCGCTCATGGCTCCCAAGCCGGGTGCCAGCTTCAGCATCAGCCAGGGCGCGATGACCATCGCGACAATGAACGAAAAGATCATCGCCGCCGAGGCGTTGGCCGGGATCGGTGCCATGTACGGGCCCATCAGGCCGGAGACGAACAGCATCGGCAGCAGCGCTGCAACGACGGTGAGGGTGGCGACGATGGTGGGATTGCCGACCTCGGCGACGGCGTCCACGGCGGCGTCCAGCCGGGTTCGCCCGTCGCGCATCGCCCAATGGCGGGCGATGTTCTCGACGATGACGATGGCGTCGTCGACGAGGATGCCGATCGAGAAGATCAGCGCGAACAGGCTGACGCGGTTGATCGTGTAGCCCATCAGCTTGGCCGCCAGCATGGTCAGCAGGATGGTGGTCGGAATGACCACGAGGGTCACCACCGCCTCGCGCCAGCCGATGGCGATGGCAATCAGCACCACGATCGACACGGTGGCGAGGCCGAGATGAAACAGCAGCTCGTTGGCCTTCTCGTCGGCGGTGCGGCCATAGTCGCGGGTGACGCGGGCCTCGATGTCCGCCGGGATCAGCGTGCCGCGCAACGACTCGAACCGGTCGAGGATGGCCTGCGAGACGACCACCGCGTTGGCCCCCGCGCGCTTGGCGAGCGACACACTGGCCGCCGGCGTCCGCTGCCACGACCCCATCCCGTCCGGCGCGAAATTCCAGACCCGGCTTTCCGTCATGCCAGGCCCGACAATGATCCGGGCGACATCGCGGACATAGACCGGCCGGCCATCGCGGGTCGTCAACACGAGCAGCCCGATATCGGGCACGCCGCGCAGCGTCTGCCCGGCCGTCAGCGTCCGCATCACGCTACCATCGCGCACGGCGCCGGCGACGAAGGCGCGGTTGGCGTCGCGCACCTTGCCGATCAGCTGCTGCAGCGTGACACCGTGCAGCGCCAGCCGCTCCGGGTCCGGCTCGACGCGGATTTCGTCGGGGCCGGAGCCGACGATTTCGGTCGCGCCGACATCCTCGACCTTGATCAACTCGGTGCGCAGCTTGGTGGCAAGCTGGTGCAGTGCGCTGCCGGTCCAGTGCTCGGCCGCTTGTGGGCGCGGCGACAGCGTCAGCACGACGACGGCGACGTCGCTGATCCCGCGGCCGACGATGAGCGGTTCGGGGATGCCGATCGGGATACGATCGAGATTGGCCCGGATCTTCTCGTGCACGCGCGTCACCGCGTCATCTTCGGGGGTGCCGACCAGGAAGCGGGCGGTGACCATCACCCGGTCGTCCTGCGTCTGGCTGTAGATGTGTTCGACGCCGGCGATCGCCTTGACGATGGCTTCGAGCGGCTTGGTGACGAGTTCCGCCGCGTCGTCGGCCTTCAGGCCGTTCGCGCTGATGGTGATGTCCACCATCGGCACGCTGATTTGCGGCTCCTCCTCACGGGCGATGGTCAGCAGCGCGATCATGCCGGCGGCGAGGGCCGCGAGCAGGAAGAGCGGCGTCAGCGGTGAGCGGATCGAGCCCTTCGTCAGCCGCCCGGAAAGCCCGAGCAGCCTCATGGCACCACCAGCACGTCACCCTGGCGCAGTCCGGAGAGGATTTCGACGCCATCGGCGGAGTCCTGCCCGCGCTGCACCGGCAATTCGTTGTTATCTTTCGCGCCCTTGAGGCGGACATAGTCGAGCCCCGCCCGCGTCGTGATGAAGGCGGGCGGGATGACGATGCCACGGCGGATGCCGGCGCCGATCCAGACGCGCACGCGCTCGCCGACGAAATAATCGCCGAGGCCGGCGACCGTGGCGTCGGCGATGACGCGGCCCTCCTCGATCTGCGGATAGACCAGCGTGATCCGGCCCGCCACCGGCGTGGCGACGCCAAGCTGTCCGGCATCGAGGCGAACCGGATCGCCGGCCTTGAGAAAGATGGCGTGGCGTTCGGGAACGCGCAGGCGCAACAGGAACGTCTGTTCGGCGATCATCGCAATGCCGTCACCGGGCAGTACAACCGACCCCTTGGTGACGGGAACCTTGAGAATACGGCCGGCGACCGGAGCGAGGACGGCGCCCTCGGAGAGGTTCTGTTGCAGAACGGCGCGCTCGGCGGTGCGGGCGCGCAGCGCCGCGGTGGCAACCTCCGCCGCGGTGCGTGTCTGTTCGACGGTGACGCGCGGCGCGGAACCCTGGCGCAAGAGGGTTTCGCCGCGCGCCAGGTCGGCCTGGACCTGGGTGAGTTGGGATTGCAGGCCGACAATCTGCGCGTCGAGCGCGCGGAGTTGCAGGACGAGCTTTTCGTCGCCGACGACGGCGATGGTCTGGCCGGGGGCAACAGCGTCTCCGTCGCGGACCGCGAGTTCGGCGATCGTGCCGCCGATGCGGGCGCGGGCGGGGACGACGTTAGGGCTCTCGACCGTCGCGAAGACGGCCTTCTGGTCGACGATGTCACGCGTGGCGACCGTGAGAAGGGTCTCGGCGCCCGCCCTCATCGGGAAGAGGAGCGGGGCCGGAATGAGGACCAGGGCGGCGAGGAGAACGCGGCGATGGACCATCAGAGATCTCCCGGGGTGCAAATCGGGTCGGGCGTGCAGAACAGCTCGAACAGTGTGGCCATCACCCGCTGCGCCGGTTCGCTTGCGATCGAATACCAGATCGTCTGGCCATCGCGCCGCGGCTGCACCAGCCCGTCGCGGCGCAGCAAGGCGAGGTGCTGCGAGGCGGTGGACTCACGGATGCCGAGGGTGGCGGCAAGGTCACCGACAGTACGCTCCCCGTCATGCATCTGGCAGAGCAGCATCAGGCGATGCGGGTTGCCGAGCGCCTTCAGAAGTTCGCTCGCCTGACCGGCCGCGGCGGCCATTTTCTCAGGTTGTATTTTCATACTTGCGTATCTACGAAGATACAGATATGATGTCAAGCACGAGCTGAGCCTTGGTCTGCCAAAACATCGGCCGGCGCGCTCGGCGGGCAATCAACAGGTGGAGCAGCGCCATGGCGAATATCGTCGTCCTCGGTGCGGGTCTGGGTGGAACCCTGGCAGCGTACGAGATTGCCGCGGAATTGCGCCCGGAAGATCGCCTGACGGTCGTCGGCGTCGGCGGCCACTTCCAGTTCGTCCCGTCCAATCCCTGGGTTGCCGTGGGCTGGCGCGCGCGCTCCGACATCGAGGCGGATCTGACGCCGGTGATGAAGAAGAAAGGCGTGCACTTCCTCACCCAGGGCGCCGCCAAGGTGCAACCCGAACTGCGGCACGTTGAGCTGACCGACGGCGCCATCCTGCCCTATGACTACCTGGTGATCGCAACCCGCCCCGATCTGGCGTTCGACGAAATCCCGGGCTTCGGGCCGGACGGCTTCACCCAGTCGATCTGCCGCACCGACCATGCCGAGCGGGCCTATGCGGCGTTTGAGGCGTTCTGCCGCGACCCCGGCGCGCAGGTCGTCACCCTGTTCGCGAGCGTCAGGCTGACCGACGAGCCATGGCATGACCTGGCCGCCGGGACTCTCACTGCGATCCGCGATGGCGCGGTCGCGGCACTCGTGTCGCCGTGATCGCCTATGCGCTCGCCTGGCTCGTATTCGGCGCCGCGCACTCGTTGTCGGCGCGCGAGCCGGCGAAAGCGGCGCTCCGCCGGCTCACCGGACGGGCGATGCGGCTATGGTGGAATCTGCTCGCGCTGGCGGAACTGGCGCTCGTGCTCGCCGTCGGCCATGCGACGGTGCCGCGCACGCCGTTCGATCGTCCCGTCTGGCTGGCCGTCGGACAGGCCGTCATGCTCGTCGCCGGCATCCTGGTTCTGGTGGCGGCGACCCGGTCCTACGATATGCGCCGCTTCCTTGGGATTGCCCAGTTTCGTGGCACCGATGTCGACGACGAGGAACCGTTTCGCGCAAGCGGGATGCTCGCCTATGTGCGCCATCCCCTCTATCTCGGAACGATCCTGTTGCTCGCCAGTCTGGTGCGCGATGCGCTGTCGTTGCAGACGGCCATTTTTGGGACCGCCTATATTCTGGTCGGGCTGCGCTTCGAGGAACGCGCGTTGCTGCGCCGGCTTGGGGCGCCCTATGCCGACTACCGCGCCCGCGTGCCCGCCATCATCCCTTGGCGCGGTCGGGCCTGGATGGCGGGATGACATCGATCAACGCACTGACCACGGCGGCGTGCTGACATCGCACCGCTGTTCGGCAATCGTGAATTTCCATTGAAGGATCATTGATATGTACAAGAATTGGCCTGCGATGACCGCCGAGGTTTCCGCCACGCTACGCGAAGTGCGGGCCGGGGCGCCGGATGTGATGAAGGGCTTCTCGGCCATTGCGCGGGCGGCGCTGGAGGCGAAGGCGCTCGATACCAAAACCAAGGAACTCATTGCGCTCGCCATCTCGGTAGCGACCCGATGCGATGCCTGCGTGGGGTTTCATGCCGAGGCCGCGGTGCGCCAGGGCGCGACACGCGAGGAGGTGATGGAGACCATGGGCATGGCGATCTACATGGGCGCCGGCCCGTCCGTCATGTACGCGGCGATGGCGGTCGAGGCGTTCGATCAGTTCAAGGCGAAAGCCGGGCCCGCCACCCCGGCATGACGCCACAGGGATCCGGGGGAATTGCCCCTACAGAAAATCCCGGAGCAGGGGCACCAGGGGGATGTCGGCTTCGGGCATCGGGTATTCCGCGAGTTGATCGGGCGCGACCCATTTGAGGGTCTGGCCCTCCCGGGGCTGCGGAATGCCTTTCCATTTGCGGCAGAGGAAGAGGGGCATCAGCAAATGGAACGTATCATAGGCGTGTGAGGCGAAGGCGAAGGGGGCGAGGCAGTTGGCCGCCACGTCGATGCCGAGTTCCTCCTTGAGTTCGCGGATCAGGGCGGCCTCGGGGGTTTCGCCGGGGTCGAGCTTGCCGCCGGGGAATTCCCACAACCCGGCCATCTTTTTCCCCTCGGGGCGGCGGGCGAGCAGGATGCGGGTATCGGCGTCGATCAAGGCGCAGGCGGCGACGAGAACGATGGGTTTGGCGCCGCCGATGCCAGGCCCCGCGTCATGGGTGCCGAACAGGTCGGTGCGGGTGGCTTCGAAGCGCAGGATTTTCTGCTCGCGGTTGCGGGCGATGAAATGCTGCGTGCCATCGCCGATATGGCGCAACCCGATGCGGCGGAGCACGGCGATGGAGCCGCCATTGTCGGTGGCGACAGTGGCGGTGATGCGGTCGAGATCGAGATTGGCGAGCGCCCACCGGCACAGGCGCCCGGCGGCCTCGCTGGCGACGCCGTGGCCCCAGAAGCGCCGCCCGACCCAGTAGCCCAGGCTTGCCGAGCGCGCCTTGCGATCGAGCCGCAGGCCCACGCCACCGACGATCATCTCCGCGCCGTCCTCGCGCCCGGTGATGGCGAGGTGGAACTCGCGGCCCTCGGCGAGGGCTTCGGCGGAGTAGACGATCCAGCTGTCGGCGTTGTCGCGCGGATACGGGTATTCCACTGCCGCCAGGGTGGAGCAGACCTCCCAGTCGTTGAGGAGGCGGTGCAGGTCTCCGGCGTCGTCCGGCCGATAGGGCCGCAAGGTCAGCCGATCGGTGGAGAGCGGGGCGAAATCGATGTCGCTCAGCTGCGATAGCTCCCGTTGATGTCGATGTAGCCATGCGTCAGATCGCAGGTCCACACGGTCGCCTTGCCGCGGCCGAGGCCGATATCGACGGCGATGTCGACGGCGTGGCCCTTCATGTGGGCGACCACCGGGGTTTCATCGTAGCCGGGCACGACGCCGCCATCGCGCGCCATCCAGGTGCCGCCGACGCCGACGGAGATCTTGTCGCGGTCGGCGGGCTCGCCGGCCTTGCCGACCGCCATGACGATGCGGCCCCAGTTGGCGTCCTCGCCGGCGATGGCGGTTTTCACCAGCGGCGAATTGGCGATGGTCATCGCGATGCGCTTGGCCGATTTGGCCGTGGTCGCGCCGGTGACGTCGATGCGGATCAGCTTTTGGGCACCTTCGCCATCGCGCACCACCTGGAGGGCGAGGTCGAGCAGCACGTCGTTCAGCGCGCGGGCGAAATCCTTCAGCATGGCGCCGCCCTCGGCGGGCACGGCCGGGTGTTTGGCCTGGCCGGTGGCGAACAGCATCACCGTGTCCGACGTGGAGGTGTCGCTGTCCACAGTGGTGCAGTTGAAGGTGCTGGCGACGCCCTTGGACAGCATCCCCTGCAACGCGGCGGCGGGAATTTTGGCATCGGTGAAGATGAAGCACAGCATCGTCGCCATGTCCGGCGCGATCATGCCGCTGCCCTTGGCGATGCCGTTGATACGAACTTCCTTGCCGCCGATCAGTGCAGTGCGGGTGACGCCTTTGGGGAAGGTGTCGGTGGTCATGATGCCGCGCGCCGCTTCCTCCCAGCGATCCTCGGACAGGCCGGCGTGCAAAGCGGGAAGGGCCGCGGTGAGACGATCATGCGGTAGAACTTCGCCGATGACGCCGGTCGAGGCGAGGAAGATCTGCTTCTGCGGGCAGCCCACCAGCTTGGCGGCGGCGGCGGCGGTGGCCTTGCAGGTCTCCACGCCGGCCCGCCCGGTGAACACGTTCGCATTGCCGGCGTTGATCACCATCGCACGCGCCTTGCCGCCGGCCAGCATCTCGCGGCACCAGTCGATCGGCGCGCCCGGGCATTTGGACGAGGTGAAGACGCCGGCGACCGTGGTGCCGCTGGCAAGCTCAGCCATCACCACATCGTTGCGGTCCTTGTAGCGGATGCCGGCGGCGATGGCGCCGAGGCGAACCCCGGCCAGCGGCGGCAGTTTCGGCAGGGCGACGGCGAGGGGCGAGACGGGCATGGCCATGGGCGGGTTTCCTCTGGTCGTGAGTTTCTTATGGTTTGGGGGGTGCCGGCGGCGGCTGCGCGCCATCGGTGGCACGCTGGGGCGAACCGTCGGGGTTGAAGCGCTCGACGATCACGCCGGCGCGGGCGATGGTCAGCACCTTCTGGACGCCTTCCTGGATCATCTTCTGGCGCAATTCGTCCTGCACTTGCTCGAACGCCGGCGGTGGCGCGGCGCGGCGGGCCTCGACCTTGATGACATGCCAGCCGAACTGCGTCTTGATCGGTTTCTCCGACACTTGGCCGGGCTTCATCGCGAAGGCCGCCTCGGCGAATTCCGGCACCATGTCGGCTTTCTTGAAAAACCCGAGATCGCCGCCCTGGCCGGCGCCGGGGTCGCTGCTGCGCGCCTTGGCGGTGGCGGCGAAATCGGCGCCCTTCTTGAGCTCGGCAACCACCTTGACGGCATCGGCCTCGCTGGCGACCAGGATGTGGCGCGCATGCACCTCAACCTCACCCTCCTTGCCGGCAATCTCGGCGTCATAGCGGGCACGGATCAGCTTATCGGTGATGGTGGGGCCGATGTCGCGGCTCATCAACGCGCTCTCCAGCGTCTGCTCCGCGGCGCGAGCGATCTGGCGGGCCACCACCGGGTCGCGGTCCAGCCCCTGGCTGCGCGCCAGGGCGGCAACGGCGGTACGGTCGATCAACTGGTCCATCAGCAGGGGGAACAAGACATTCTGCGGCATGCCACGGTATTCCTCGGGCAGCGACTGCGAGGCCTCGGCGAGATCGCTGAGACGGATCTCCTGAGCCCCGACACGGGCCACGACGGGATCGACGGGGAGCGTAACGGCGGGGCTCACGGGGGCCTGCGCGCGCGCTGGCTGGGGCGTGGCCCAGGCGAGGGCGGCCAGCGCCAACGCGGCGGTGACGGTCAAACGATTCGGCCGCATGGGCAATCCTTCCAAGAGTTCCGCGATATAGGCCGACGGTGCGGGTGCCGACAAGGCAAGGCTCAGCCGACCAAGGGCCCCTGGCCCTTAGTCGGCTGAGCCTTGATGTTCTCTTGAGCCTTCATCGCCCATATGCCCGGCTGTCGTTGACCCCGGACGGTCCGAGTCCTATCTGATGCCTAATCCCGGAAGGCTTATCATGTTTGCCAGACTTGCCCGCGCTCTCTTCGGCACCAGCAACGACCGTTCGCTCAAGGCCTATCAGCGGCGTGTCCCGCAGATCAACGCGTTCGAGCCGGCGATGGCGGCGCTCACGGATGATGCGTTGCGTGGCAAGACCGTGGAATTCCGCGATCGGCTGGCCAAGGGCGAGACGCTGGATGCGTTGTTGCCGGAGGCGTTCGCGGTGGTGCGCGAGGCCAGCCGGCGCGTGCTCGGCATGCGGCATTTCGACGTGCAGATGATCGGCGGCATGGTGCTGCATGATGGCAAGATCGCGGAGATGAAGACCGGCGAGGGCAAAACGCTGGTCGCCACTTTGCCGTGCTATCTCAATGCGTTGCCGGCGCTGGGTGTGCATGTCGTCACTGTCAACGACTACCTGGCCAAGCGCGATGCCGAGTGGATGGGCCAGATCTATGCCTATCTCGGCCTCAGCACGGGGGTGATCGTGCATGGGCTGTCGGAGGAGGAGCGGCGGGCTGCCTATGCCGCGGACATCACCTATGGCACCAACAACGAGTTCGGTTTCGACTATCTGCGTGACAATATGAAGTATCGCCTGGAGGACATGGTCCAGCGCGAATTCGCCTATGGCATCGTCGATGAGGTCGACAGCATTCTGATCGACGAGGCGCGCACGCCACTGATCATCTCCGGCCCGGCGGAGGATAGTTCGGACCTGTACCGCACGGTGAACGCGGTGATCCGCGAACTGGTGAAGGACGCTTCGACCTTCGACAAAGACGAAAAATTCCGCACCGCGGTGCTGACCGAACTCGGCGCCGAGACGGTCGAGGACATGCTGAAGGCAGCGGGCATCGTCACCGAGGGCAATCTCTACGACATCTTCAACGTCTCCGTCGTCCACCACGTCCAGCAGAGCCTGCGCGCGCAGACGCTGTTTGCGCGCGATGTCGACTACATCGTGCGCGACGACAAGGTGGTGATCATCGACGAGTTCACCGGACGGATGATGGAGGGGCGGCGCTATTCGGAGGGGCTGCACCAGGCGCTGGAGGCCAAGGAGGGCGTGACCGTCCAGGCCGAGAACCAGACGCTGGCCTCGATCACCTTCCAGAATTATTTTCGGCTTTACCCGAAGCTCGCGGGCATGACCGGCACGGCGCTGACCGAGGCGGACGAGTTCGCCGAGATCTACAAGCTCGAAGTGATCGACATTCCGACCAACGTGAATGTCATCCGGGCCGACGCCGATGACGAGGTGTACCGCTCGGCGGCGGAGAAATACGAGGCGGTGGCGAAGCTGATCGCCGAGGCGCGCGAGCGCCGCCAGCCCGTGCTGGTGGGCACGACGAGCATCGAGAAGAGCGAAACCCTCAGTGACATCCTGAAGGCAAAGAAGGTGCCGCACGCGGTGCTGAACGCCCGCTTCCACGAGCAGGAGGCGCTGATCATCTCGCAGGCCGGCGCGCCTGGCTCCGTCACCATCGCCACCAACATGGCCGGGCGTGGCACCGACATCAAACTCGGTGGCAATCTGGACATGCGCATCCGCCTCGAACTCTCGGACATCGCGGACGCGGCCGAGCACGCCGCCCGTGTGGCGGCCATGGCCGCCGAGGTGGCCGCCGCGCATAACGTGGTGAAGGCGGCCGGCGGGCTATTCGTCATCGGCACTGAGCGCCACGAGAGCCGGCGCATCGACAACCAGCTTCGCGGCCGGTCCGGGCGCCAGGGCGACCCCGGTGCGTCGCGCTTCTTCCTCTCCCTCGAAGACGATCTGATGCGCATCTTCGGCTCGGACCGGATGGGTGGCATGCTCGCCCGCCTCGGCCTGAAGGAGGGCGAGGCGATCGTGCATCCGTGGATCAACAAGGCGCTGGAGAAGGCGCAGAAGAAGGTCGAGGCGCGCAACTTCGACACCCGCAAGAACGTGCTGAAATATGACGACGTGATGAACGATCAGCGCCGCGAGGTCTATGCGCAGCGCAAGGAGTTCATGAAGGCAGAGGATGTCGCCGCGATCGTGGCGGACATGCGCGGCGAGGTGATCGACGGGCTGGTGACGCGGCGCATTCCCGAGAAGGCCTATGCCGAGCAATGGGAGGCCGCGGAGCTGGCCGAGGATTGCCGGCGGCTGCTCAATCTCGATCTGCCCATCGTTGACTGGGCGCGCGAGGAGGGCATCGACGAGGCGGGCATTCGCGAGCGCATCGCCAATGCGGCAGATGCATTCATGGCGGCGAAGGCGGCGAATTTCGGCCCCGATCTGATGCGCTACATCGAGAAGAGCCTGCTGCTGCAACTCTTCGACCAAGTGTGGAAGGAGCATCTGCTGGCGCTCGACCATCTGCGCCAGGGCATCGTGCTGCGCGCCTATGGGCAGCGCGATCCGCTGAACGAATACAAGAGCGAGGCGTTCGCGCTGTTCAATGCGATGCTGGACGAGCTCAAGGAGCGCGTCACCTCCATGCTCGGGCGCGCCGATGTCGGCCCGCAGGAGCCACTGGAGCAGCATGTCTACGGCGACATGACGGAGAGCCATCCGGACCCCGGTAGCATGATGCTGGCGGGCGAGAGCAGATTCGAGAACATCGCCCCCGCCGACAACGCCCCCGCTGGCAACACGCTTGCGCTGCGCGGTGAGGCGATCGACCCGAACGACCCCTCGACCTGGCGCAATATCGGCCGCAACGCGCCCTGTCCGTGCGGCTCCGGCCGCAAGTTCAAGCACTGCCACGGACGCAACGTCTGAGCGGCTGCACGCAAAACGAGGAGATATGGCTATGAGCGAAACCCTGCTTGCCCCCAATCTGCCGCAGTGGATGAAGGATCATGTCGGCCGCTATCTGTCGAGCGGCGGCACTGACGGGCATATGTACACGATTGACCGTCCGGGCGTGCCGTCGATGAGCGTGCCATCGTTGCTGTTGACAACCGAGGGGCGCAAGTCCGGCCAGAAATACTTGTTTCCGCTGTTCTATGGGCAGGTCGGGGGGCAGGTCGGGAAGAGCTATTTCGTGATCGCCTCGAAGGGCGGGGCGCCGGAGCATCCGGGTTGGTATCGCAATATCCTCGCCAATTCCACGGTGGGCGTCCAGGTGGGCACGACGACGATGCAGGCCACCGCGCGCACCGCCGTCGGCGCGGAGCGGGACGCGCTGTGGGTGAAGGCCGTCGCGATCTGGCCGCCCTTCGCCGAATACCAGCTCAAATCCGGTGGGCGTGAAATCCCGGTGGTCGTGCTCGATCCGATTGCCTGACGGCGCCTGACATCTTACCGGAGACGACCATGAACCACGGCAATCAGATGGCCGGGAACCACGGCAATCAGATGGCCGGCCTGCAACTGCGCTCGATGGTCAAGGCCAGCGGGGAGCTTGAGCTGTCGCTGGTGCGGGTGGCCGTGCCGGAACCGGGGGCGGACGAGGTGGTGGTGCGCATCGAGGCGTCGCCGATCAACCCTTCGGATCTCGGGCTGCTGCTGGCGGACGCCTCGCCGGCCGACGGCACGTCGTGCTTCGTCAATAATGGCGGTGCCGTAGTCCTGGCGCAGAAAGGCGGCGAAGGCGCGGGAGAGGGCCGGCGGATCGGCAAGCGGCGGGCGCGGGTTGCCCGTTGACAGCGCCACGACAAGCTTGCTTCTCCGGGGTGAGGATGGCGTGTGGGGGAGCCGGCACGTGACGACAGGGCTGACCGAGGCGGAGCACGACCTGCAGCGGATTGCGCGCGACTTCGCGGACCGCGTGGTGCGGCCGCGTGCCGCCGAGATCGACAGCACCCGTGCGTATCCGCACGACATCGCGGCCGCCATGGCCGCGGCGGGGTTCATGGGCATGACAATCCCGGCCGAACATGGCGGCGGCGGGCGGTCCTATCTCGATGCCGTGCTGGTGATCGAGGAGATGGCCAAGGCGTGCACCGTCACCGCACGCATCGTCGTGGAGGCCAATATGGGGGCGATCTCGGCGGTGATGGTGTACGGCACACCGGCGCAGCAGCGCCTGGCGGCCGGGCTGGTGCTGGCGGGCGACAAGCCAGCGATCTGCATCACCGAGCCGGACGCCGGGTCTGACGCGGGGGCGATGACGACGCGGGCGGACCGGCGCGGCGACCACTGGGTGCTCAACGGTACCAAGCACTGGATCACCGGGGCCGGCGTTTCCAAATTGCATCTGATTTTCGCACGGGCGTTCGACGAGGCGGAGCGGCCGTTGGGTATTGCTGGATTTCTGGCAGTGGCGCCTGTCGCGGGGCTGGAAATGGCCTATCGCGAGCCGACGCTGGGCCTGTGCGGCATGCCCGAGGGACGGCTGGAACTCCGCAACCTCATGGTGCCCGCCGACATGGCGCTGACGGAATGCCGGTTCGCCGACCTCATCAACGCCTATAATAGCCAGCGCGTCGGCGCCGGCACGGTGGCGATGGGCGTGGCGGCGGGGGCGCTGGAGCACGCGCTGGACTGGGTCAAGCAGCGCGAACAATTCGGCCGCAAACTCGCCGATTTCCAGGGACTGCAGTGGATGCTGGCGGACATGCAGACACAGCTGACAGCCGCGCGGCTGATGCTGCATGCCGCGGCACGCTCATATGGCCCGGATGGCAGCCCGTTTCCCGACCCGATGATGGCGGCACAGGCGAAAATCTTCGCCTCCGAGGCAGCCATCAAAATCGTCAACGACGCGCTGCAAGTGTTCGGCGCGCGCGGCTACTCGAAGGACTTGCCCCTGGAACGGATGCTGCGCGACGTCCGCATGTTCACCATCGCCGGCGGCACGGCACAGGTGTTGCGCACGCTCGTCGCCTCGAAAATGCTCGGCTGGAAGTTGCCGCAGACGCGGGACGGTTGAGCGGCCTCCTCGATCCGGCGGAGCCTTGCCTATTCTGGGCGTGGCGCTTCCATTGTTCCCGCCTTTAGCGCCTTGGCCTGCGCCTGGCGGATGCGGCGTTCTTCGCCGAGGGCGCGCAGGCGGGCGATTTCGACCGGGTCGATCCGGCCGTACGCCGCGCGCCAGGACGGATCGGCGTTCCAGGTGAAGGGGGCAGTGACGGTTGTGCGGGGAGTTTCGGCGGACTCCAGCAGGTGCAGCGCCTGGGCGACGATGGCGCGTTGCATGGCGCGGTCATCTGGGATGCCGGCGGGGTTGCCGAGCGGGAAATCGGTGAACAGGAAGCGGGGGACGCCGCAATGCTCGACGATATCGCGTGCGGAGCCGACGATCACGGTGGGGATGCCGCTGGCTTCAAGAAGGCGGGCGGCCAGACTCACGGTCTGGTGGCAGACTGGTCATATGGGGAAGAGCAGCACACCGTCGGCGCGTTCGTCGCGGAGCAGGCTGAGCAACGCGGGAACATCTTCGCGGGTGGTTTTGCGGTGGCTGTATTCGGTGGGCAGGCCGTGGAAATGCGGTGTCAGACCAGCGAACAGGCCCTCGGCGGCGAGCGAATGGGCGGTTTCGATGGGCAGAAAGCTCTCGCGGTCCCGCATATGGGTCGAGATCTTGTCCCAGGCGAGGTCGTCGGTGAACCAGGTCTCAGGCGGTGGCGTGGTGGGGGCGGACCAGCCTCGCCGCACGCCGCGCGCGTCGCGGTTGGAGCGGTCGGCCGGGCTGGCAGTGGTGACCATGGCGATCCGCGACTCGGCCAGGGGGCGGGACAGGCGGGCGAAGGGGACGTCGTCGAAATGCGCCCAGACGTAGTCGGGTGAATAGCCCAGCGCGCGGTAGTACAGCCGCGTGCGCTCCATATAGCCGACCGGCGCGCTGTTCTCGGTCATGGCCGATGCCTCGTTGACGGTTCCGCCGCGACTATGCCGCCGGTCTGCCCGGCCGTCCATCTTGGGCTGGCGGGTCAGTTCGCTTCACCCGCCAGTTCGCTTCACCCGTCAGTTAGCTTCAATCGGCGCGATGTGGTCGACCGCGCGGAGCAGGCCCTGGCAGACGCGCCAGATGCAGCCGGTACCGAGGAAGACATCGATGGAGTGGTTGAGGTCGCCGATTTGCAGGTGATAGCCATTGGTCAGCACGTTGATGGCGATGCGTGCGGTGTCGGAAATGACGTGCTGGGTGCGCGCCTGGTAGACGGCATCGACGAGGCGGCGGGCGAGGTCCTTGGCATCGGCGATGTCGAGCGAGAGGATGCGTGCGCGGGTGCGGGCCTCGTTGAACGGGAAAATGCCGTCGATATCGACGGTGCGGCCCTCGGCGCCGTAGATCAGCCGGGTCATCGGCTTGCCGGCGGGGAACAGGAAGGCGCGGTCGTCGAGGTCGACCTCTACGGTGTGCCTCATGTTGTTAGGGCCTTGATAGGCATCGCTGGTGTACCGCCAATCGGTTGTTTGGCTGAACATAGGGCGACGGTCAGACACGTGGAAAGGGCCGCTTCTTCATGGCGCGGTGCCGCGCCGGGCGACGATGCCGGCGAGAACCTTCGGGTGGCGCCGGTCGAAATCAAGCAGCGCATGCCGGGCGGGGCTGATCCGCGGCGCGCGCTCGTCGCCATGGTTGGCGAGGCCGGAGATGATGTCTTCGGCCTCGATGTCGTCGTCGGTCTCGTTTTCCAGGTTCTCGACCAGTTTTTCGCGGTGAATGGCGAGCCCCTCGGGCGTGCCCAGGGCGACGTCCTTGAGGGTTTTCGCCTCGCCGGGCAGCAGCGCAATCTGACCACCGAGCAGATGGGTGTAGCCGCCGCCACGCAAGGTGGGGACCATGTGGGCGGTGTGGCGGGAGGCGGCGATGTCCTGGAGGGAGACGATGTCATTGTTGGCGAGCGGCACGCGGCGAAGGTTGAGCTCGGCGACGAAGCGGCTGCCGATGACGCCGACGCGGACCTCGCCGCGGGCGATCTTGCGCTCGATGATCCAGACAGGACTGCTCATCGCACCGCTCCATTCATGAAGGGCTTCAATGCGGCGAAGAGCGTGGTGTTGACCGGGGTCGGCACGCCGAGGCTGCGGCCGAGTTCGACGACGCGGCCGGCGAGCCACGGCAGTTCGAGACGCTGGCCGTTCATCAGCGCGACCGCCATCGAGGGGGTCCAGGCGTCCGGCACGCCGGCGAAGAAGGCACGGGTGGTGTCGAGGATCGCCGGATCGAGCGCGATGCCGGCGGCGCGGCCGACGGCGTAGACCTCCTGCATGGCGGCCTCGAACAGGGCCATGCAATCCGGGTCGGCGCGCAGCGGGCCGAGGGCGCTGCGGGTGACCGTGCAGACACCGCTGGAGGGCACGAGCATGATGAACTTCTCCCACCGCGTGCGCTGGATGTCGTCGGACAGGATGGCGTCGATGCCGGCGGCGCGGCAGGCGGCGTGGATCATCTCCAGGCGCGGCGTGTGGCGGCGGTCCAACGCGCCAAACGTGATGCGGTGATGGGTGCCGGACTGGCGGACCACGCCGGGCCCCGTGATGGTACCGGTAACCAGGCCGGTGGCGCCGAGGACGTGATCGGCGCCGAGGATGGGCACCAGGCGCTCGGAGGCGTCGATGCCGTTCTGCAGCGGGATGAGGGCGGTCTGCGGGCCGATCAGCGGTCGGCATTGTTCGCCGGCCGCCTCGACATCCCACAGGCGCACGGCGAACAGGATCAGGTCCACCAGCCCGATGGTCGCGGGATCGTCGGTGGCTTGCGCCGGGGTGATGTGGGTGACGCCCCGATCGCCCTCGATGCGCAGGCCATTGGCGCGGATCGCCGCCAGATGAGCACCGCGGGCGACGAAGGTGACGTCATGCCCGGCGGCGGCGAGGGAGGCGCCGAGCGGGCCGCCAATGCCCCCGGCGCCGATGACGGCAACGCGCATGCTGGTCTCCTATGTCGGCGCCAGGGTGTCGGCGAAGGCGAGTGTGGTTGCGGCGAGGGAGACGCGGTCTTCCAGCGAGGTCATCAGCGTGCGGGCGGCGTGCGTGGGCACGGCGATCGACGCGGCCTCGGCGGCGTCCTCGTGGTCGATGATGTAACCGTCGAGCAGATCGCCATAGCGTTCGGCGACAGCGGTGGCGCTGGGGACGGTGCCAAGCTCGGAGAACATCTTCGCGGTCGGACCCTTCACCGCCTTGCCGCCGATAATCGGCGACACCGCGACGATGGGCGCCGAGCACGCGGCCAGGGCGGCGCGCACGCCGGGGATGGCGAGGATCGGTTCGACGGAGATGAATGGGTTGGACGGGCAGATCACCACCGCCCGCAGTCGGGGATTGCTCAACGCGGCGAGGAAGTCGGGCTGCGGGCGGGCGGTGTCGGCGCCGATGAAGGCGAGTTCGCGGACGACCGGGCGGCATTGCTCGCGGACGAAATAGTGCTGGAAATCGATCCAGCCGTCGTCGCTGCGGACGCGGGTGCGGACCGGGTCGTCGCTCATCGGCAGGATGCGTGGACGGATGCCGAGGCGGGCGGCGATGTCGGTGGTGATGGCGGAGAGGGTTTCGCCGGCACGCAGGCGGCGCGTGCGTTCGGTGTGCAAAGCGAGGTCGCGGTCCCCAAGGCGGAACCAGGTTTCGCCGCCGAGTTTTTCGATGGTCTCCATGAACGACCAGGTCTCGTCGCGCCGTCCCCAGCCGAACACCTGATTGTCGAGGTCCGCGAGGGTATAAATGAGGGTGTCGATATCCGGCGAGATGGCGAGCGAAAAATGCTCGAAATCATCGCCGGTGTTGGCGACGATCAGCAGGTTTTTGGGCGGCAGGATGTGCGACAGGCCGAGCGCAAGCTTGGCGCCGCCGATGCCGCCGGAGAGCGCCAGGACAAGATCACGGGTCACCGGAAAAGGTCCTCCGCGGGCGGGCGGACAAGCTCGGCGGCGGGGCTGTCGGGGGCGGTCCAGGACAGGCCGCTGATCAGCACGGCCGGCTGGCCCTCGGCGGCCTGGCCCATCAGCAGGGAAGCGGCGGCGGCGATTTCGTCGGCGAACCCGATGATGCTGACTTCGAGGATGCGGCCGAACAGATCGGGCTGGCCGCGCAGATCGATCAGCGCGGGCAGGCCGGCGGCGCCGATGGCGATGCCCGCGGTGCCGCGCCGCCATGCGCGGCCGAAACTGTCGCTGATGACGACCGCGAGTTTCACCCCGAAGCGGGCGGACAAGGCGGCGCGGAGGCGTTCGGCGGAGGCGTCGGGGTCCACCGGCAGCAGCAGCACCCGGGCAACACCGTCGGCGGCGGCGACGTTGGACTGGTCGACACCGGCATTGGCCATCACCCAGCCGCGCTTGTGCTCGACGATCATCAGGTTCGGCCGGCTGCGCACCACACGGACGGACTCGCCGAGGATCACCTCGACGACCCGCGGGTCCTTGCCGATCTCGGCGGCCAGCGCGGTGGCTCGCGGCGAGGGGGTGACGGTGGCGAGATCGACGGTGCGGCCCTCGGCCTTGGAGACGATCTTCTGGGCCAGCACCAGGACGTCACCATCCTGGGGCGCGATGGCGGCGGCAGCCATCGCGTCGCCGAGCAGGGCTGCCAGATCGTCGCCGGTAGCGAACATCGGGAGGCCCGGCACGGCACGCAAGGCAAGGGACGAGGCGGCCATGGGATCAGCCGAACTTGCGGCGCAGGCGGGGCAGCACGTGCTCGGCGTAGAGCTTGAGGAAGCGCTCCTGATCCGGCCCGGGGGCGTGGAAAACCAGGTGGTTGAAGCCGAGGCCAACGTAGTAGCCGATCCGCTCGACATGCTCGTCGGGGTCGGTCGAGACGATCCAGCGGCTGGCGGCGCGCTCGACCGGCAGCGCGTCGGCCAGGCGCTCCATCTCGGCGGCGTCGTGGACGGTCATCTTCTCCTCGGCCGTGAGCGCGAGCGCGGCCCAGAGGCGAGTGTCCTCCATCGCGCGCTGGCGATCGGTGTCGAAGGAGACCTTCACCTCGATCATGTTGTCGTGGTCGCCAGTGAGCTTGGATTCAGCGCGGCCCTCGGCGAGTTTCGGCAGCAGCGTGTCGGTATAGAGCGTGGTCGCCTTGCCGGAGGTGCAGATGAAGCCGTCGCCCATGCGCCCGGCATACTTCGCCACCATCGCGCCAGCGGCGGCGACGTAGATCGGGACCATCTGGTCCGGTCGGTCATAGATGGTGGCGTTTTCGGTGCGGTAGAACTGGCCCTCGAAGGTGACCCGCTCCTCGCTCCAGAGACGGCGCATGAGCGTGACGCTTTCGCGCATGCGCGCAAAACGCTCCTTGAACTCGGGCCAGGGCTGGCCGGTGGAGGGCACCTCATTCAGACCCTCGCCGGTGCCGATGCCGAGGACGACGCGGCCGGGGAACATCGCGCCGAGGGTGCCGAACGCCTGCGCGACGATCGAGGGATGATAGCGGAAGGTGGGGGTGAGCACGGAGGTGCCGATCTGCACGCGCGAGGTGCGGGCGCCGAGCGCGCCGAGCCAGGCGAGCGAGAACGGGGCATGCCCGTCGGTATGCTTCCACGGCTGGAAATGGTCGCTGATAAACACGCTGTCGAAGCCGGTCGCCTCGGCCATGATGCCGAAATCCAGCAGCTTGCCGGGCGCGAATTGTTCGGCGGACGCTTTGTAACCGAGTTTCAGCACGTCATTTCCCCTTGCCTGGACGGGCAGATTACCGGGCCGGTGCCCGCACGTCACCCCGGCCATTGCCCGGGGACTGGCGAGCGGGCGGCAGGGTTGACCAGCGCGGCAATCCGCCGGACAACGCCCATCCCTCTCTATATGGACCGAGTGACATGCAGCGCATCTTTTCGGGCATCCAGCCCTCTGGCATTCCGCATCTGGGCAATTATCTCGGTGCCGTCCGGAACTGGGTGGCGCTTCAGCAGAGCCACGAGTGTCTGTACTGCGTGGTCGACCTGCACGCCATCACCGTCTGGCAGGACCCGAAGCAGTTGGCGCAGCAAACCCGCGAGCTGGCGGCAAGCCTGCTGGCCTGTGGGATCGATCCGAAGGCGCATATCCTGTTCAACCAGTCCGCCGTGCACGCGCATCTGCGGCTCGCGTGGATTTTCAACTGCGTGGCGCGGATGGGCTGGCTGAACCGGATGACCCAGTTCAAGGAGAAGGCGGGGAAAGACCGCGAGGCGGTTTCGACCGGGCTCTTTACCTATCCGAACCTGATGGCCGCCGACATCCTCGTCTATCACGCCACCCGCGTGCCCGTCGGCGACGACCAGCGCCAGCACCTCGAACTCGCCAACGACATCGCGCAGAAATTCAA